>JACQXF010000039.1 GCA_016208855.1 Nitrospirota bacterium | reverse complement strand
TTCCCGCTCAACGGACTGCGGGAATGA
This sequence comes from Nitrospirota bacterium, assembly GCA_016208855.1. Taxonomy (GTDB): domain Bacteria; phylum Nitrospirota; class Thermodesulfovibrionia; order UBA6902; family DSMQ01; genus JACQXF01. The sequence goes on along the minus strand of JACQXF010000039.1, from coordinate 37,583 downwards.
CGTCTTAATGTTGATTCTATCTCGTGAGGAGATAGAAAAAATTGGCTACGCTCAACGGACTGCGGGCATGACGTCTTAATGTTGAGTTTATAAACAGACTCTAATTATATACCCACAGAAATGTCGGAAGAACCAAAACTTTAAAGACATCAAAATATCAAACCTTTTCTACAAAATCAAAAACAGGAACTTCAACGGTCTTCGAAGGTTTAATTTTGCATTTAGCAAATTTAATAATATCTTCGGTAACTTCCGGAGAATATGTCCTTTCGCCACACTTTGTGCATACCTCTGCAGGGACGTGCTCAACAAAGAAATATTTATCATCGTCATCGTATACAAAAGTTACTCTTTCCTCTAAGATTTTTCCACCGCAAAAAACACATTTATCCATAAAATTACCTCCTCACCCTGCAATCAATCCATTCAGAAGGATCAGGTTCATAGGCTGTAATAACGACAACTTTCGGCGGTAACGATACCTGAACATGTAAATCCCTTCCGTTTTTTGTCATTCCATAAATCAAACAACTCGGAGAATAATGGTCATTTAGCAATTCTATAAGCCAGCCCGAATACCTCATGCAGCACCCTTACTGCAAGCTCTGTGTATTTTAAATCTATAAGGCATGATACTTTAATCTCTGAAGTGCTGATTGTCATAATGTTTATTCCGTGCTTCGCAAGGGTCTCAAACATCTGCGCGGCAATGCCTGAATGAGTCCTCATTCCAACGCCAACAACAGAAATTTTTGTAATATCTTCCCTCAAATCCACACCGCCTGCGCCAAGCTCTCTGGCTATATCCTCCGTAAGCCTTAATGCCTTTTTGCTCTCTGTTTTAGGCACTGTAAAGGATATATCCGTAGACTTTCCGTCACTGCTTATATTCTGGACAATCATATCAACAACTATATTTGAACCTGCAATGCCTTTAAAAAGCCTTGCAGCAATACCCGGCTTATCAGGCACTCCCATTACAGTAAGTTTCGCCTGATTCTTGTCATATGCAACACCTGACACTACAACTTTCTCCATCTCCTCATCCTCCTTTGTAACAAGCGTGCCTGGATTATCATTAAAGCTTGACCTTACAACTACAGGAACTTCATATTTCATGGCAAACTCAACAGACCTCGTTTGAAGCACCTTAGCCCCTAAGCTCGCAAGCTCAAGCATCTCCTCATAGGAGATCTTATCAAGCTTTCTTGCCTCTGGGACAATATTCGGGTCTGTGGTATATACTCCGTCAACATCTGTATATATTTCGCACAGGTCAGCATTCAGAGCTCCGGCAATTGCAACTGCAGAAAGGTCAGAGCCTCCCCTTCCAAGGGTTGTAACATCTTCTGCCTCTGTTATCCCCTGAAAGCCTGCAACAACCACAACATAACCGTCATCAAGCGCTTTTTTTGCCCTCTCGCCTGTTATCTTCTCTATCCTCGCCTTTGTATGGACTGTATCAGTAATTATGCCCATCTGCCTTCCTGTAAACGCCATTGCCTTAAATCCTTGCTCTTCAACTGCCATTGCCGTAAGAGCGCTTGTTACCCTTTCTCCTGATGACAGCAGTAAGTCCATCTCCCTTTCTCTTGGGTTAGATGAGGCCTGATGGGCAAGGTTTATCAGCTTGTCAGTCTCTCCTGACATTGCAGAGACAACAACCAAAACCTTATGTCCCTGCCTTGCAGTCTTTGCAACACGCCCTGCAACCGCTTTTATTCTGTCAATATTTGCAACAGACGTGCCGCCGTATTTCTGGACAATAAGCATTAACTTCCTCCCTTAATAAAATGACCCATAAGTTTATATCCTTCTTCAAATATTAATTTGCCCTTCTTCTTTGCAATATACTCATCAAAAGCCGCGCCCTTATTCTCTCTCTTGATGCGGCTGTCATATATTGCAAACGGCACAGGTTCAGACGTATGAGTCTTCACGCTGACAGGCGTTGCATGGTCAGGCAGAAGCAATATCCTATAGTCTCTAAACCTCTTTATGCCTTTAAGCACCGTTCCGACAACCTTTAAATCAAAATCCTCTATTGCCTGAATCTTTGCCCGTAAATCACCGTTGTGGCCTGCCTCATCAGGCGCCTCTACATGCAGATAGATAATATCAACCTTTTTAAGCGCCCGAAGAGCTGCGTTTGCCTTTCCAACGTAGTTTGTATCAATGTAGCCTGTCGCACCCTTAACATTTATAATGTCAAAACCTGCAATCACGCCAAGCCCTTTTGTAAGGTCAACCGCAGATATAAGAGCGCCTCTTAATCCATACTTGCCCATAAAGTCAGGCATGGAGGGCCGTCTCCCCTGCCCCCAGAGCCAAATGCTGTTTGCCGGCTTGCACCCCTCTTTTATTCTATTTTTATTTATAGGATGCGAGAGAAGAATATCCCTTGAAGCCTCCATCAATTTTTTTAAAGTATCAGAGCCGTTCCCGCTTGGAAGATATCTGCCAATCTCCCTCCCTGTTATATCATGATGCGGCGTGCAGGTTATTCTATGTTTTCCGCCTCTCCAAATCATAAGGTGGCGGTAGCTTACACCCGGGTAAAATTTAATCTCATCGCTGCCAAGCCGCCTGTCCAATTCTTTTATTAATGCCTTTGCCTCATTTGTGGATATATGCCCGCCGCTGTAATCATCCATTATTGTCTTCTCTTTACTGTTTAAATTTCCAAGAGAAACAAGGTTACACCTGTAGGCAACGTCTTTTGGGCCAAGCTCTATTCTCCTGTAAGCTGCCTCAATCGGCGCCCTGCCTGAATAATATTTTTTTGGATTATATCCAAGTATTGACAGATTCGCCACATCCGAGCCCGGAGGGAATCCTTCAGGTATTGTCCTGAGCATACCGATTTCACCATGAGAGGCGATGCTGTCCATGTTAGGAGTCTTTGCAGCCTGAAGACAGGTTTTTCCGCCAAGCTCCTTTATGGGCCTGTCTGACATTCCATCGCCAACAATAATAATGTATTTCATAGAAAATATATTAACTTTTTTTCTTGTAAAAGTGAAGGAGTTTTAAGGTTAGATACGTTCTGAAGACTATATGCAGCAGCCCCTTAAGGCATCTTCTAAATCAGAGAGGGTTGCCTTAATCTTTACCGGAGCCCTTGATACCTTTAGCGCATTATCAGGGTCTTTTAATCCATTGCCTGTTAAGGTACAGACAACTGTCTCACCGCCTTTAAAGTATCCCTCTTTTGATAGTTTTATTACACCTGCTACGGAAGCAGCAGAGGCAGGTTCACAGAATACACCTTCTCTTGCGGCAATGAGTTTGTATGCCTCTAATATCTCTTCATCAGTTACAGCGTCTATTTTGCCGCCTGACTCATCCCTCGCAGCCGCCGCCCCTTTCCAGCTTGCAGGATTGCCAATTCTTATGGCTGTAGCGACCGTCTCTGGTTTTTTTACAGGATGTCCAAGCACAATCGGCGCTGCGCCTGCTGCCTGAAATCCTATCATCTTTGGAAGAGAATTAACCCTGCCTGCCTTGTGGTATTCGTTATAGCCTTTCCAGTAGGCGGTTATGTTTCCTGCGTTGCCCACAGGCAGAGAGTGATAATCAGGCGCTTTGCCAAGCTGGTCGCAGACTTCAAATGCCGCGGTTTTCTGTCCTTCAATTCTAAAAGGATTAAGGGAATTTACAAGTATAATGGGGTATTTTTCTGCAACCTCTCTGACCATTTTTAAGGCATCATCAAAGTTTCCGTCAAGCTGTATAACCATTGCGCCATGAATCATTGCCTGAGCAAGCTTGCCCATTGCTATCTTGCCTTCAGGTATAAGGACAATTGATGATATGCCTGCCCTTGCAGAATATGCAGACGCAGACGCAGAGGTATTGCCTGTTGATGCGCATATTACAGCCTTGGCGTCTTCCTCCTTAGCCTTTGAAATAGCAAGTGTCATGCCGCGGTCTTTAAATGAGCCTGTTGGGTTTAGTCCTTCGTACTTAAAGAACAGGTGAAGGCCTACAGGAAGCAGTTTAGTTAAATTTTCAGATTTAATTAAAGGCGTGTTCCCCTCATGCAAGGTAACGACAGGGGTCTTATCTGTTACAGGCAGAAACTCCCTATATTGTTCGATCAGTCCTTTCCATTGTTGCATCGCTATTCCAGTATATCCCCTTCCACAGGTTCAACAATAACTCCCTGCTGTTTAAGATACTCTATCCCTTTCTCAAGCCCTTCTTCTGCGCCGTCAATCTCAAGGACCATCTCTCCTGCGCTCTCCGTAACCTTTGCCCTTCTTATGTTTGGCATAATGTCATACTTCTTAGCCATGGTAAATATTACAGGCTCCTTTATCAGATGCTGTGGAAAGGTTAGTTTTACCCGCTTCTTCATGCCTTAATCCCCCCTTATTGTCCGCCTGCGATAGCAGGGACTATTGATACCTCGTCTCCATCCTTAATTTGAGTCTCCTCGCCTTTCAGAAATCTTATGTCTTGCTCATTCAAATAAACATTAACAAACCTTCTTATCTTTCCTCCCTCTGATATCCTCTCCCCAAGCCCTGGATATTTATTATCAAGGTCGCTGATAAGTCCTATGATTGTATCTGCACTGCCTTCTACCTCTTCCTTGCCATGTGTTATCCTCTGAAGCGGAACAGGAATTCTTACTTTTACTGCCATTTATGCCACCTCCATATATAAAGTATAATTTTAAAAATCCTAATTTCTAAATCCCAAACAAGTTCAGATTCCAAATACCAATTTTTTTAAATTTTCAACATTTGACATTATTTAGGATTTAGAATTTAGGATTTGGGATTTAAAGTTTGCCCCCTGAATTAATCTTCTTCAGGGCTTCCTCAAAAGCCCCTATATTGGGCTTAATATGATACGGTTCTTTCATAGAGCCTGCAAGCGCCTCCTGAGTCTTCAGTCCGTTTCCTGTAATGCAAATAACTGTCAGGCTGTCTTTTGCTATATGTCCTGACTTTATAAGCTTTATGGTTGATGCAAGCGTTACGCCTCCTGCAGTCTCTGCAAACACGCCCTCAGTCTTTGCAAGAAGCTTCATTGCGTCTATAATCTCTTCATCTGACACATCCTCGCCAAACCCTCCGCTTTCCCTTATAACCTGAAGCGCATAGAATCCGTCGGCAGGATTTCCTATCGCAAGTGACTTAGCTACTGTATCAGGCTTAACAGGCTTTATAACGTCAACGCCCTGCTTAAGAGCCGTAACAATAGGAGAGCATCCGGTAGCCTGGGCTGCAAATGCCTTTGCCTTCACATCCTTTATAAGGCCGATCTCTTTCATCTCCTTAAAGCTCTTCCATATCTTTGTAAGCAGAGATCCACTCGCGCATGGCACTACAACATTATCAGGGGCGCGCCAGCCAAGCTGCTCAATTATTTCATATCCATGGGTCTTTGAACCTTCTGCATAGTATGGCCTTATATTTATATTCACAAATGCCCAGCGGTATCTGTTTGCAATCTCGCTGCAGAGCCTGTTGACCTCATCATAGTTACCCTCAACAGCTATGACATTTGGCTCATACACCAACGAGGCTATTATTTTGCTCTTCTCAAGGCTTGCTGGTATAAATACAAAGCGCTTAAATCCTGCCTTTGCCCCATGCGCTGAGACAGAATGTGCAAGATTCCCTGTAGACGCACAGGCAACTGTGTCAAAGCCAAACTCCCTTGCCCTTGTAAGCGCAACAGCAACTACCCTGTCTTTAAATGAAAGCGTGGGATGCGCAACTGTATCATCTTTTATATAAAGCTCTTTTAATCCTAAAATCTTTGCAAGATTATCCGCCTTTATAAGAGGTGTAAAGCCGGAATTCAACCCGACCTGCGGTTCACCGTCTATAGGCAGAAGCTCCCTGTATCTCCATAGGGTCTGAGGCCTTGACTGTATCTTTTCTCTGGTCTTTGTTTTGGATATACCTTAAAGGCCCTTGTCTCAAGCGCTCCGTTAACATGCCCGACAATCACGTAATATACATCAGGATAAATAAGCACATCATCTGCCCCGGGCCAATATGCCCTTGCAATGTCTGTCTGAGACGGGTAAGCGGGCGATGCGGGATGCGAATGGTAAATACAAGTTATCTTTAAACCTTCCTTCTCTATCTCCCTCTTGACGTTTATCTGCTCTCTTGAGTCCATCTCATAGGTTACGGTGGAGTTGTTTATGTTTGTTATCCTGTATGCCCTCTCTATCGCATTGCCTCTGCCTGCAAGAATACCGCATGCCTCATTTGGATAAACCTCTTTGCAGTGAGCAATTATATCATCTAAAAGTTCCCTGCGAATTGTTATGTACTGAGACATGATCGGCAATTACAAACTGCAGTAATCCTGCGCGTAATCAGCCAATTCTTTAATCGTAGGGTTTGTGCCGCATACTGCGCAGTCAGGATTCTTAGGCACCTTTACTTTTCTGAAGTTAACGCCAAGCGCATCATAAATAAGAAGCTCGCCCTTTAGGGGCTTGCCCTTGCCGATGATTAATTTTAAAACCTCTGTTGCCTGCAATGCCCCTATAACCCCTGGCAGCACTCCAAGCACTCCCGCCTCCTGGCATGAAGGCACAAGTCCGGGCGGAGGCGGCTCTTCAAACAAACACCTGTAGCAGGCCCCTTCTCCTGGAAGTATTGTCGTAACCTGCCCCTCAAACCTTAAAATCGCTCCGCTTACAAGAGGTTTTTTAAGCAGCACACAGGCGTCATTTATAAGATACCTTGTAGGGAAATTGTCGCTTCCGTCAACCACAATGTCGTAGTCCTTTATCAAATCCATGATATTGTCCTTTGATATCCTGTCTTTTATTGCCACTACATTTACATCAGGATTTAATGACTCAAATGTCTGCTTTGCAGACTCTACCTTTGCAACGCCTATGCGTGAGGTGTTGTGCGCTATCTGCCTCTGAAGATTGCTCACCTCGACAGTGTCATTATCTATCATGGCTATAGTCCCAACGCCTGCTGCAGCAAGGTAATAACCAACAGGACAGCCAAGCCCTCCTGCGCCTATTAAAAACACCTTGGCCTGAGAGATCTTTCTCTGGCCCTTTCCGCCGACCTCAGGCAGTATTATGTGACGGCTGTATCTTTGAAGCTGTTCTTCTGTGAATTCCATATTACACCTCTCTAAACTTCATTAGTTATCTCTATATTATTTTAGAACAATGGGAGTTGGATGCCAAATTATGTCAATTAGCGACTCCTCTATTCGCTCATAGTTCATAGCTCATTGTTCATGGACTAAAAACTATGAGCCGTCAGGCATTCGCCATTTTAATATCCTGCCGCTGTTATTGAATTTATGAGGCATTTAACTCCCATAAAGTTCTATCATAAGAGGCTCTTGCAAAAGTCTTTATTCGTCATTCCCGCAGTTTGTAAGCGGAAACGATTTCCTTGATACTTTTGCAAGAGGCTCATAAGTTTTAGATTATCAGTCTTCTATTTCTTTTTTAACCTGAACAACCCAGTCAGTTGAGTTTATCTTTTCAACCTTCAGCACTGTGTGCCCGTAGTTAGTCATTGCCTTTGGAATGCTCTCCGATGCCTCTGGATAATCAAGCAGTATCTCAAGCACCTGCCCGACATCTAAATCCTCCATTGCAAGCTTGGACTTAACAAGGGTATATGGGCATACAACGCCCTTTATGTTTAATGTCTTGTCAGCCTTTGATTCTGTCATTTATTCCTCTCTTGCCTCCACCCTTATAACTGTCGCCTTGCCTGAAACGAGCGGAAGTTTGTCAATCTTCTTAAGCGCAGCCCTGACGTCTCTTTCCCTTGCCTCATGTGTCATCATCACAAGGGGAACCGCCTTCTCTTTCTTTCTGACCTTTTGTATCACAGACTCAATGCTTATATTATGGGCGCCGAGTATGCCGGCTATCTTAGATAAGACTCCGGGCTTGTCAATTGCCCAGAATCTAAAATAATACCTGCTTACTATATCGTCTGTATGCTTTATTCTTACATTCGGCTTCTCAGGCATGCCAATGCCCTGTATCCTTCCTACAGAGCCTGTTGTTATGTTTCGTGCTATATCGGCAATGTCGCTCATAACCGCGCTTGCCGTCGGCATCTCTCCCGCGCCCCTTCCGTAATAAAGGCTTGCGCCGACTGCATCAGCATCAATATATACGGCATTAAAGACCCTGTCAACATTAGAGATAAGATATTCCTTTGGAAGCATTGTGGGATGCACCCTTAGTTCAACCTCGCCATTGCCCTGCTTTGCTATTGCAAGAAGCTTTATCTTATATCCGAGCTCTGACGCAAAATCTATGTCAAGAGGAGTTATCTTTGTTATGCCCTCTGTATATATTTTACTAAAAGAGATAGGTATCCCGAAAGAAAGCGATGCAAGTATCGCAAGCTTATGCGCAGAGTCTATGCCTTCCACATCAAATGTAGGGTCTGCCTCTGCGTATCCAAGGGCCTGTGCCTCTTTAAGCGCCTGTGAGAATTCAACCTTCTCTTCTGTCATCTTTGTAAGTATATAATTTGACGTGCCGTTGATTATTCCGTAAACGGTTTTGATCCTGTTTCCTACCAGCGCCTCTCTCACAACCTTTATTATCGGTATTCCCCCTGCAACCGAGGCCTCAAACCCTAATTCAATTTTATTCTTTTTGGCAATAGCAAAAATATTAGAGCCCTCTGTTGCCAGAAGCGCCTTATTGGCAGTGACCACGTGCTTGCCGTTTTTAATTGCCTTGATAATGAAATCTTTTGCAGGATGAACCCCTCCGATAAGCTCAACAACTATATCAATCTCAGGGTCATCTAATATTTCATTTGCATTATTTGTAAGGATGCCTTTAGGCAGTTTGATATCTCTTTTTTTCTTTATGTCAATATCTGCAATCTTAGACAGCACTAACGGAAAACCAAGTCTTCTTTTGAGTTCATCTTTTTTCTCAAGAAGAATCCTTGCAACGCCAGTGCCTACTGTGCCAAAACCGATTATGCCAACTGTTACCTGAGATTTCTTCAATTCTGCCTCTTATGATTATAAAAATATGCTTATTATAATATTATGCAACAACGAGTTAATTCAAGGTTAATCTAAGTTGCTTGTAAATAACAGGGGGGCAAAACAATCACATTCTCTCATAGTGTAAGGCCGCTTAAAGCAGCGCCTCTGTGCCTGCGCTCGCCAAGGTGTTATTCCCCTAAATCCTCGGCAATAATGCCGGCCCGAACTTCTTCAAATGGAATTGTTTTCCCCTTATTTTTTAGGAAAAAGTCCCTTCAGTCCCTCTGCCACAGTCTCCAGAGGTACAGCAGCGACACGCTCTCCCAATGAATACTGTTTCGTTCCCGGATATACAACGGCGATCTGTTCAAGTTTCACATCTTCCAGCGCGGTCCGCATAGAAGGTGTCAGCCGCGGCGCATCCATACGCTTGCACTCCACCCCCAGCATGCGCCCGTTTTTTACCAGCACCAGATCGATCTCGGCCCCGCTGTGCGTCGCCCAGTAATACGCCTCATCAGGCTCCGTAGCCTTAATCGTTTCCTCAATAGCGTATCCTTCCCATGACAAACCGCACTTGGGATGGCCCAGCAGTTCCTTATCCGACCTAATACCCAGCAGATGATGCAGAAGGCCTGTATCACGGAAATAGATCTTCGGAGCTTTGACCTGCCGCTTCTTCAAATTGGCATGCCAGGGCGATAGCTGGCGGACCATGAAGACGCCCGAAAGAATATCGAGATAGCGCCGCACCGTGGGTTCGCTAACCCCAAGCGAGCGCGCTGGTTCCGCCGCGTTCCAAGTCTGACCGTGGTAATGCGCCAGCATGGTCCAGAAACGCAGCAATGCCGCGGCTGGCGTTCCAATGCCCCATTGCGGCAGGTCACGTTCTAAAAAGGTCTGGATAAAGTTCTTTCGCCATGCCAGGCTGTCGGCATCGGTACGGGCAAGATAGGAAGGCGGAAAGCCGCCGCGCAACCAATGACGCGCCAGCCCCATGTAGCCGACCTCAGACATGCTGAAGCCGCTCATTGAGATCATCTCTAATCGTCCGGCCAGAGATTCAGAGGTTTGCCTCAGAAGTTCCGGCGAGGCGCTGCCGAGGATAAGAAAGCGGGCGGGTAGCGGCATCCGGTCCATCAACACCCGGAGCACAGGGAACAAATCCGGTTTCCGTTGTACCTCATCAATAACCACCAGCCCCTTCAGCCCTCGTAAAGCGGTCATAGGCTCGTCCAGCCGCGCAAGACTTGATGGGTCTTCAAGGTCGAGATAGTTAGGAGAATCAACCGAAACAAGTTGCCGGGCCAGGGTGGTCTTACCGCACTGTCTCGGGCCTATGAGCCCGACCGCCCGGCTCCGCTTCAGGGTGGTCTTCACATGCCTTAGTAGATTCTGTCGTTTAATCATAGCGCCTTATTATACCATGAAAATAGAATATATGTCTTTCGAATTTCACGGTAGCTATATGACGGGCTCATCAGCCATCTTGAGGAACAGGAGATATGTAAGCTGCTCCACATAATCTCCATAACTCATCCCATCGTCACGAAGGACGTTACAGTAGTTCCAGAGTTTTTGAACTATTGCTGATGAAGTCATGGAAGTTTCAGCAGCCTTTCACTGCGCCATATGCGGACGATGCGCCCGCTTTTTGGATAATCCCTAAGAGCCGCTCAACTTCTGCAAGTAATGCTGATGTTAAACGCTCTCCGGTCTCCGGTACTCCTTCACTCTTGTAATGAGCCTGAGGTCATAAGTAAAGCCACATAGCTTGTCATTCCCGCAGTCCGTTGAGCGGGAATCCAGACAGCTAAAGAACTGGATGCCCGATTAAAAACTTCGGGCATGACGTTTAATTTATGTGTCTTTACTTATGAACTCATTAGTAAGTCTAAAAAAGCGGATTCCGCATCGGACAGTGTGTTTCAGCCACGCGGGAAACGACCTTGATAGCACCCATCGATGTAAGTTAATTTTTATTTGTAGGCGAACAGACATTCAATCCAATGCGCTGTTTTGTAACGGCCTGATTTTTTCAAACCAGCCTTCCCGAAAATGCCTTTTTCAATATCGCCTTGCGCTGCACCTCTAAAATCTTTTAATATGGACTGATTCCCATTCGATGAAAAGAGATAATAAAAAATATAATCTGGTATAACATCTTCATTGCAACGACATAAAAATACATGTTCATTTATTACAGCTCTTTTATATGGAAAGGATTCTCTTACTAAAGATGTTTCCCCTGTAGTTGCACCGTCTTTTACAACTAAAATATCGCCTTTCCTAATGCTTCCACGAGTCATTCTTATTGCAAAGTCTTCAGGTACATACCGAATATTTGTAAAATCAAAAGTGCCATTTTTATCTATATGCTCAGCACCCAAACTCGGAATGCCATCTGTTATATGTTTGACACCTCCTTTTGGACGGCTACCAGATTCAAGCGCAATAATCACTTTGGACAAAGGGGATATTGTCCAAGAGTCAGATAAATTATTATTTGTTGTCTTCTTCACGCCGCCAGCACCTCATTTAACTCATCCATCATAACCATTGATTTACAGCAACGGTTCCTATTCATTACCGTCCGTGGCTTCTGGGCTTCCTCGCCTTTCTCGTCTTTCCTCTTGCGGGTTTGTCTTCCATTCCATTCATCGGTGCAAACTTTATTTCATCTTTTTTGAGCACAGGCTTGTTGAATGCCTGAAGAAAATACTCCATATCGCCCTTTAATTCGTTTAATGTCTCGCCCTGCGGTGCATGGGGTCTTCAGATATGGCTGTTATGTCGCCTTTGTCATTGTAGTAAACCTCGTGGATGGCAAAAAATCTATCATGTTCTATGACCCTGTAATTCCAAACCATTTCAGCTATGTCCTCCATTCATGGCTGTCTTTTCTTCTCAATCTTTCCACAGCAACCTTTCAGCCTGTCCGAGCAGATAGCAGAGAATATGCGCCGGTATCTTCAGGAATTGCGTTGGTTCTCCATACTCATCTTCTAATCCCCCGAATTGAGTAACACCGAAATCCTTGTCTATCTTTGTAATCCAGTAGGCCTTCTTGACTTCAGTGAGACGGCAGAAGGCGGCGAGCCCGCTTGTGCTGCTGAGATTTGGATTTTCCTGATATTTGACCTCAAAAGGAAATGTAAAGTTAGGGCTTCGCACGATTATGTCCACTTCCTTCTGAGACACTGGGTCGCGCCAATATACAATCGCAGGCACATCCCGATAATAATAGGCGTACAAGTGTCTGAGTACTGTTGTCTCTGCAATAACTCCCATCTCTTCAGGATTGGTCAGGATTTCCTCCCCCCGGAGCAGGACTGCATTCCTGAGAGCAGCATCAACAAGATAATACTTGTTTCTCGCCTTTAATATTTTTTTGCCGGTAATCTCTGCCGGAGTCAGCCGATAGAGCAAATTAGCCTGTTCGAGAAGGATAAGATAACTCGACACAGTAGCAGGGGAGGTTCCCAGAGCATCGGCACAAGTCTTATGGGCCACAATGCTGCCGCTATGGAGACAGAGATAAATAAAGAGCTTTTCGAGTTCAGCAACCTTACGCACCCCGAAAAGCGCGGTCATATCACGTTTCAGCACCCTCTCCACAACGTCCTCGCGCAGGAGTCGCTGGCAGAGACCTACATTCTTGAGAAGGGCCGTCTCCGGAAATCCGCCGACGAGGAGGTACTGCTGAAAGGAAGGCTGTAGTTCCCGGCACCTCACCGCCAAATCAATAAATGACTCTTGAGAGAAAGAAAAAAGATCAGATGGTTTTAGCGTCGGAGAAATATCGGGCACATGCTCGCCGCGTATATGCACAAACTCATAGAAGGAAAGAGTGGGAATCGGAACAGTTATCCACCGCCCCACGCCGCTTTCTGCAAGCTGCTCCCGATGGGTAACGCTTGCAGACCCGGTAGCGATAATCCGATAGTTCGGCTGGTGATCAACAAGCAGCTTTATTTCCGTCTCCCATTCGTTCGAATATTGAATCTCGTCAAAGAGAAGATACGTCGGCTTGTTTGATGGATAGACAGACTCGCTGTATAGGGATAGAACTTTTCTAATGCTGAGCAATTTCAGGAGCGGGTGATCAAGGCTGATGTAAAAGACGCTCTTCGGATCTTTCCCACTCTTTACGAGCTCATCTGCAATCTGAAGCAGAACCGTAGTTTTTCCAACACGGCGCGGACCCGATAGGAGCACCGCTCGCTTTAGTGAAGTGTCTTCCAGATATTTCCGGCATGCCTCGAATGCAATACGCCTGAAATCCGGTACTGCATAAGACTTATTCGCCCACCACGGGTTAAATCCCTGAAGTACGTTGAGAACCTCGTCCCTGTTAAAAAAATCCTTCAATGATTCTCCCTACCACCATTTTTGTCCTAATGTATACTAAGTATACTTATCATATATTAGCTTAAAAGTCAATATTTTACTATTTTAATGAGATTTTTCACGCTGCCAACGCCTCATTTAACTCATCCATCACTTTCCACAACTCCTCCGATCTACAAGGAAAAGAACACGCCTTGCCCCTCCAAACTTAATCATCCGGTATATGGCTGTTACAGCAGTGAATGTCTTTCCGCTCCCTGTCGCCATCTGGATAAGGGCGCGGGGACGGTTTTCAGAAAGCGATTTTTCAAGATTCTTTATAGCCTTAATCTGAGCTGACCAGAGCCCCTCTTCTATCAAAGGCGGCAATTCTTGAAGTCTTTTATAGAAAGTGGAAGGCATGTGATAAATAGAAGGTCTCTCTACGGCTTGCAGCATAAAGAATATAATCTGCAAAACCATAACCAGACTTTAGGGAGAAATTGCGGATGACTACACCGCAGTGTGCATAAATATTGGCGTCATCAAGATTGCAGACATGCCAGCCTGTCTGTTGAAGCATTCTGTCTATTACTTCGCGCGCTTTGTCTTCAGGAGTTCTTGGCATATCCTCTGAGAGCAAGCTTATCTTTTCTGCGGCCTTTTTGGATGCCTCCCTACCCGATTTTATTCAACGCCTTTTTTATCCCCTGAACTGCCTGTCTTATCCTGTGTTCGTTTTCAACAAGCGCAAACCTTACATAATTATCTCCGCCCTCGCCAAAACCGATGCCCGGAGACACGGCAACCTTTGCCTCTGTTATAAGGTACTTTGAAAATTCAAGAGAGCCCATTTTTTTAAACTGCTCGGGTATCTCTGCCCAGACAAACATCGTTGCCTTTGGAGGCTCTATATTCCAGCCTGCATTGTTTAATCCCTTTATCAGGACATTCCTGCGTGATTCATATATCTTTCTGAACTCCTCAACACACTCCTGAGGCCCGCGCAGCGCAACAATGCTTGCAATCTGTATCGGCTGAAACATCCCGTAATCAAGATAACTCTTTATCTTTATAAGCGCTCCTACCACATCCTTATTGCCTACACAAAAACCAACCCTCCAGCCTGCCATTGAGTAGCTCTTTGTAAGAGAGAAAAATTCCACGCCTACGTCCTTTGCGCCGGGCACCTGCAAAAAACTCGGCGCCTTATACCCGTCAAATGTCAAGTCTGCATAAGCAAAGTCATGGATTACGATTATATTATTCTCTTTTGCAAAATCTACAACCCTTTTAAAAAAATCAAGCCCGTCAACCACCGCAGTCGTGGGATTATGCGGAAAATTAATGATAAGCATCTTAGGCCTCGGCCATGTCTTTTTATATGTCTTCTCCATCTCCTCAAAGAAATCTATCCCCTGCCCTATCGGAATGCTTGAGACCTCGCCGCCTGCAATAATAATGCTGTAAGGATGAATGGGGTACGCAGGAGTCGGCGTCATAACAACATCCCCGGGCTGAATAGTAGCAAGCGCAAGATGAGAAAGCCCCTCTTTAGAGCCTATGGTTACAACAGCCTCTGTCTCAGAATCTATATCCACATCGTATCTTCTCTTATACCATTCCGTAATAGCCAGCCTGAGCTGCGTTATCCCTTTAGATGCAGAGTATCTGTGATTCTTTGGATTATGCGCAGCCTCACAAAGCTTCTCTATAACATGAGCCGGCGCAGGCATATCAGGATTGCCCATGCCCAAGTCAATAATATCCTCTCCCTTTCTTCTCGCCTCTGTCTTCAGTGCATTAACAATTGCAAACACATACGGCGGAAGACGCTTTATCCTGCTAAATTCATACACCTTTCTGTTCTCCTTTGGCTATGTTGTAATTTACTTAATTTGATATAGTATTTAAAATATCTTATGTTGTCAAAATAAATCAAATATGTATGTGTAATTGCTTGACATTTCCAGACAAACATCAATACAATCTCATACAATCAAAACGCCATGATTGAGAAAAGCTACAGCCCAAAAGATATAGAAGAAAAATGGTACAGACTCTGGCTTGAAAAAGGATATTTTCAGGCTGAATCAAAGAGCAGTAAGCCCTCTTATTGCATTGTAATCCCGCCGCCAAACGTCACAGGCTCCCTTCATATAGGCCATGCCCTTGACGCCACGCTTCAGGACATACTTATAAGATGGAAGAGGATGTCCGGCTTTAACGCCCTCTGGCTGCCGGGCACTGACCATGCAGGCATAGCTACACAAAATGTCGTTGAAAAAGACCTTAAGAAAGAAGGCCTGGACAGGCATAAACTTGGAAGGGATGAGTTTATCAGAAGGGTATGGAAGTGGAAAGGGGAATACGGCGGCAGAATCATAAGCCAGTTAAAACGCCTCGGCGCATCCTGCGACTGGAGCAGGGAGAGGTTTACGCTTGATGAAGGGCTCTCAAAGGCTGTAAGGGAAGTATTTGTAAGGCTCTATGAGGAAGGGCTTATATACAGGGGAGATTATATTATTAACTGGTGCCCCCGATGCCACACAGCGCTGTCTGACCTTGAAGTTGAACATGAGGAGATTAAAGGAAAGCTTTACCATATAAAATATCCGTTTGCAAATGAGAAGGGATATCTGACAGTCGCAACAACAAGGCCTGAGACAATGCTTGGAGACGTCGCCGTAGCGGTTAATCCTGATGATGAAAGATACAAAGGTATTGTTGGAAAGGTACTGAGGCTGCCGCTGCTTAATAGAGAGATACCTGTCATTGCCGATGAGTTTGTTGACCCGGAGTTTGGCACAGGCGCAGTAAAGGTAACCCCTGCCCATGACCCCAATGACTTTGAGATGGCGCGCAGGCATAACCTTCCATTTATAAAGATAATGACGGGCGATGCCAAGATGTCAGATGACGCAGGCCCTTACAAAGGGCAGGACAGGTTTAAATGCAGAGAAAATGTCCTGAGTGATTTACAGTCACTGGAACTTCTGGGAGATGCAAAGGAGCACACAATCAATCTCGGGCACTGCTACAGATGTAAAACCGTAGTAGAGCCGTATCTTTCAAAGCAGTGGTTTGTAAAGACAAAGCCCCTTGCCCAGGAGGCCATAAAGGCTGTCAAAGACAAAAGGATAAATATAATCCCCGAAGGATGGGAAAACAGTTATTTTGACTGGATGGAGAATATAAAAGATTGGTGCATATCGCGCCAGATATGGTGGGGGCACAGGATCCCTGTCTGGTACTGTCAGGATATGCAGAGCGAGGAATGCAAAAACCACGGCGGCATTATAGTATCCATAGAAACTCCTGAGAAGTGTCCATCATGTGGTTCAAATAAAATCACTCAGGATGAGGACGTGCTTGATACATGGTTCTCCTCTGCGCTCTGGCCTTTTTCAACATTAGGCTGGCCTGCGGAAACAGACGACCTAAAGACATTTTATCCCACAAGCGTCCTCGTAACAGGTTTTGACATAATATTCTTCTGGGTTGCAAGAATGATAATGATGGGGCTTAAATTTATGGGGGATGCGCCTTTCCGCGATGTATACATTCATGCCCTCATAAGAGACTCGCACGGCCAGAAGATGAGCAAATCAAAAGGCAATGTTGTTGACCCTCTTGAGATTATTGATACTTACGGCGCCGATGCCTTCAGATTCACACTCACTGCCTTTGCAGCGCAGGGCCGGGATATAAAGTTCTCGGTAGACCGGGTAGAGGGCTACAGGCACTTTATAAATAAAATATGGAATGCCACAAGATTTATCCTCATGAATATAAAAGACGCAGAAGAAGTAAAGTCTGTAAAAGAAATCAGCTGTCTGAGCCTTGCTGACAGGTGGATTTTAAACAGGCTTGCAGGCGTAATCGAAGAGGTAAACAAAGCGCTTGATGAATACAGGTTTAATGATGCAGCAAGCGTGCTTTATCAGTTTGTCTGGCACGAGTTCTGCGATTGGTATCTTGAGATGGTTAAGCCGACACTTGCAAGAGATGATGACAATAAAGGCAGAAGCGCTGCAATAAGCACGCTTTTGCATATACTGGAAATATCATTAAGGCTCCTTCACCCATTTATGCCGTTTATCACAGAAAAACTCTGGCATGATATACCATCTCAACGGGACAAAGAAGCTGACAGCATATGCGTCCAGAGATACCCTAAGCCTGAAGACTCCCCCACTGACAGAGACGCGGAAAGAAAGATGAATATTATTATGGATGCAATAATCGGAATAAGAAGCATAAGGGGAGAGTTAAACCTGCCGCCCTCTCTTGAGCTAAAGGCCCTGATAAATACCTCAGACGGAACAAAGGATATTCTGAATGAAAATGTTATATATATATCAAAGCTGGCAAAGGTCAAAGACATTGAGATAGGGGAAGACATTACTAAACCTCAGGACGCTGCTACCTCGGTAAGGCCGTCCATGCAGATATTTGTTCCTTTAACAGGCCTGCTTGATATGGATGCAGAGATAAAACGGCTTGAGAAGGAAATTCTAAAAATAGAAGAGACCGCATCACAGCTCCGCAAAAAACTTTCAAACAGGGAATTTGTGAGCAAGGCCCCAAAGGAAGTGGTTGAAGAGAATAAAGCCAAATATGATGACTTTATAGAAAAGATACATAAGATTCAGGAGAACATAGAAAAACTTAAGCAGTTAAGGAGGAAAGATGGATAAGACAATTGACCTTAGCAAAAGCGACGCCAACGTGATAGAAGGTGAATTTATCAATATCAAGCAGAGCACGATAAGGGCTGTTGAAGGAGGCCATATTGAGCTTCAACAGGTAGGCGCTCTTACCATTGACGGAGAAAGGCTTGATGTAACACAAGGGGCGGCGCTTGCGCTAACAGGGAAGGAATTAAACCTGAATCAAAGCGCAGCTTTTATTTCAATATCGGACAACTCCTCCTTAAATGCATCCTTCTGCCCTATTGCCATAACAAAAGAAAATACTATGGTTGATAAAAGCGCCGTGGGTTTGATGATTGCAAGAGATATAAAGGCAGAAAATACATCCTCTTTAATGATGATTGCAAGAAATGTGGAAGGCAATGTAACAACCCTGCTTGACTGGCGGTCTGCCCTGGCTTTCGGCGCAGTGTTTGGCGGCGTGCTCGGGTTGTTTAAGCTGCTTAGGAATAAAGGTTAATTAAGACAACGGTCGTCATTCCCGCATGTAGTAAGTGGGAATCCAGAGAAAAACAAGAGATACTGGATGCCCGATTACAGTCCTCGGGCATGACAGAATAAGAAAGTTAAAAGTTATGGAATATCTGTTAATTGATAAAATTCTCAGAAGCGCGCTTAAAGAAGACATCGGACACGGCGATATAACGACCTCTGCCGTTACACCTCCAAACCATAAATCAAAGGCAGTCATAATTGCAAAAGAAGACCTGATGCTTGCCGGCATCCGGTTTATAGAGAGGGTCTTCATCTTAACTGACCCGACGATAAATTTCAGGGCTCATAAAAAGGATGGCGACATCGTAAAAGAAGGAGCTGCTATAGCAGCGATAAGCGGCAGCACGCGGTCTTTATTGACTGCTGAAAGGGTTGCGCTTAATCTGCTTCAAAGGCTCTCAGGCATAGCAACGCTTACCAACAAATTTGTTAAAGAAGTAAAAGGCCTGCATGTAAAGATTGTGGACACGAGAAAGACAACGCCAGGGTTAAGGATTTTTGAAAAGTATGCGGTAAAAGCCGGCGGAGGCCATAATCATAGATTCGGGCTTTTTGACGGAGTGCTTATTAAAGACAATCATATTGTTGCCGTAGGAGGGATTAAAAAGGCCGTAGCCCTCGCTAAATCAAATGCCCACCACATGCTAAAGATTGAGGTGGAGGTTAAAAACCTGAAAGAGGCGAAAGAGGCTCTTTCTGCAGGCGCCGATATAATTATGTTTGATAACATGACCTTAGGGGAGATGAGGAAAGCTGTGACGATAACCCGCAAGCTCAATGCGTCAACTATTATTGAGGCTTCAGGGAACGTGAGCCTTGAAAACGCAGGTGACATCGCAAAGACCGGCGTTGATATGATATCCATAGGCGCCCTTACCCATTCTGCAAGGGCAGTTGATATAAGCATGAAGCTGACAATTTAACAGGAATACCTTAAAATTTATTTTTTGTACGACAAGATCTCTGCCTTTAGATTCTCTACCTCTTTTTTCAATTCCTTCATCTTAACCTCTCTGCCCACTGCCATATCATAAAATCTCTCAAGGTCCGCAATTTTCTTTCTGATTTCATCTTCCATCTGCTTAAAAGCACCGATCAATTCACCGATCTCATCATTAGAGTCTATTGGAACAGGTTCAGGCGCTTCCCCATTTTTAAATTTTAAAACAGATTGCTGCAGCATAGTAACAGGATTAAGCACAAAACGGTTAATAAGCAGGTTAATAGTTGCAATGATAATAAAGGTAATAACAGCCGATGCTGCTATATTAGTAAGCACTGCCATTTCAAGTTCCTTCTGCATGGATGCTGATGACAATGTCAGCCTGACAAACCCGATGGATACCTCAGTGGAATATTTATTTGCCTTAAAAATAATAGGCCTGTAAAAGTCATATGTGCCGTTAATCTTTTTATACAGAGGGGCGTTTGAGTTCTTAAAATGCTTAATTGCCTCGGGATGAGGCGGGGTATTCAATTTTTGAAGCGGATAGGCGTCAACCGTACCCCACGCAGTTGAATATACCTGCACAAGCGTAACATCCTCCATATAGACAATATTAGACGCTCTTCTGATAAGGTCAAGGTTCTCCGCTTTAAGTCCGTCCTCTGCAGCCTTTGCGAATGAATAACTTAATGCATCGCCTCTCACAAGCTGGTTTTTTTCAATGCTGCGGTTAGTGGCGGATATAAAGAAATACGTGCTTATAGCACTGACAGTAATAACAATCAGGGCGACAGAAGTTGATACCTTTGCCTTTAACGATACTTTCATCTGAAGATATATTTTAAAACCATTCCGTTACCTGTCCTTCGGCCTGAAGGTAACATCATATTTTATTTCACCTCTGAAAGTGACATAGCGCCATACGAACTGATTAACTCCTGCCCTTTTTTACTCAATGCAAACTCAATAAATTTTTTTACCTCCGGCTTTGGATTTTGAGGCGCTAATAAAAAGAGCGGTCTTTTTAACAGATACTTACCGCTTGAGATATTTTCCCTGGTTGGATAAATGCCGTTGACATTTAACATCTTGACATCACGCTTCCTTGCGCTTAAAAATCCTGTTGTTGCAAATCCTTCGGCTGTCTTCTCCACCATCTGCTCTACTATGCCTGTTGATGCAAGAAATATAGTGTTTGAGGTTTCAACAGGTTCATGCCCCTTTAAAACCATCTCTCTTGTGGAATTTTCAACCCCGCTGAGCCCTTTTCGCGCCCTTGAGATAAAAAGTTTTATAGGGGCGTCACTGCCTTTGAGCTGCTTCCACCCGGCTATTTTGCCGGCATATATTGCCCTGATATCATCAAGGGATACATCGCTGACAGGGTTTGATTTATGGACTATGAATACCAGAGCATCCCATGCAACCTGTATAAATTTTATATCTTCAGGGTCAGTATCCAGCCTGTGCCTGCATGCCGCTGCAAAATCAACGCTGCCGCTACGCAGGTCTTCTATGCCCGCTGCGCTGCCTCCGCCGCGAACAAGCATATTCACACCTGTAAGCCTCTCATAGTCCTTGGCAAGCTCAGTCAGGTAGCCGACATTGCTCACAGAACAACCGCTTCCAACTACATGTTCAGAGTAAGCTTCAGGCACATTTATAAAAGACATCAAAACCAGCAACGGCAATATAAGGAACATTATTCCACCTTTAAATATATAGTTGAAATCAGTAACGACTAATAATAATTATGAAGTCCACCTTTAACCCATCTTTACCAAAGAGGGGATAAAGGACAAACAATTAAGACAAGAGCAATATCCTTATACCATATAATTTGCTTGCTTGTCACCTGGTAAATCTACCAGTATCAAATTTTTTACAAAATATCTATCGGATTAGTTTCATACTAAGTAATTTCTTTTCTAAATGAACCTCCGTTAAGAGGAGTATTATTTTTTGCATATTTTTAACAAATTGACTTTCAGTTTATACACTCCTTATAATTATAAACTCCATAAAAATGGTCTTTGATATGCAGATTATTGTCTCTGAGATTCCAGATAACGGCTTAGAGTATGAACTTGATATTCCTGTAGCGCTGCTGAATGAAGCAGTAAGGAATACCGTTCATGTATATATAGAGATACAGAAATTCGGAGATAAGGTATTAGTCAAGGGGAATGCAAAGACAAAATTGCAGGTCGCGTGCAGCCGATGCCTGAAAGAGTCTCCTTATCCTCTGGACATCAGCTTTGATATTGAATATATTCCGCTTGCTGAATTCTCTGATATTGATGAACATGAGTTAAGAAAGACTGAGTTAGATATAAGTTTTTACAAAGATGACGAGATAAGCATTGAGGAGTTAATAAAAGAACAGTTGCTGCTGGCTGTTCCAATGAAACCGCTTTGCAGTCCTGACTGCAAAGGCATATGCCCTGAATGCGGTAAGGACTTAAATGACGGAGCATGCGAGTGCAAAACAGAAAAAATAGATCCGAGACTGGCTGTTCTCAAAAAACTTAAAAAATGAAAGGAGTATAAAGATGCCAAATCCAACGCACAAACACACAAGATCAAGAAGGGACAAAAGAAGGGCCAACTGGAAAGCAACAGCCCCGAACTCTGTTCTTTGCCCTGAATGTCAGGAACCAAAACTTCCTCATCGTATTTGCCAGCACTGCGGCACTTACAGGGGAAAAAAGATACTTGAGACAGTTGAAAAAGAATGAGGGTTGCCTTAGATGCAATGGGAGGCGATTACGCCCCTGCAATAACCGTTGAAGGCGCTGTCGAGGCAGTCAATGAGTGGGATAACCTGTCAATTATACTTGTTGGAAACGAAGAAGAGATTTCAAATGAGCTCAAAGGAAAAAGTTATCCTCCCTCCTCAATCAGTGTAAAACACGCCTCTCAAATCATTGGGATGGATGAGTCACCGGCACAGGCCTTGAGGCAAAAAAAAGACTCCTCTGTGAGGATAGCCGTAGATCTCGTTAAATCAGGCGAGGCTGATGCAATGGTCAGCGCAGGGAACTCAGGGGCAGCCATGGCCACCGCCCTGTTTATATTAGGCAAACTTCCAGGGGTCGAGAGGCCGGCAATTGCAGCTGTCATGCCGACACTAAAGGGCCTCTTTGTTCTGATTGACGCAGGGGCAAATGTTGACTGCAGGCCTCAGTATCTGGTTCAGTTTGCAATAATGGGAAGCGCCTATGCACGGCATATACTGAACATAGAAGCGCCTAAGATTGCGCTCCTTGGCATAGGGGAGGAAGACGCAAAGGGCAATGAGCTGACAAAAGAGACCTTTAAACTCCTCAGGGATTCAACGCTGAATTTCATCGGCAATATAGAAGGCAAAGACATCTTCACAGGCAGCGCGGATGTCGTAGTCTGCGACGGCTTTATCGGCAATATAGCGCTAAAGATAAGCGAGGGGCTTGCAGAGACAATGACAAAGATGCTCAAAAGGGAAATTTCAGAAAAGGCTACAGGGAGGCTTGGCTATTTTCTGCTGAAGGATGCCCTCAAGAGTTTTAAGAAAAAAACAGATTATGCAGAATATGGCGGCGCACCGCTTCTTGGCATAAGCAAACCATGTATAATCAGCCACGGCCGTTCAACAACAAAAGCAATAAAGAATGCCATAAAACTGGCAGGCGAGTTTCATACAAAAGGAGTCATTAATATTATATCTAAGGAGATAGAAACAAAGATGACCGGGAGAGAAGAAGTTGCCCTTAAAAAGTAGGATAACCGCTACAGGCTCTTATACCCCTCGAAAGGTTCTCAGCAATTCTGACCTTGAGAAGATTGTAGACACATCAGATGAATGGATTATTGAGAGGACAGGTATAAAAGAGAGAAGAATAGCCAAAGACACTGAAGCAGCATCAGATCTCGGGGTTGAGGCGTCCAGGGCAGCCTTAGAGCATGCCGGCATAAAGCCAAAAGACATAGACCTTATAATAGTTGCCACCATAACAGGCGACATGCCCATGCCTTCAACAGCCTCGCTTCTTCAAAACAAACTCGGGGCAAAAAAAGCAGCAGCCTTTGATATTAACGCAGCATGCAGCGGATTTGTATATGGATTATCCATTGCAGACGGATTTATTAAAACAGGAAATTTTAAAAAAATATTGCTTGTAGGAGCAGAGGTCTTATCAAGATTCACAAACTGGCAAGACAGGACAACATGCGTGCTCTTTGGCGACGGAGCAGGCGCTGTGGTTATTGAGCCTACCACAGAAGACAGAGGCGTTTTATCCATACACATACATTCTGACGGCAGCCTATGGGATCTGCTCAATATTCCTGGGGGCGGCTCAAGGCATCCCGCCTCAGAAAAGACATTAATGGAAAAAATGCATTGTATAAGGATGAAGGGCAACGAAACATTCAAAGTGGCGGTAAGGACTCTTGAAACACTCGTGGTAGATACACTGAAGGAAAACAAGATAAAGCCTTCACAGCTAAACCTTCTCATCCCTCATCAGGCTAATCTTAGGATAATACAGGCAGTGGCAAAACGGCTCCATATGCCGATGGATAAGGTATTTGTCAATCTGGATAAATATGGAAATACATCAGGCGCATCCATCCCTATAGCGCTTGACGAAGCCCTGAGAACAGAACGTATTCGTAATGGTGACTATGTATTGTTAGAGGCATTTGGAAGCGGACTCACATGGGGGTCTGCGCTTATTAAATGGTAGTTAAAAAATTAAAAGTTAAGAATTAAAGGGTAATATTAAAACAATAGTCGTCATTCCCGCATATAGTAAGCGGGAATCCAGAGAAAAAAAGAGACACTGTCATGCCCGAGGACTGTAATCGGGCATGACAGAAGAAGAATTAAAAGTTAAAAACCTGGAGGCAAAATGGATTATTTCTTCACAGAAGAGCAATTAATGATTAGAGATCTTGCAAGACAGATTGCAGATGAAAAGATTATACCTGTAAGAAGCGAGCTTGACGAGAAAGAGGAGTTTCCATGGGAAATAGTGAAGGTGCTTGCACAGTCAGATTTATTTCGCATATTTATTCCCGAGGAATATGAAGGCCTTGGTAAAGGCAGCCTTGAGCTTGTCCTCGCAGTGGAAGAGTTAAGCAAGGCCTGTCTCGGCGTCTCTACAACATATGCAGCGGTCGCGCTCGGAACTTATCCGCTTCTTCTTTACGGTTCAGACGCACAAAAGAAAAAATACCTTCCAGACATTGCCTCAGGTAAAAAGCTTGCGGGCTTTGCCCTTACAGAGGCAAACGCAGGAAGCGATGCCGCAGGTGTTCAGACCACGGCAAGGCTTGACGGCAATGAATATATCCTCAACGGCACAAAACAATGGATAACCAACGGCGGTGAGGCAGAGATATATACAATTATTGCAATAACTGATAAGTCCAAAGGCGCAAGGGGAGCATCAGCCTTTGTTGTAGAGAAAGGCACGCCAGGGTTTGGTTTCGGAAAGAAAGAGAACAAGATGGGAATCAGGTCTTCCGTAACAAGGGAGCTTGTATTTCAGGACTGCCGTATACCAAAGGAGAACCTCATAGGCAAAGAAGGAATGGGATTCATTGCAGCCATGAAGACCCTTGATAAATCAAGGACCGGCGTAGGCGCTCAGGGAGTGGGCGTTGCACAAGGGGCATTTGATGCTGCCGTTAATTTTGCAAGAGAGAGGGTTCAGTTTGGACAGCCGATAGCGAGTTTTCAGGCAATACAGCATATGCTTGCAGACATGGCAACACAGGTTGAGGCAGCGAGGGCGCTTGTCTATTCCGTTGCAAGATACATTGACAGCGGCGCAAAGGACATATCCAGAGAATCTGCAATGTCAAAGGTATTTGCTACAGATGTGGCAATGAAGGTCACTGTTGATGCCGTGCAGGTAATGGGAGGTGCCGGATACATGAAGGAATATCCTGTTGAGAAGATGATGCGTGACGCAAAAATCCTTCAAATCTATGAAGGCACAAATCAGATACAGCGAAATGTCATAGGTCAGGCCTTGATAAAAGAGGCAGCAAAGAAGAAGTAATTCTACAGAGAATGAATACTCTACGGTCTAAAGCGCATAGAGTATTCATTCTGGCTTTAATTTACTCTTAAGCCTCCTGTCAATTTTTATAACCTCATCCACATCCTCTCCGCTTATTTCCCATGAATAGTCATCCTTTGCATTTCGTTTGAGCTTAATCTTTGGCGGCTTTTCAGGCTTTATCTCCTGAATCTGAGGAACTTCCTTAAAAACAGGCTGCTTATTTTCTTTACTTCCTGCCTGAGTACATGCAGGGATAAACAGAGACGCCGCCAAAAGAATTAGCAATAATCGTAAAATGTACATCTTAACCTCCTGAACCTTTAACTCATAACTTCTAACTTTATTTAGTAGCTCCTGTACTTATTCGTTATCGGAAATCTCCTGTCTTTGCCAAATGCCCGCGGGGTAATCTTTATTCCGGGAGGCGCCTGCCTTCTCTTATATTCAGAGTGGTCAACCATTCCTATAATCTTCTTGGCGCACTCAATATCACAGCCCATATTTATTATCTCGCCAAATGTCTTATCCTCTTCAACATAGGCCTTAAGCACCGGGTCAAGCACAGGATACGGTGGCAGAGTGTCTGTATCTCTCTGGTTAGGCCTGAGTTCAGCAGTGGGTTCTTTCCATAATACCCTCTTTGGTATTACATCACTGCCCTCTTTCTCGTTTTTCCATTCGCAGATATCATATACCATTGTCTTTGGAACATCCTTAATAACAGCAAAACCTCCTGCCATATCCCCGTAAAGCGTTGCATATCCAACGCTCATCTCAGACTTATTGCCTGTAGTAAGGACAAGCCATCCAAACTTATTGGAGAATGCCATGAGTATATTCCCCCTTATCCTTGCCTGAATATTTTCCTCTGTAATATCTGCCTTCATACCTTTAAAGCCCTTTAAAAGAGCCTTTAAGTAGCTCTTAAATATTGAGTTAACCGGAATATCCATAATCTTTATACCTAGATTCTTTGCAAGTTTGTAGGCATCTTCACGGCTCTCCTTTGAAGTATACGGGGAAGGCATAAATAGGCCGTGCACATTTGCACTGCCTATTGCATCCACTGCTATAGCTGCAACAAGTGAAGAATCAACTCCGCCGCTTAGTCCTATTATCACGCCTTTAAACCCGTTCTTCTCAACATAATCCCTCGTCCCAAGCAGCAGTGCATTATAGACCTCCTCAATTAAAGAAGCTCTAAAAGACTTTCGCAGATTAATTAGCGGCTTCTTGCCGCTTATTAAGAAATCTATCTTTTTTCTCACAATGCCTTCTCCGTGCGGCAGCTTAATCTTTTTTATGCCGGGCTTACGGGCTGCCTTCAGCTTTTTTATATTAACGTCAAAAAATATTAAATCTTCTTTAAACTGCCTTGCCCTGACTACAACAGAGCCTGTCCTGTCTGCAACAAAACTGCCTCCGTCAAAGACGAGTTCATCCTGCCCTCCGACCATATTCACATAAATAATAAGGACATTATTATCAGTCGCCCTTTTAGATATCATCTGCTCCCTGAACGAAGCCTTATCCATATGGTATGGTGACGCATTTATATTTATAATCACATCTGCACCGCTGAGCGCCTGAATTCTAACAGGGCCCTCCTCATGCCATATATCTTCACAGATGTTAATACCGATGTGCACTCCACAAACTTCATAAACAGGGTATCTGCTGCCAGGCTGAAAATACCTGTACTCATCAAAGACCCCGTAATTTGGAAGATGTTTTTTATGATATACATCTATCAGCTTGCAGTCTGAAATGACGGCGGCTGCATTGCAAATGCCATGGGTATCTTTGTTTTTTTTATCAACAAAACCTGTGACGGTAATGATGCCCTTTGAGGCCGCAATAATATTATCCAGTGCAGCAATGTTATCCTCTACAAACTGAGGCTTTAAGAGCAGGTCCTCCGGCGGATACCCTGTGACAGCGAGCTCAGGGAAGGCAATGATGTCGGCCTTCATGGCCCTTGCCTTTTTACTGCGGCTTACTATTTTTTTTACGTTCCCTCTGAGGTCGCCCACCGTAGGGTTAATCTGCGCAAGCGCTATTCTAAGCTTATTCATATCATTAATTCTATCATAGTTATTTACATAAATTTCATTTTATGCTAAGATACCTTTCAATTAAACATCAGGAGATTATAAAAGGAGAAGTTCATGGCTTTGGACAAGACTAAAAAGCAGGAAATAACCAACCGTTTCAGACTGCATGAATCAGATACCGGTTCTCCGGAAGTACAGATAGCAATTATAAGTGAACGTTTGAATTTCTTGGCAGAACATTTCCGCACCCATAAAAAGGACCACAATTCAAGAAGGGGTCTGTTAAAGCTTGTCGGACAGAGACGCAGAATACTGGACTATCTGAAAAGAACTGATGCTGCAAGATACGAAAAGGTTATCGCGCAGCTCGGAATAAGAAAGTAGGCTAAATGACAAAAGTTGAACTTGGTCTTAACGGCAAGACCCTCGTTATTGAAACAGGCTTATTTGCAAAGCAGGCAGATGGAGCCACAGTTGTCAGGTGCGGCGATACAGTTATTTTAGCAACGTCAGTTGCCAAAAAAGAATCTCCTGAGGGCGGATTAGACTTCTTCCCCCTGACAATAGACTATCAGGAAAAAGCATATTCAGCAGGAAAAATCCCCGGCGGGTACTTTAAAAGAGAAGGAAGACCAACAGAGAAGGAGGTCCTAACATCCCGCCTGATTGATAGAGCGCTTAGACCAATATTTCCTAAAGGCTTTTTCTCGGAAACTCAGGGAATAGTCTCTGTCTTATCATATGGTGATGAAAATATAGCAGACATACTTGGAATTATCGGGATGTCCGCAGCCATAAGCATATCGTCCATACCATTTAACGGCCCTGTCGGAGCTGTCAAGATCGGGATAATTGACGGCTCATTCATTTTAAATCCAAATCTTAAAGAGATAGAAGAGTGTGACTTTACCCTTGTCGTAGCAGGCACAGAGCATGCAGTAGTAATGGTGGAAGGCGGCGGACTTGAGATATCAGATGAAGCAGTAATACTTAACGCTATTGATACTGCGCACAAGGAGATAAAACGCATCATAGAAGTGCAGAAAGAGCTTGTAAGCATAGTTGGAAAGCCAAAGCGCATTGTAACTCCGCCTGTAATAAGTGAAGAGCTGATAAATTCGGTATCTGAGTTGTCATTGGAGAGAATCAAAGAGGCTGTAACAATCCCTGATAAATTAAAAAGGCAGGATGCCCTTAACTTAATACTAAAAGATGTTTTAACAAAACTGAATACAGACGAGAAAAATATATCAAAAGATATAATTACGGCATTCAGCAAAATAGAGAAGAATCTCGTCAGAAATATGATATTAGATAAAAACGTGCGCGCAGACGGACGCAGGCCTGACGAGATAAGAAACATAGCCGCACAGGTAGGCATACTTCCGAGAACACACGGCTCTGCATTATTTGTAAGAGGAGAGACACAATGCCTTGCCGCTGTTACGCTTGGAACCGCAGAGGATGAACAGAGGATTGACTCGCTTGAAGGCGAATTAACAAAGGCATTTATGCTCCATTATAATTTCCCTCCGTTCAGCGTTGGAGAGGTAAAGCCATTGCGCTCACCGGGGAGAAGGGAAATAGGCCATGGCATGCTTGCAGAGAGGGCTATAAAAGCTGTGCTTCCTCAGAAGTCTGAATTCCCGTATACCATAAGGATTGTTTCAGATATACTTGAATCAAACGGTTCATCATCCATGGCTACGGTATGCAGCGGAAGCCTTGCGCTTATGGATGCCGGCGTTCCTATAAAGGCGCCTGTTGCTGGAATTGCAATGGGGCTTATAACAGAGGGGGAAAAGACCGTTGTCCTTACCGACATCCTCGGACTTGAAGATCACCTTGGAGATATGGATTTTAAGGTTACAGGCACAGAGTTTGGAATCACAGCATTCCAGATGGATGTAAAGACAAGCGGGGTAAGCAGGCAGGTTATGGAGAAGGCATTACAGCAGGCAAAAGAAGGAAGGCTTTATATACTTCGTAAGATGTCCGAGACCCTCGCAGGCCCGAGAGACAACCTTGCAACACATGCGCCGCGAATCTTCACCATGCAGATAAAACCTGACAAGATACGGGAAGTAATCGGTTCAGGCGGCAAGGTTATAAGAGGCATTGTAGAGCAGACAGGCGTTAAGATTGATATAGACGATACAGGCCTTATAAATATAGCATCCGTGGATGAGACCTCAGCGCACAAGGCAATGGATATCATAAGGGGGATAGTTGCCGAGGCAGAACTCAATAAAGTGTATCTCGGGAAGGTAAAGCGCATAGTGGACTTTGGCGCTTTTGTAGAGATACTGCCTGGCACCGAAGGGCTTCTGCATATATCCCAGATATCGGATAAAAGAGTTGCAAACGTCAAAGACGAGATGCAAGAAGGTGACGAGATACTGGTTAAAGTCATTGAGATAGATAAAATCGGAAGGATCCGCCTCAGCAGAAAAGAGGCAATGAAAGAAAAGGTCTCGGCAAAAGCCGAGTAAATTCTTAAAGAGTTTCTAATACAGTTTATTATTGTCATTCCTGCTTGTCGGGAATCTTTCTGAAAACAGGGAATGATTCTGGACAAGCCAGAATGACATAATAAAAAAACTTTTAAAACTCTTAGCCCCAAACCTCCCAATAATTCACATGTACAAAAAGATAATCCTTGACAACGGCATTCCATTGCTAACCCATGTCTCAAAAGACACGCGCTCCGTATGTCTTGGCATATGGGTGAAAGTAGGAGCAAGGCATGAATCACCTGAAAAAAATGGCATATCACACTTTTTGGAGCACATGGTATTTAAGGGTACAGGAAAAAGAACAGCCAAGGACATTGCGATAGAGATAGACTCCATTGGGGGAGAATTAAATGCCTTTACATCAAGGGAAAACACAACATTCTATGTAAAGGTGCTTGATGAATACATAGAAAAAAGCGTAGATCTCCTAACAGATATCTTTCTTAACTCTCTCTTTCCTGAGGTAGATATTGAGAAGGAAAAAGAGATAATAACAGAAGAAATAAAGATGGTTGAGGATACCCCCGATGATTACATTCACGACTTGTTTAGTCAAAGCATATGGGGGGAAAACGGGCTGGGACAGCCAATCTTAGGCACCAAAAACACGATAAGGGCATTTACAAAAGAAGATATAAACAATCACATAAAAAATTATTACGGCACTCAGGATATAGTAGTGGCCTGCGCAGGTAATTTCAATGATGAGTTAGTTGCCAGGCAACTTAATTCCACTATTGGCAGGATAGAGAGGGCTTCTTCGCCAAAAGCAGGGCACTCTGAAAAATTCAATGCCCGGTTAAACATAGTTAAAAAAGACCTTGCAGAAGCCCATATATGCCTTGGTGTTGAGGGCATACCACACGGGAGCGAAGACCGCTATTCAATGCACCTTATTAACACGGTCTTAGGAGCAGGGGTAAGCTCAAGGCTCTTTCAGGAAATAAGGGAAAAGAGGGGGCTTGCTTACTCTGTGCACTCCTTCAATGCCTCTTATCATGACACTGGCATCTGGGCTGTCTATGCAGGGACAGACGCACATCACACCGAAGAGGTCGTAAATATAATAACAAATGAAATGAGAGGGCTTGCAAAAACCCTCTCAACTGAAGAGCTTCGGAGGGCAAAAGACCAGCTTAAGGGCAACCTTATCCTCGGGCTTGAATCAACAGGCAGCAAGATGACAAATATAGCCAAGCAGGAGATGTATTACGGAAGATACTACTCACCTGAGGAAATAATTAAAGCAGTAGAATCTGTAACAATGGAAGACGTAATGGCTCTCTGTGAAAGACTAATTAATAACAAGCCCTTTGCCATAACAGTTTATGGCCCCGTAGAAGAGAAAGCCCTAAAAATTTCTTAGCCGATATCTCTATGAACCACAGAAACAGGAAGTCTTTTTCGTTTAAAAAACTTTCTGACCTCTTCTGTAATCGCAGGTGATCTGTGCCTGCCGCCTGTACAGCCGATGCCGATAGTTAAATAGCTTCTCCCCTCCTGTTTATACAGCGGAAGAAGAAAATCTAAAAGCCCGTAAAGCCTTTCAAGAAAGACCGATGTATCGCTCTGTCTAAGGACAAAGTCCCTGACCTTTTTATTTGTGCCTGTAAGAGGCTTAAGCCTCTCTATAAAGTTCGGGTTTGGAAGAAATCTGACATCAAATAAAAGATCAGCCTCGTGGGGAATGCCATATTTATAACCAAAAGATAACAGCGTAACCGCAAGTGCTTTTACCTTATTTTGTGAGTAGGAATTTATGATGTTTTTACGTAATTCATGAGGGCTTAAAGAAGATGTATCTATAATTTTATCCGCAAGCTGCCTTATTCCCGCAATCATCTTTGCCTCATCATGTATTGCCTTCTTAATATCTCCATGCCCAAGCGGATGAGGACGCCTCGTCTCCTTAAACCGTCTTATGAGCACATCTTCCTTTGCCTCAAGAAATATTATCTCAACCCCGTTTCTCTTCTTCATAGCTGAGACAGTGTCTGAGAAGCTGCGTAAGAATCCTCTCTCCCGTACGTCCATCCCAAGCGCAGCCTTTGTTATCGTGGGGGTCCTGTAACAGAGATCAACAAAGGACTTTATAAGCGACGTGGGGAGATTGTCAACACAGAAAAAACCGCTGTCTTCCAGCGCATTAAGGGCAACTGTCTTGCCTGACCCGGAGAGACCCGTAAGGATTATAGTAAATAACCTTCTTTTTCTTTTTACCTTCATTTGATAGGCTCTATGAGTCCAAAATTGCCGTCCCCTCTTCTGTAAAGGACATTTATATCCCCTGATGACGCATTGGTAAAGACAAAGAAATTCTTATCAAGAAGCTCCATCTGCATGGCCGCCTCCTCTATATTCATTGGTTTTACATTAAAGGCTTTCCTCTTTATAATTACAGGAGCGCCCTCACCGGGGGCAGGAGGCAGCGTCTCTTTTTCCTCTATCTTTCTGTGAGAGACAACCTTTTCCTTATATTTTTTAACCTGCCTGTCAAGCTTCTCCACGACCTCGTCAATAGAGGAATACATTTCTCCTGTGACGCTTTCTGCCTGTATCATCATACCATTTACCTTCAGCAGCACCTCTGCCTTGTGCCTGTATTTTTCAACCTCTAATGTAACTATGGCTTCTGAAATGTTTCCGAGATATTTAGAAAACCTGTTTACCTTCTCCTCTGCGTATTTCTTAAGGGTCTCTGTTACTTCTATGTGTCTGCCTGTAACTATTATGTTCATACTCTCCTCCTTTAAAACCATTTTTTTCGTTTTATGTGAGATGGTATTTTTAGTTCATCGCGGTATTTAGCTACAGTCCTTATGGCAACAGTTATATCTTTGCCTTTAAGTATCTCCACCAACTGTTTATCGTTAAAAGGCAGCGAGTGGTCTTCCCCTGCCACAGCCTCCTTTATTACCTCCTTAGCGGTTGCTGAGGAGACATCTCCTTTGCCGGGAACAGCGCTGTTAAAAAATGTCTTGAAGCTGAAAAGCCCTCTCGGGCACTGCAGATATTTATTGGATGTTACCCTGCTTACGGTGCTCTCGTGTATCCCTATGTCAATGGCCATATCTTTAAGGGTCATGGGCTTTATATGTTTTACGCCCTTTCTGAAAAATTCTTCCTGGAATTTTAAGATGCTCTCTGTTACGCGGTAAATAGTCTTATTCCTCTGGTCAAGACTCTTAAAAAGCCATACCGCCTTATCCATCTTCTCCTTAAGAAATCTCCTCTCCTCAGCAGAGAGGGACTTTTTATTCTGAAGAAGCTTTCTGTAATAGTTTGACAGTCTGAGCCTCGGGATTCCTTCATCATTCAGGATTATAACGAACTTCCCTTCTGATTCCTCTACAAACACATCAGGCACTACATAAACAGGCTCGCCGTTTGAATAGTTCCTGCCGGGCCTCGGTTCAAGGCCCTCAATAACCTTTACTGCGCTAAAAATATCTTCAATAGGCAGCTTGAATTTAGCTGACAGCTGTTTATATTTCTTGCTGTTAAGTTCGGAAAAGCCTTCAATGAGAATCTTCTCTACAAGGCTACTTTCAAGATTTAATGGTTTAAGCTGAAGGAGCAGACATTCCTGTAAATCTCTTGCCCCCACACCCGGAGGATCAAACCCCTTTACAATCCTAAGGGCATCTTCTGCAACTGCGGGCTGCACTTTTGATATTTCAGCAATCTCCTCAAGAGAGGCCTGAAGATAGCCGTCGTCATCAAGGTTTGCTATTATTGCTTCTGCTGCATGGCATACTGCTTCTGAGACACGTGAAAGCCTAAGCTGCCATAAGAGATGATCCTGGAGACTCGGCTTTTTCGTATTCTGTTCAAAGGGCTGGATATTCTCAGTCCCCTCTGTAAAATAACCAAGGTCCCTTCCGTCACTTGCCTTGTCCTCAAAATAGTCATCTGTTGTAAAACCGAATATCTTCTCTAGGGGCGCATCAGCGTAATCAGATGGTTCAGGCTGCGATTCTTCAGACTGCGCCTCGGCATTTCCTGTATATTCCTCAGGTCCGCCTTCAACAACATCCTCAAGAAGGGGGTTCTCCATGAGCTCCTGATTTAATACCTGAGACAGCTCCATCTGCGGCAGCTGCAGAAGCTTTATTGACTGCTGGAGCTGAGGGGTAAGTATTAGTTTCTGCGCTAATTTAAGTTCAAGCCTGTGTTCCAGAGCCATTAGAGTTTGAAGTCCTCCCCGAGATAGTTTTTCTTAACGCTGTCATTGCAGAGCAGCATAGCAGGCGTGCCATCTGCAAGAATATTGCCGTTGTTTACTATATATGCCCTGTCAGTTATTGAAAGCGTCTCCCTCACATTATGGTCTGTAATTATTACTCCTATACCAGACCCTTTAAGCTGCTCTATGGTTTTTTTTAACTCCGTAACAGCGATGGGATCAATCCCTACAAACGGCTCGTCCAGCAGAATAAAGACCGGATTAAGGGCTAAGACCCTTGCTATCTCGACCTTTCTACGTTCGCCGCCTGATAGTTGATATCCAAGCCTCTTTGCGAATGAAGAAAGCTTAAACTCCTCAAGTATCTCTTCAAGCTTATCACCTATTCTTTGTTTCCCGCTTTCTGTAACCTCAAGGACAGCCCTGATATTATCCTCAACAGTAAGCTTTCTGAATATAGAAGGCTCCTGCGGAAGATAACCAATGCCCTTCCTTGCCCTTTTATACATGGGAAGCCCGCTAAGGTCTTCGCTATCAAGCAGTATCATGCCGCTGTCAGGCTGTATCAGCCCAAGCATCATATAAAAGGTTGTTGTCTTCCCTGCCCCATTAGGACCAAGCAGTCCGACGACTTCCCCTGAATGAATATTCAGGCTTATTCCCCTGACCACCTCTTTGCCGTCATACTTTTTCCGAAAATCCCTGATTTCAAGTGTATGCACTACCTGCCAGCCTCTTTTTTATTCTTTAAAATTACCTTGCTGCCTTCCACTATTGATCGGTCGTCTTTAAGAAAATAGATTATCTGAGTCCCGCTAACAATATTCTCTCCGTCGATTGCCCGCGGTTCGCCTGCAAAAACTATCTTCTCTTCCTCGCCATAGTAGGTCGCTTCGTTTGAAAAGATAGCACGTTCTCTTTTATGAACCTTCACATTGCCGGAGGCATATATCTTTGAAATCTTCTCGTTAGAATTATCGTAAAAGACTGTCATCTTATCAGAATAAATGACGAGGTCATCAGTCTTTGCAACCACTGAACCCTCAAATACAGCCGTACTGGTCTTATTATCTGTAACAAGGGTTTTAGATGTAATAATTATCGGCTTCTTCTCAGCATTGGCAGTATTAACCACTGCTATGAGACTTGTAATAAAGAGGATTAAAATAAATAGTTTAGTTATAAAATATACCTTTGACATTTTCCAATACCTTTACCTGCTGTTCCCTGACATCAACCGCAAGCCCCCTGCCTTCTATTAAAAACTTTTTGCCTGTAAACTTTACCCTATCACCGGTTGTTATAATTTCTTTATCGCCATGCCATGTAAGGGAATCTGTAGTCAGTATGGAACTGTTTATCGTAATCCTTATTGCATTATTAACAGCAAGGACCTTCCTTTCTATGTTGTAGTTCCCGTCTCCACCCGTAAGCGTAATATCCGAAACCTGATGCACCTTAATATTTAAATCCTTCAGTAAGACCTCTTTATCTCCCTGTGGGAAGGTCGCGCTTTTTGCAGTAAGCTCCCATTTAACTTTGCCGCCGTCTTTGTGGGTTAAATTAAAACCCTTCATAGAAGACATCCGATAGGAAATGCGTGTTTTTACATCATCTTCATTGTAATTTAATATAAAAAAAGTCCCGCCAGCTAAAGGTATCAGAAGTATTAACAGGATTTTCCTAATCATCTATAAGTAGTCTATCACAGCATAAATACCATGTAAAGAATAACTCTTGCATTAAACAATTTAGCCTTCCGCTATAAAACTATTGCATATTATAACTCGCTCAACTTAGGGTATAATTACCCAAACAGAGCCTCTACAAATTCCTCTGCATTGAAGTCTCTTAAATCTTCTACTCCCTCACCAACGCCTATCAGTTTAACAGGGATATCCAATTCTCGTTTTATAGCCACTACAATCCCGCCTTTTGCGGTACCGTCAAGTTTTGTCAGTGCTATTCCCGTTACGCCGGCAGCTTCGCCAAATATCTTCGCCTGGTGTATTACATTCTGCCCTGAAGTGGCATCCACAACAAGCAGCACCTCATGAGGCGCGAAAGGCAGTTCCTTGCTCACGACACGCTTTATCTTCTTTAACTCCTCCATAAGGTTTACTTTTGTATGCAGTCTTCCAGCAGTGTCAATTATAACCACATCTGCGCCCCTTGCCTTTGCTGACACTATTGCATCGTATGCGACAGCAGCAGGGTCAGCCCCGCTTTTATGTTTAACAATCTGCGCCCCTGCCCTCTCTGACCATATCTCAAGTTGCTCAATGGCCGCCGCCCTGAAGGTATCGCCTGCGGCAAGGATAACTTTAAGTCCTTCTTTTGTAAAGCGGCTTGCGAGTTTGCCAATGGTAGTGGTCTTGCCAACCCCGTTTACTCCAACTGCAAGTATTACATACGGCCTTTCTATTGTTACCTTTATACCTGAACCATCTTCAACAGATTTCCGGATTTCCTCTTTTAAAGCTATTTTAAGCGCATTGCTATCTGATATATCGCCTTTTTTGAATCTTTCCTTAAGGGCATGAATAATATCAGAAGATGCACGCGGGCCTACATCAGCCATTATAAGTATCTCTTCAAGTTCATCCAGCAGCCCCTCGTCAACAGTCCTCCCTAAAAACAAAGCCTCAGCCTTTTCTACAATGCTTTTTCTTGTCTTTAGCAGTCCCTGCTTTAACCTGTCAAAAAATCCCACAATTCCTCCTGATAAAAAAATTCAAATATTATTGATAATAACAGGATTACTTAAGAAAATGAGGAAAATAAATATAAGGGCAGGTCACCCTGCCCTTATACTAAAAACCAAACGGTTTTGCGAAGAGGACAATCAGAACTACAACAAGGGCATAAATACAAAGAGACTCGATCATTGCAAGACCAATAATCAATGTTGTTGTTATCTTTCCAGCCGCTCCGGGGTTTCTTGCAACACCTTCTGCCGCCTTACTAAGTCCTATACCCTGACCGATACCTGTACCAAAGGCAGCAAGACCAATAGCCAGGCCGCATCCAAGGACTGCCATGCCAAAATAACTCATCTTGGCATCTGCCGGCGCCTCCTTTGCCACTTCCTCTGCAGCTAATGCAAAAGGGGCCGTCAGAACTACGATAGCCAGAAATAGTAAAACCATAGAAACAACCTTTCTCATAATTCCTCCTGGTATAATCCTCACCCATAGGAATGGGTAAAGAAGTTTATAATCGTTAGTACGAGTCTTTAAGCAGGAAAGACAGTTTTGTGTCCTCCTTATGGGTCTCTCTTTTGAGAGGCACCATTTGCAAAAGACTACTG
>JACQXF010000023.1 GCA_016208855.1 Nitrospirota bacterium | reverse complement strand
CATCGAAGACTGGATAAATATTCAAGGCAGGCTTCTTCTGAAATAAACCGAGCATCAAAGTCTACCATCGTCTTTGGATAATCTTCCATGCCTCATATACTATATCTCGTGGTTACTGGAGTCAAGGGGATACCCCATTTGTATAAAATGCGCATCAAAAGAAAATGCAGTTTTAATTTTTAATCGTTCCATCAAAGCAAAACTCGTACAGTCAGTGAAGGAAAATCCTTTATCGTCATATTTCTCAAGAATTTTCCATG
The DNA here is from genome assembly GCA_016208855.1 of Nitrospirota bacterium. Classification (GTDB taxonomy): domain Bacteria; phylum Nitrospirota; class Thermodesulfovibrionia; order UBA6902; family DSMQ01; genus JACQXF01. The sequence continues at coordinate 13,214 of JACQXF010000023.1, read as the reverse complement.
CCTTATCCCAGTCAAGTTTTATAACAGTCTCAATCTTGAGGAATTGGATTGAACTTAAAATGTTCCCAAATGTGATTGTAGCCTTAGAACCTATAGTCTGTGAAAGGAGGTTGTAAGTTTCAACGAGGATTAAATCGGTTGTGACAAGTTTTTCTTTTCTTAAGATAAGATGTGTATATTGTTGGCTTGCCCTTTTTGCGTACTGGTCGTTTTTATCAGCGATACCAACCCATGCGCCTGTATCAACAAATATCATTGCTTCGTTCTCTTTAGCAAGGGGCGTTTTTTACCATAAAGATATTCATCATGCCTCTGTGCAGTATCTGTTAAATCGCTCTTCCCTATTCCTATAATACTTAAGGCTTTTCGGGTAGCAGCATCCGCTTCATCTCCGGTTATAACGGACAGCTCCACCTTTTCATGCTCTCTAAGACGGATTTTCTTTAGTGGTTTAAATACCCCGTTCTCATAAATAGCCTCTATTGTTTTCGGCATCGTCTACCTCCTTGGATGGTTCTATTTTATCACAAACGGGAAATGGAATGGATAAATATAAAGAGGCTATGGCTATCTTGAAACTGCTCTGATTATCTTAAGGACAAGGCTGAGGGCGGACGTCGTCTGCGGTTTTTGTAAAGGCATGAGTGGAGTCTTTTAAATCTTTGAGGTTTGCATCAAAATATGGAAGATAAGGGTTTTGCAGAGAATATTTAAGCCCGCCGCATAGAAAAAATAGTTGACAGCCTGTGTATATTGTCATAATATACAATTAGTGATAGGCTTCGATAAAATAGAGGGCTTTGATTGGGACGAAGGCAATGCCCGCAAAAATGAAAAGCATGGAGTTGCTCAGGCCGAAGCAGAACAGGTTTTTGTAAATGAACCTCTTTTATTGACGCCGGATACAGAACATAGCATACATGAGCAGCGCTTCCGGGCATATGGTCAAACCAGCAGCGGGCGGCATTTAACTGTGATCTTTACGCTCCGGGCAAAGGGAACCATTATCCGGATAATTTCAGCCCGTGATATGCATTTAAAGGAAAGGAGGGTCTATGAAGAAAAAGCTAAAACTGATACCTAAATTTAAATCAGAAGCTGAGGAACGTAAATTCTGGGAGACTCATGATACTACCGATTATTTTGATGATTCAAAGATGGTTAGAGCGCGCTTTCCGAATCTGAAACTCTCTACGCAGTCCATTTCCATAAGACTGCCGATAGGGATGCTTCTACTTGAAGATATTCTTTCTCAATTTCACGTCGCTCCTTTTTGTGATGATAAAGAGCGTCTATATTGGCTTTAACGGCAAGTTTGGCCTGTTGATTGAATCCTCTTAATATATCAACAAGCTTCGTTACATAGTTCCGCTCCACGTCTGTAAGAATGTATTTATCTGCAATGAATTGCCGAAGGGTATTCGGCAATCCGGGCAGGCTTCTTCTTCTCAATCTCCGATAGTTCACCGAATATTTTATGTAAGAGGCAATATTGGTGAGATGCTTGACAGGGTTTCGGGGGTATGTGTGACGACGCAATCTTGCTTCTATGCCGCAAGCTCGAAATTACCGGCAACAATTCCGGGAACAGTAATGTCTTCGTCTATTTCCTCCCACCTGAGCGCATACCCGTTCAGCCGCAAGACGACCTGCTTAAGCTGTTCATCAGTAGCAGACTTGAGTAACTTGAATCGATCAGCGGGAAACCCGATTATACGTTCATCGGTAAGCTCGACAAAAATCCTTCTGCCTTCTGCCCATGCTTTTATTGCGGCAGGTTCAACAGTAGTTTCTTTCTCAACGCTTATGGCGCTCATAATATTTCTCTCTCAAGAATGTGTGATGTTCATAAACCAGCTTTTCTATCGCCCTAAGGGTCTGAGGCAAAACCCTTTGTTCCTTGCAAGACGAATCGGCTCCAGCCAGAACTTGCATTCACCATCTGGTGTTGCAACATGCATATGAGGTGGCTCTTGTCTTTCATCGGAGTAAAAATGAAATCTATAATTTCCAACCCTCAAGACCGTTGGCATATTTTTTTATCGAGAATGCTTATTATCCGGCTCCACGTCTTAAATATAGCGCAAACAGTTGCGATTGGCAAACTGCATTTTTGCACGATAATACTTAAGAAATGATGGTATGTGTAGGTGCTGCTGTCTAAAACAATTAGAACTTTATAAAGATTCCTCTACATAAGCTAAATCATTCCTCACATAAGACAGCCCCTGCACTCTGTCTATCATACCCATCATCTCATCCCATGTGACAGCAGAAAACGCCATCTGCTTCAGCTCCTTTATACACATCCCCTTTGTATACCATGCAAAAAACTTCCTGAAAAGCATTACGCCTGTTCTCTCCCCATGAAACTCTACATTCAAGGCAAGGTGCTTTTTCATAACCTGCACTATTTCATGTACAGCAGGCCTGCAAGGTATCTTTCCGTTTTTTAGATACGAGGCTGTCTCTTTCCATATCCATGGATTGCCAAAAGAGCCCCTTGCCACTGCCGCGCCGTCACAACCTGTCTCATCAAAAAGTTTTTTAATAAGATTTGGGCTTAGTGCATCTCCGCTTGCAATCACAGGGATGTTCACGCTTTGTTTTACGCGCCTTATTATGTCGTAATCAACCCCTCCTGCGTATCCCTGCGTCTTTGTCCTGCCGTGTATAAAAATCCCTTTAACGCCTGCATCCTCTGCGCGAAGCGCTATATCCACTGCGTTAACGGACAGTTCATCCCAGCCGGAGCGTATTTTGACTGTAACAGGCACGCTGCTGTTTTTGACAATTATCTCGAGAAGTTCCTGAAGCCTTAAAGGCTCCTTAAGCAGCCCGGCCCCTTCTCCCCTTGATATAACCTTGCTTACAGGGCAGGCTGCGTTAAAGTCTATGATGTCAAAGGCATATCCCGATATAATCTCTAATGACTTTTTTATCAGCTCCGGATCGTTCCCTAATATCTGAACACCCAAGGGCCTGTCATTTGTGTTTGTTGAAAGCATTTTTAAAGTGTTTTTGTTTTTATGCGAGAGGGCGCTTGAGCTTATCATTTCAGTGAATGCCAATCCGCATCCAAATGACCTGTTGATAAGCCTGAACGGCAGATCGCTTATCCCTGCCAATGGAGCAAGCACAAGCGGAGAGGCAATTTTTAAGTTTCCCAGTAAAAGCACAGTTGCTTATTATAGCATTTGGAAAAGGTTTGAATGATTTTTTTAAAACACTTTTACCCCGAACCTCCTAAGGCTTGCCATAAGATCAAATAAGGGAAGGCCGACAACATTCAGATAATCTCCTTCAATCTTTTTCACTATTGCCGCCCCGCATCCCTGTATTGCATAAGCGCCTGCCTTATCAAGAGGCTCTTCTGTTGCTACATATGCCTTAATCTCTTGAGGGGTCATCTTTTTAAGCCAGACCTTGCTCTGCATAGAGCGGATAATTTTTTTGTTTGTCTTTGTATCAAAAACTGTATAGCCGGTGATGACTGAATGTGATTTGCCATTAAGCATGGTAAGCATTCTCCGCGCCTCTTTCGGGGTATGAGGCTTGCCTAAAAGGTTTCCCCTGAAGACAATAAAGGTGTCTGCGGCTATAATGAGGGCGTTTTTGTATCTGCCTGCAACAGCCTTAGCCTTTTGAAGCGACAGGCGTTTTGCCAGCAGATGGGGCTTAATAGCATGGTCAAGTATTTCCTCATAATCAGACGGCACAGTGCAAAACCCAATGCCTGCGCCTGCAAGAATCTCACTTCTTCTTGGAGAAGCAGAGGCAAGGATAATAGTTTTCATAGGTTTTCTGTTTTTATGCATACTGACCTGCTGCACATCCTGAGGCCCATGCCCAGTGAAGATTATACCCGCCTAAATGCCCTGTCACATCAATAACCTCGCCTATAAAATAAAGCCCCTGAACCTTTCTTGCCTCCATGCTCTTTGACGAGAGCTCATCAGTATCAACCCCGCCTCTTGTGCCCTCAGCCTTGCCATAGCCCTCTGTGCCTGCAGGCCGTATTGTCCATCCATGCAAACGCAAGGAGGCATGAAGCAGTTCTTTATCATTATATTGATAAAGCGGTTTTGAAGGAAGATATAGCTCGCACCACCTATGTGCCAATCTTTTTGGTATGTACTGCGCAAGCAGGGTTTTCATCTCCATCCTGCTTTGGCGATTAGATGAAAAGAGGCCTCGCGCATCAAGCCCGGGCAGAAGATTAATGATAATCTCCTCTCCCTGCCTCCAGTATGAAGACGCCTGTAAAATGACCGGTCCGCTTAACCCCTTGTGTGTAAAGAGCGCTTCGCCGGTAAAATCTTTTCCTCCGCAGCTAACCACGGCCTTAAATGAAATTCCGCTTAAGTCTTCAAATCGCTTAAGGTCTTCTTTTGAGAATATTAGCGGCACAAGGGCAGGACTTGGATGGATAATTCGCAGTCCAAACTGTCTGGCAATGCTATATCCAAAATCTGTTGCCCCTAAAGCCTTATAGGAAAGCCCGCCTGTTGCAATAACAAGGGATTCTGCATCTATCGCGCCTAAATTCGTAGTCACAATGAACCTGCTCTTTTTTGTAATTTTATTAATCTTGCAGTTCAGCCTAATCTTAGCTCCTGTCAGGTCAATCTCTTTTTGAAGCATATCAAGAATCTGGCGTGAGCTTCCTTTGCAGAAGAGCTGCCCGTTTTCTTTTTCAAGATAACTGATGCGGTGCTTCTTAAGCATAGCAATAAAATCATGAGGCGTGAACCGCGCAATGGCTGATTTACAAAAATGAGGGTTGCCTGAGATATAGTTTTCTGCCGCTATATTCAGGTTTGTAAAATTACACCTGCCTCCGCCTGAGACAAGTATCTTTTGTCCGATTTTACCGGCATGGTCTAAAATAATTACAGACCGCTTGCGGCGGCCTGCCTGAATAGCGCACATCAGCCCTGCTGCGCCTGCGCCGATTATAAGCACATCATAATTTGTTGTCATATGGAATGAGGGTGGTCAGGAGAAAGATAAAACTCAGAACTCTGCCTTTAATGTCCTATTCATTAGCATCCTTACTGCCTGTGCCGCGTCCTTATCCTTGTATATAACCTCATAGACCTCCTGAACTATGGGCATCTCAACGCTATATTTCTTTGAAAGCTCATATGCAGAAAGCGCTGTGGCTACGCCCTCAGCAACACTCTTTGTTGCTGAAAGAATGTCTTTAAGCTTCATGCCTTTGCCAAGATTTATCCCTACAGAATAGTTTCTTGAAAGATACCCAGTGCATGTAAGCACTAAATCACCAAGCCCGCTTAAGCCTGAAAACGTCCTCTTGTCTGCGCCCATCTTCTGCCCAAGCCTTATAATCTCCGAAAGCCCCCTTGTAATAAGCGCCGCCCTCGCGCTATGCCCAAGCCCAAGGCCGTCAGATATGCCTGATGCTATTGCTATAACATTTTTAAGCGCGCCTCCAAGCTCAACTCCAAGCACATCAGTATGCGTATAGACCCTGAAATAGCCGGTATTAAAAATCTCCTGCAGGCTGTTGGCTGACTGGAGGTTATCCGTAGAGAGTGTTACGGCTGTAGGAAGTTTTTTTATCACCTCTTTTGCAAAGCTCGGCCCTGAAAGCACTGCAACCATAGCGCCTGTTAACTCTTTAAGTATGGAAGAGACGGTAAGCAGGGTATTGTTTTCAATGCCCTTTGAGGCGCTCACGATTACAGCGTCTTTATGGATAAATTTTACTGCCTCACTAAATATCTTGCGTGTAAACTGCGTAGGCACAACATTCACTATATATGAGGCATTCTTTATGGCGTCTTCAAGGCTGTTTGTTGCCTTTAAGTTTTTAGGCAGAGAAATATCAGAAAGGTATGTGCTGTTTGCATGTGAGTTATTTATCTCATCAGCAACCTCTTTTTCATAAGCCCAGAGCGCCACTTCCAAACCCTTCTCAGCAATAAGGCTTGCAAGCGCTGTACCCCAGCTTCCGGCTCCTATGACGGCTATTTTCATTGGTTATTCTCCAGATGTTTATTTTACAGTTTAACCATTCCCTCTACAATAGTAATTGATATTCCATGTAGCAATCTACAGGGAATCTAATGTAAGGACTTTTTTATTATTATATTCGCTAGCTTGACCCTGCAGCAAGCTGCAGGGAATACGCTCGCTATCCATTTAAGGGCGGGGGGAGGGGCAGTGTTCAGGTTGTTTTGCAGAAATCACCAATTACTTAGCTTCGCAACTTCCATCCTCTCAAAGGTGGGGTTGAGAATTTCTTTCGCCTTCCTTTGATGCTCTTTTACTGCTTCCTGAAAAAGGTACCAATCGCTATTCTTAAAGCCTTCTTTCCAGAACAACAATGCCTCTGTGTTTGAAACGCCTACTGTCAAAGGGTCTCTTTCATATCTAATCGCTTCATTAAACCAGCTCTTCTTCTTATATTCAACATAATTTTTCTTCAATAGCCCCTTGTAGCGCTTTTGTCTTTGGGAGCGGAGCGCATTTGTGTCTTTATCTGCTTCTTTCCCTATTGCATTGCCTATATCATCCAAAAGTGCCTTTTTAAGGGCTTCGGGCTGCGGCGGTTTTGTAAGACTGCAATACTGATCAAAAATACAGCCTGTAGCTTCAAGAAAAATACTCCTGTTGTGTCTGGCCTTATATTTTGACGTTAAGCGCTCATCTTTCCATCTGAGATTAGGGATATCAGGCTGATACTTTGCTTCAGCATGGCCGATATTGGGTAAAAGCCCCTCCAAGAAACCCTCCATTGCATTGAACTCATCCTTGAATCCGACGAAGTTCTGATGTGCAAACGTATCAGCAAACATATGGGTAGCGATGCCAATCCAATAGAAATTCCCTGACTTCAGGGCATCTCTTAAGAGTGCTGCGGCATTTTGGTTATTAGGGATTGTGTTTAACAGATGGAGTTTGCCGTCTTTTCTATCAAGCGATACCCGCCATATCTCATCCGGAGTCCCCGGCATAAAATGAAATATAGTATAAATCCGCAGACGCTCTTCCTGAGGCTTTGTGATGTTTTCTGTTTGGCTGATATAGTTTTCATACGCATCATCTTGCCCTTCGTTAATCTCATATGGAGTGTCGTTATCATCTGTATACTGGCTTGAGTAGGCTATTTTATATGCCTCATCCTTCTTGAAGCCTGCCCTTAAGGCAATAATAAAGGTAATGTAATAATGGTATTCTTTATCCATCTTTTGTAATGAATTCACCTCTTACAGCCCTGCCCGGTAGAAAGGCAGTAAATTTTAGCAGTGCCGGCATTTCTTACTTCCCCTCCACAATCGCGATCTCTTCCGGGATGAGGCCGTAGAGGGCGTAGACCATATTGTCAATCTGCTTTTTATATTTTTCCCCTATGTAACCAATAAATGTGTATTTTCCTTCAGCCATTTTCTATATTGCTCATAATCAGGCAGCATTATTTTGACTTTATTCCAAAAAGCTTTTGAGTGATTATTTTCTTCAAGGTGTGCCAATTCATGAACAACCACATAATCAATTACTCTAAGGGGCGCCATTATTAATCGCCAGCTAAAATTTAAATTTCCTTTGGCGCTGCATGAGCCCCATCGTTTTTGAGCATCTGATATTTTTATTTTATTGTATTTCAACCCGTACAAAGAGGAATACCAGTCCGCCCTTTCTGAAATTTTCTGATATGCCTTCTCTTTGTACCATGCAGTTAAAATCTCTTTAGCCATATAGATGTGTTGGCGTGAAATCTGAAAACCATTATTGAATACTATGGACATATCCGATGCATCAATAAACTCAAGCCTATACATATTCCCAAGATATAAAAACCCCTCTCCGCTTACAAATTTCTTTGAAGCTATTTTCTGGTATCTATCCCTGATAATTTCCTGCTTTTCTTTAATCCAGAATCGTTTTTTGAATACAACCTTTTCGATAAAATCCATTGGAGTTCTATAAGGCGCACGAACAATCAAAGTAGCGTCCCGTGCTATCTCAAGCGCAATAGTCTTTCGTTTTGACCTGATAATTTTGGCTATCTTTATTTCTGTCATCTTGTTAAATGGATAGCGAGCGTATTCCCTGTGGTCTTGCCGCAGGGTTAGCAAGCGAATGTAATAATAAAAATTTCCTTACCCAGCCGCCGCATAATACGGCGATGGCACGGTCGGGTATGCCCGATAGACATGGTAGAAAACCTCCTCAGACTTTTGTATCACTTCGTCCCGAGTGTAAAAATCTACAGACAAGCCGGTTTGCTCGTCCCACAGAAAATCTCTGATTAATATCTTTACTTCATCCCTTGTAGGCTCTTTGACCTGCCATTTATACAGGTTCTTTAATTTATCTTTCAGTGTTTCCAATAGCTCCTTTGCTATTTTTTTAATCTTTTTGATTTCCTTGGCAGTTAAATCAGGCTTTAATAGAAGGTCATAAATAGCCAGAGTTTCTTCGTCCATACCTTCGCGCACTGCGCGGCTTTCTTCCTCGTCAAGCTCCTGTACAAATTTTAGCAATGCCTCAAATGTTGCCTCAATATTTTGGCGGTCTTTTTCTTTGTTGTATTCAGAAATTATCTTTTCATAGTGTTCCTGAAAGTCTGTCCGGAGCGGATTTCTTTGAATGAGCCGCAGAAGTTTTTTCTCTATAACACTTTTCAGACTTTGCACGGTTGTATTTTTTGTCTTGGCATTATCAAATTCTGCCCGCAGACGATTAAAGTCAATCTTGTTTATATCAAAAGGTTTATCAGGCACTTTTGCTCTATCAGGGGTAACTACGATAGCCTCATCAACTACCTCATGCAGTTGTTTAATGATGTCGCTGATATCTGCCATATCCCGGTCTTTTTGCAGGCTTTTGTAAATAATATTAATTGCGCTATACTGGCTTCGGTAATCATTAATTCCGGGAATTGTCAGACACGCCTTGAATTTAATAAACACCTCACGGCACATCACCTCAAACTTTTTTCTCGTCTCATCATTTTCATTCACCGCTTCTTTTGCCGTAACAATAGCCTTGTTTCTCTCAAATCCGCTTGCGTTGATAATGGCTTCAAGCGGCGTCTTCCGCCCACTCAAAAAAACGCTCACCATGCCAATCACCTGTTTTAGGTCTTCAAGTAACTCCTCTTTGGTTCTGGTCGGGTCTAATTCATCAGGCCCAAGCCCGCCGGGTCTGCCAGTGTCGCCTGTGCCGGTGAATGTTGCAAGCGCCTTCCGCAGATTTTTCAGAATACCGCAGTAATCAACTATCAAGCCGTTATTTTTATCTTTATTCACTCTGTTTGCGCGTGCAATCGCCTGCATGAGCGTATGCGCCTTGAGAGGCTTATCCAGATAAAGGTTCGCCAGACTCGGCACATCAAATCCTGTGAGCCACATTGCGCAGACTATTGCGACACGGAAGGGATGCCCTTCTTTTTTAAATGCGGAATCTATATCAATACGCGTCCCGTCAGGGAGTTCAAAGCCGTTTTTGATAAGACGCCTGTGTGGTGTGATGTCAAAACCCCATTCTCTAAACTTATCAACCTCGCCCTGCTCCTCGCTCACAATAACTGCCATCCTTGTCTCTTTCATCCAGATGAGCTGATTGAAAAGATGTTCCTTTTCTTCTCCGGCGGCCATTTCCCATGATTCTTCTATCTCTTCTTCTTTTTGAGCCCAGTATTGCTTAATCAACTCGTACATCCGCACACAGGTAAGCTTGTCAATGCACACAAACATCACCTTGCCGGCTTCCCACGAGGTTGTGTAATGCTCAACAAAATCCCTGGCGATTTGATTGAGCCTCTTTTCCGCTGTAATGATATGATAATCCCGCTTCAGCTCCTTTTCCAGCCGCTGGCTGACATCGATATCATTAATTTCAATTTCTTCCAGTTTTTCGGCAATCCGCTCGTTAATATCATTAGTGGCTACCCCCAGTGTCTCGCCCCGAGAGTCATAATATAGGGGCACGGTCGCCTTATCTTCCACTGCCCGCGCAAAATCATAGGTAGAAATATAATCTCCAAAAACCTGCTTTGTAATTTCATCATCCTTAAATAAAGGTGTGCCGGTAAACCCGATAAAGCTGGCATTCGGCAGGGCATTGCGCATATTCAAAGCCAGAGTGCCGTATTGAGTGCGGTGCGCTTCATCAGTAATCACAATAATATCTCCGCGCTTTGTATAGCCTTCACTGGGGTCAACTTCCTGATTAAACTTTTGAATGGTGGTAAAGACATACGCCTTATGATGCGTCATCAGTTCCGCCAGATGCCTGCCGTTTGCTGGTCGGCATGGGTTTTTGTCATTATCTGCAATACCGCAACCTGCAAAGGTTTTATATATCTGAGTGTCCAAGTCATCCCTGTCTGTGCAGATGAGAAATGTATAATTGCCGCCGATCTTGCGATGCACTTTTGCAGTAAAAAACACCATAGAATAACTCTTCCCTGCACCCTGCGTATGCCAGAAAACTCCGAGTTTCCCTTTGACTCTCTTGGGATCATTCAAGGCTTTAATAACCTGATTCACTCCCAGATACTGGTGGTTCTTTGCCAGCACCTTTATCTGCTTGCCGGAGGAATTGTCATAGATAGTGAAATTTTCAAAGATATCCATAAAATTATTCTTGTTGCACACGCCCTTGAGCAGGGTTTCCATATCCACAACGCCGGGGTCTGATTCTGCCAAACGCTTCCATTCATGAAAATGCTCATAACCGACTGTGATGGTGCCTATCTTTGCCTTATCGCCATTGGCAAGCATGATAACCGCATTATGATGGAAAAAGTGCGGGATGGTGTCTTTGTAATCAGCAAGGTTTTTTTCATAGGCATGTTTGAGGTCTTTATGGATATTCTTGCACTCTACAAATAAAAGCGGGATGCCATTGACAAACCCGGCAATATCAACACGCCTGCGGTATAAATCCCCCTGTACCCACAGTTCACGCACCGCCAAAAAATCATTCTTTGTTGCATCATTAAAATCAAAGACCTTAAGCCGCTCTTTTTTTATCTCACCATGTTCGCCCTGAAACGAGACAAGCACGCCGTCTTTAAACAGTCTGTATTTATCAAAATTATTGGCAAGTAAGGACTGGCTCTGTGAATAATCCTTCACCTGACGCACAGCTTCGTCATAAGCAGTCTCAGGAAGATTGGGATTAAACTTTATAATCGCCTGCCGCAAACAGCGCGTGAGCACCACTTCCCGGTCTGAATTTCTGCCTAAAAGCCCATCAGGGCCAAAGGTTTCCTGATTATAGGCATACACCGATTCCCATCCGAGCTGGTCCCTAATGTAATCTGCGGTTGTCTGCTGGACTAATGTATCTTCGTTAAAATAGGTCATTGTTTTTCTTTTTAGACTCTAATAATTTCTTGATAGAACCTTCGCTCACTGCTGCGGATATTCCTGATGCGGGCCAGTTGCTCTTCAAAGTAGTCCTGCCCAAAGATGTTATTGGGATTTTTGAGCCGCTCATCATCCATAGCAAAGCCTTTAATGATATATTCTTTCAGCACCTGTGTTGCCCATATACGGAAATGGGTTGCTCTCTGCGAATTAACCCGATAGCCGACAGATATGATGACGTCAAGATTGTAAAATTCCACATTTCTCGTAACTTCTCTCTGGCCTTCTTTCTGAACTTGTGCAATTTTTGCACAAGTTGAATCTTTATCCAGTTCGCCTTCTGAAAAAATATTTTGAAGGTGTTTAGTAACTACACTTCTATCAACATCAAAAAGTTCAGCAATCTTTGCCTGTGTCAGCCACACATTTTCATTGCGTAAAAAAATCTCTACCTTCACCTTGCCATTAGGTGTGGTGTAGAGCAAAAACTCCGTGAAGCTGTTTTGTGGGACAATCTGTTTATTTTTCTTCATAAGTTACACCTCAACCCCGTTAGATAATTTGTCATATCTAACGGGGTCAACCCTGCCGTTCATCAGCCGGGGCAAAAGCAAATCGCGGGCTTGGGAGAGTTTTTGGTTTTCCAATTTTAGTGTTCTAACTAAATCAAAACTCGGTATTACCAACTGTTCAAATTGCTCACGTAAATCATCTGTCGCGATAAGAATTCTCAATCTGTTTAAGTCCTTTGGATAAACATGTGGTTGAGCAGCACCAACTTGCAACCCAAATATAGATGTTTGCAGGCTTTTTAATCTCAAATAAAGATAATAGATATACTTGGTAGAATTTTTATCAACATACGAACAATCAGAAACCCATATGTCAGTATCGTACAAATTAACAAAACCGGCATTTGCACCAGATGCACTAATTGTAATTACAGGAGCAGATACATTTGCTTTATTGTGATAGTACGTAGGTTCTAAACCGCCACCAACAACCGGAATATCTCCTTCTACCGCTTGTTCAAATGTAATATTTCTTCCTTTTTTAACCTTTGCAATATCTTCTAAAAGGCGCTTCTCCCACCCCTCCGGCACGCCATCAACAATCTTGACTTTTCCATGTCCCGGGAAGCGGAAATAGACAAACCACTCGCGAAAAAGAAGCCGCGCCGCTTCCTCCAAAAGCTGCATCCGCCGGCGGTTATTCGAAAGGCTGTCATCTATTGCGCTAAGAATTTCGGTGATTTGTCTCTGTTTTGAAATTGACGGATATATTATTTTCAAACGACGTAAAATACCGCTATTAAGTGAAGGCATTGTTGCCCCAACAGCATTATTGCGCACGTATTGCCTAAAACTATTTTGGGTAAAATAATAATAGAGATATGGCGGTAAAATATCATTAGTTGTTACTCTTACACGTAAACATCTCCCCGAAAACATCCAACCATCTTCCCCTTCTCTTATTAAAACGCTCCTATCCACCGATCCAACTCTGCTAAAAACGATGTCATCCGTCTTAAGTAAAAACTTTTTTAATCTCAATGTATCGGATTCCGAAACACAAGGTATATTGTCTTTAATAATACTTCCGTAACCCAAATGCTCAACCGTGATAATAGGTGTACCTTGCTCTACATAATCCTTTTCATGAAGTTGACTTCCGAAAGGGCCAGTTTGAACTTTCGCGATACTACCTAAATTGGTAGTATTAAATTTATTGGGTCTTCGCGTAAGAGTGTAGGTAAGAATGACCCGTGAATTGACCATAGAATAGCATAAAATAAGGTGGAAAAGAAGTTTTGAATGAGTGAAAAAATCTGTATGATAATGGAATGGGAAAAAAGAGGAAACTGCT
>JACQXF010000022.1 GCA_016208855.1 Nitrospirota bacterium | reverse complement strand
ACGTTTAATCAAGTCTGATGTAATTCCTGTGTATAAGGTGCCATTTCGTTTACTGCAAAGAATATAGACAAAAAATCTTTTCATTTAAATAAACTGGATTCCCGCTCAAAGGACTGCGGGAATGACGGTGCTCGCTCACATAATTCCCGGAAGCACCAAAAAATAGGGGAAAGGCTGCCCTTTCCCCCCATGCTTCAGACGCACTCTTCGTGCTTATTTCTTAGGCTTCTTATGCTCAGCCCGCAGTTTTTTCTCCTCTTCCAGAATCCTATTGACAGTCTCCTTCAACGGCGCCCACCCGTACCAGTGCATATAGTCGTTGCTCACATGAAATGCTCCCTGAAATGCACGCTGGCGGTGCTCAAGGAATATCAGGTAGAGGTCCTGTTCTATCCCTGTCTTTACATCATAATACTGAAGCAGATCAGGCGCAAACTTCCAGCCTGCCGGCTTTTGCAGGATGCCGTCTTTGTAAAGCCCCTGAACAGCAGCAATCGCCTTTGCAAACTCGTGGTCTATCTGCTTGATTATATCGTCTGAGGCGTTGAAGAACTGCTGGACAAAGTCGCTGGCATGGCATTCTGTGCAGTTCTTCTTCATCTTTGCCCTTAAGGCATTGAACTCTGCAGGCCCGCGTGCAGCACGCCCCTGAACTACTATCTCAACAAACCTCTCGGTTGGTTGGAGATTGTCATCAAGCACGCCTGCTGCCTGAAGGTACAACGCCCTGTCAAGTGTCCACTGAGGGTCGTCGTCAACGCCGTCATATTTTCCCGAAGGCAGTTTATCTGCAAGTGAACGCAGTTGTTTTTCCAGTGAAGGGGCTACTTTTATCAAGGCAAGCACATTCTCTTTTGTAGGTATTCTTAGCCCGAGGAAGCCCCATGGAGCTGTTACTTCATGGTCGCCGTCTGCCATATGGCATTTCTGGCATGTGGGGGCGCGTCCATCTGTTGGGAATCCGTCAACTGACCATGCAATCCCATGTTTTGAAGATGTATACATCTCATACTGAGGATGGTCAAAGCCCATGTGGCAGTTTGAACATGACCGCGGGTCCTTAGCCTCAGCCTTTTTGAAATTATGTCTTGTATGGCATGCATCACACTGGGCATTGCCGTATTTGTATTCTGCTGCCTCTTTCCCGCCGTCACGCTTTAATGCTCCGGCGTTGCCGTCCCTGATGCCTACAAGCCCTTTCTCACCCATCTTGTGGCAGCCTGAGCAGCCCCTGTATCCCTGCTTGACGATTGAGCCGGGCTGTCCATGCCATGCGTGCTGTGACTTCATGGCAAACCATGCAAGGTTATGCTTGCCTTTTTTGAATTGTTCAAGCTTTTCCTGATGACATGTGCCGCACGTCTCTGCAGTTGGCATCTTTGCCTTCTTTACATCGTCCATCCCTTTATGAGTAGTGCCATGACAATCAGCGCAGTCCATTCCTTTTTTACCCATTGCGCTATCGTGAAATTGAGACACAATGCCGGGGGTATGTTTCATATGGCAGCTGACACAATCTGATGTGGATATTGCCGAAAAGGCAGCGACGGGCAGTAAAATAAACAACATACTAATTAGGGTAAAACGTACAAACTTCATCGTTTCTACACCTCCAGTCCCTCTTGTCAGAGGTCTTTTACGGGTTTATAAAGAAATTGCATCTCCAGCGCTCTCACCTCCCTTCCGTGATATGACTCGATATGCTCAGTATGCGGAAAATACATCTATAACATCTAAAAACATGTTAGCACTGTAGTTTGTAAAATAGAGGTTAATTACAGTTAATTTTGTGTAAAGGTTTCTTTATTTAAATAATTGGATTTTAAATAAAGAAGACCTGTATAATAACAAACAAAAGACGCGAGGCTATAGACATGCGGAAAATTTCCATATTATTAATAGCATTATCAGTCATTAGTTTTGCCTGTTCATCCCAAAAGGCTGCAACAAAGCCTTCTAACAATATCATCTTTGATGCAGAGGCAGCGCTTAAGCAGACTAATGAAAAGATAGAGAAGGGGTATTACGAAGAGGCAAGGCAGGCGCTTGAAGATATAAAGACAAAAGACACATCCGGCAAATATGCAGCCCTCTCCCAGATACGAATCGGGGACTCTTACTTTGAAGAGGGTTTATACGAAGAGGCGGCGGTTGAGTACAGCCGGTTCCTTGAAATACACCCCTATCACAAATATGCATACTATGCCCAGTATCAGCTTGCCATGAGTCATTTTAAGCAGATAAAGACTCCTGACATAAGTTACGGGGTTGCCATGAAGGCCCTTGAAGAATTTGAAAAACTTCAGGTGCGCTATCCGAGAAACCCCTATATGGATGTCACCGAGAGCAGGATAAAGATGTGCAGAAATGTCCTTGCCGAATATGAGTTTTATGTAGGCCAGTTCTATTTCAATAAGGGTTCTTACACGCCGGCTATTCAGCGTTTTAACGCACTTATTGAGAAGTATCCTAATTCAAAGAAAGAATCTGACGCCCTTTTTCATCTCGGCCTTTCCTATAAGAATATCGGCAACAAAGAAAAGGCATTAGAGATACTCAATATGCTCATTGAAAAATACCCTGCGACTAAAGAGGCCAATGAAGCAAGGAAGTTAGCTGCTTCTTTGGGCAATGAAAAAGGCAAGTGAAGTATTACCCTGTCTTTTTAAGCCTCAAGGGAAAGAAGGCTGTGGTTATTGGCGGGGGCAAGGTCGCAGAGAGAAAGGCGCTTTCTTTAATAAAGGCAGGCGCAGTTGTTAAGGTAATCAGCCCCAAAATAACAAAAACCCTTCAGAGGTTAAAAGAAAATGGCAGGATTGAACTTTTTAAAAGACCTTATAAGAAGGGCGATATTGATAATGCCTTCATCGTTATTGCAGCCACATCATCTTCTGAGACCAATTCAATAATTGCCGGTCACGCAAGAAGCCTCCTGAATGTAGTTGATACGCCGTCACTGTGTAACTTTATTGTCCCTTCTCTTGTAAGACGCGGGAATCTAACAATTGCCGTATCCACGGGAGGCTCAAGCCCTGCCTTATCTAAGGCCATAAGAAGGGAGCTTGAGAAGCTCTACGATGGTAAATTTACCAGATATATTAATTTTCTTGAGACAGTCCGCAAGAAGGCCTTAGCAGAGATAACAGACCCTAAAAAAAGGAAAAAACTTTTAGAAACACTTGCCTCAGACAAAATGCTTGAAACACTGAGAAAAGAAGACTTTGAATCTGCACGGGACAAGGTGCTTCGCCTGTTTAATAGGTTGCTGCGAAAATGTCATTCCCGCATGTCGTAAGCGGGAATCCAGTTCCTTGTTTACTTTAATCCTGCCTGGACAGCTATCTCCTCATGTATCCTCTCAGCCTCTTGGCGGTCGCCAATTCGCCCGACACGAACACTGATTGAGGTAACGCCCTGCCCCATGTCTTTCAGGTTTATCAAAACCTGTGCGCCGTCTTTTCTTACAGCCTCTATAGTGCCTTTGTTTCCTTCATTGATGCTATTGGATACGCTGATGAGGAGTTTAGCCATGGCAGCATTTGTTGCGTCCCACGCCTTGTTATATGTAAGGGGATATTCCCTTGCGAGACTGCCTTCAATATATTTATAGGCTCCAATTCCCAGGCCTGCACCGGCGCCTAATATAAACAGTTCACATCCCCATAAGAAATTTAAGGATAACAACAATGCCATGAGTCTTAAAATTTTTTTCATTATTCCCTCCGTGACTTTTATAGGCTATAAAAGAAATACCAAAAATCTTTATAAATTACAAGTAAAATTTATAGTATAAATTTTGTATAATACAAAATCAGATGGTTCATTGCTCATAGTTAATAGTATAGTTCTGTCAACTCTGAGCTATAAGCGCTGGCTGTTGGCGGCCTTATTTTTAAAATCCTGAGAGGACAGAGATAGATATGATTGATTTTCACACACATACCCTTTTCAGTGACGGAGAGCTTCTGCCCTCAGAGTTGGCAAGGAGGGCATATTTTATCGGCTATAAGGCGCTGGCAATAACAGACCATGTGGATTCATCAAATATTGACTTTGTAGTTCCACGTATTGCAGAGGCTGTTGAGTCGCTTGCCAAGCACTCAGACATAAAGCTTGTTGCCGGGGCAGAGATAACACATGCGCCTCCGGCCCTTATCCCTGAGCTTGTATCAAGGGCACGGACGCTTGGCGCAAAGATAGTGGTTATGCATGGAGAGACTGTTGTTGAGCCGGTAGCTCCAGGCACAAACAGGGCAGCCATAGAGTCAGGCATTGATGTGCTTGCACATCCGGGGCTTATAAGCAGGGAGGACGCTTTAATGGCTAAAGAGAAAGGCGTTGCCCTTGAGATTACATCAAGAAGGGGGCATTGCCTCTCAAACGGGCATGTAGCAAAGATGGCCATGGAAACAGGCGCAGGGCTTGTAATAAATACTGATGCACACAGCCCGGGTGATTTGATTAGCATTGAGAGGGCAAAGGTCATACTGCTTGCAGCAGGTATTACTGAGGATAAGGTTAGGGATGTATTTGCAAATTCCCAAGCCCTTCTTGATAAAATTTTAGGGAGGAAGTAAATGCCAAAAGTAATTAAAAAAAGAACCGTTAAAAAAGCAGAGTCAGGCAGCGAAGATGTAAGCAGTATAGCTTCTGAAACGCTCCAATATGTAAAGGAGAAAAAAAATGTCCTTATCTCGGTCATTGCTGTACTATGCATTGCTGTTGCTGCGGTTGCAGGCTTTAGACTATATGCATCTTCTTTGACTGCAAAGTCACATGCGCTTGAAAGGGAAGCCTCTGACTACTACTATGGCAGAAATTTAAAAAACCCGCTTTCTGAAGAAGAGAGGTTTAAGAAAGCGCTTGAGCTTTATCAGCAGGCCTCTAAGGTAAAATCATCAGCGCTCATACAGTTCTATATAGGCAACTCTTATCACAAGCTCAATGACTATGCCAATGCTATAAAGGCATATACAGAGTTTATTGATAAGTATTCAAAGGAAGAAAAGATAATGCCCATTGTCTATCAGAAGCTTATCTCTTCCTACATGAAGGCAGGCAAGACAGAGGATGCGCTCAGGACTATAGAGGCCTTTAAAAAATTTAACAACAGTATATTTAAGGATTTTGCCTTGATAGAGGAGGCGCGAATTTATGAGTCCCTTGGTAAGACAGATGACGCCAGAAAAAAGTATGAAGAAATTCTTAAAGAGTTTCCTAATTCTTTATGGAGTATTGAGGCTAAACTAAAGACAAGCGCAAAGACTGAAAGGGAGATAAAGACGCCTTAAACCACTTAAGAAGGTCTTGCCTTTTTCCTCTTGTCTTTGGAAGAAAGAAGATAGGACTTTTTACCCTTCTTCTTATATGCCCGCTTGGACTTAACAGATGATTTTTTCTCTGTGTCTTTTATAAGGTGGGCAAACTCCTTTGGCGGCACTAAGATGGTAGAGCCTGCCTCTAACTTAGAATTACTATTCAGGGAATTGACTCCTGCAATAGCATCCTTAGAGATGCCGAAACGGCCTGCTACATTTTTAAGGGTATCGCCCTTTTTAACCGTATAATACTCCATGGAAAAATGCTTGTCCTCTACAGAATTTGCAAGATTGGCCAAAAAACTTTCCTTTGTACCTAATGGAAGCCTTAAGGCATAGTTTGAAACATTTGGAGGAGTGCACCAGCGTTTCAGTTCAGGGTTTAGGTCTTTAACAGCCTGCATATCTACCTCTGCGTAACGCGCTATTGCCTTTATATCCATTGGCGAATCAATAACAACCTCATCATATGCCAGCGGCTCGTGATAAGTTAGATCCTCAAAACCAAAACCTTCCGGATCAACCGCAATCGCTGTGGCAGCTATATAAAACGGCACATAGTCCTTTGTCTCTTTCTTTATATGTCTTGTATTTCTTATAGCCCAGAAGTCGTCTGTTTTTGTCCTGTTAAGCGCCTTTGTAATCTTTCCTTCTCCGGCGTTATAGGCGGCAAGCGCAAGGTTCCATGAGCCAAACATATTATAAAGGTCGCTTAGGTATGCTGCTGCAGCCACGGTGGCCTTTATAGGGTCGCGCCTTTCATCTACCCACCAGTCTATTTTTAGTCCGTATCTTTTTCCTGTGGATGCTATAAACTGCCATAAGCCGGAGGCCTTCATGGGTGAGTATGCATGCATATTAAAGCCGCTTTCTATGAGAGGCAGAAATACAAGCTCCTGTGGCAGCCCTTTTTCTTTAAAGATGTCTGTCATCATTGAGAAAAATTTACCGGAACGGCTTAGCGAGTTACTAAACCGCTCTTTTATTTTGGTAGAAAAAAAGCGGATACTGCTTTCAACAGCCTTATTAAATCCATGGGTCTCATAGAGCGATTCTACCTTCGTCTTACGCTCTTCAGGAGAGCCTGTCCCGGCAGCGTTTATTTTAGAAGATGGGATAGCAGAAAAAAACCTGTTCTCTAAAGACGGCGTAAAAGGTATCTCGTTTACTGCACACCACGCATGTGACCCTTCCAAGGATATCTCTGAGAAAGGCTTTTGAGAGGACATGAATTCTTTCTCTTTAGAATAAGAAACCTCTGTGCAAAGGAGCAGTAAAACTATAATCCCTAATGAAAATAAACTGCGGCGCATAGAGATGTTTTTACAAAAACCATGCCTTTTTGTCAAGCTTTAAATTGCCCCTTTTTAATTATTTGCTTATATATCAATAAGTTGTCCTATAGCTAAAAAACCCGCTTTACCGGTGTTTTAATTTTTATCGGCATATCTATCCTTAAACTTTAGAGTGTGATCTTTCCTAAAATAACCGGATGCCGTGCGCCTGTAGCATGAGGGAGATTTCCTGCTCTGCCTGAGAGGGTTTCATTGGCAAGGATTGCAAAACTCAGGGCTTCTTTTGCCTGATAGGGGATCCCATAATCATCTATATATGTGAATTTAATTGGGGATAGATGTTCCTTCAGAAGCCTTACAAGAAAGGCATTTTTACACCCGCCTCCGGAAAGTATTATTTCAGATACCTTAAATCTTGGGAGGACAAACTCCTCGTATGCACTTTTTATGGAAAGGGCAGTAAACATCGTGAGTGTTGATACAATATCTTCGGGCATTATATTTTTTCTTTTGCTATATCTTTTAATTATGTCCCCTGCCATCTGCCTGCCAAAGGTCTCTCTGCCGGTGGACTTAGGAGGGCGATTTCTTAAGAAAGGATGCCTCATCAATTCATCAAGCAGCGCCTTAACAGGGGCTCCTCTCTCAGCCATCCTGCCGTTTAGGTCAAACCTAAGCCTCCCGTTTGTAAACAGCCTTATTGCCTCATCAATAAGACTCATTCCGGGGCCTGTATCAAAGGCCATGATGTCTTCAATTCTTTCAGGGACTACCGTTAAATTAGCTATGCCCCCTATATTCTGCACTGACTTTGTCTTTCCTTTTTCATTAAAAAGGATGTAATCTGCCAACGGCACAAGGGGCGCGCCGTGTCCTGCTGCTGCCATGTCTCTTGTCCTGAAGTCAGACACAACCAATATCCCTGTCCGCTCTGCAATGACAGATGCCTCGCCTATCTGGAGGGTTGAGCCGCCAACCTTATTTTTGGGCGGGATATGATAAATAGTCTGTCCATGTGAGGCTATAGCGTCAATCCGGGCAGGCTTTAGCCCTGCCTTCTCAAGACATCTTAAAGAAGCCTCTGCAAAGACCTCGCCAAGCTCAAAGTTAAGCCTGCATATATTCTCTGTGTTCCCTAAGAAGGCATTTGATATTTTCTCGCGTAGAGCGCCGCTAAATGGCAGATGATAGTGATACAGGCCCCTGACCTCCGAGCCCCGACCTTTTATACTTATTTGTGCAACAACTGCATCTACACCGTCATGGGATGTGCCTGACATAAGGCCAAGGATAAGGCGGGAGCGCTTCTGAAAAATCTTAAGAAGTCGGTTCACTTAGGAGATCTGTTCTTTATTTATCTTTATCTTAAGGCTTCGCTTAATTCCTTCTATATATGCCTTTACAGCAAGGTCTTTTTTAGCTGAAAGAAGCGCCTGAGACAGTTGTATCCCTTCCTCTTTTGCAGGGGCAATGGCCTCTATGTCTTTTGATGAAAGCTCCGCTGTCTCTCCTGCTGCTTTATATATTTTTTCTACTAACAGGTCTTCCCTGATTGCGTCTTCATATTGTTTTGGCGTTATCCGGTTTAATTTTAGCGCCCTCTCATATACGCCCTTATCAAAGGTCCCGTTTCTCTGAAAATACGGATTGCTCATTATTGTTTCCTGAAGCTCCTCGTCTGTTATCTTTATGCCTGACTCATCAGCGGCAGTCATAAGGACAAGCCTGTCAATAAGGTCATTAAGGACCTTCTCCTTAATGTTCATCTTCTTAAGCTCTTCCTCTTTGTTGCCGTATTTCTCTCTAAGCACCCGCTCGGCATTCTCATAAGCCTTCCAGTATTGCTGCTGCGTTATCTTTCTGCTGCCTACTTCAGCAACAACTATATCCGATGGGTTATCCTTAGGCCCTATGCCCCAGAATACAAATGAGACTATAATCATGATGGTTACAGCAGAAAGCAGAAATACAGTGAAAAACTTATGACTGCCCATTATCTTAAGCATAAATTAACCTCCGCTTAAAGTGTCACAGTGTCAAAGCGTCAAAGTGTCAGAGCCTTAAGTGTTTTGATACTAATATACTCTGACACTCTGATACATTGATACTCTGACACTTTTCTATTATATAGAAATTCTACAATAATCTGTAGCTAAAGTAATCTTCCCTTCATACTCCTTGCGGCATTGAGCAATTATATCCACACCGTCGCACTGCGGATAAAAATGCGAAAGCACAAGATGCCTGACATTACCTTCCCGTGCAATTTTTCCGCATAGAGAAGGCGTGAGATGCCCTTCTGATTTAAGCTCATCAGGAAATGAGCACTCAAGCACGGCAGCATCTGCATTGCCAACTAATTTGACAATCCCCTCGCAATAATCTGTATCCCCTGAATATCCCCAGACTTTTCTGTCTGCTTTATGAGTAACTCTGTAGCCGATGGAATTACCGCTATGAAGGACGCTTCCCCATTGAACGCCCCATTGCTCAGCGCTTAAGCCTTTTGACGGAATCTCTGAAACCTCTGCCTTCTCAGACACATCAATCCAATGCCCATAGATATCCTTTAGCCGATTAAAGAAGTCTCCAAACCCCTCCGGACCAAAAATATTAATAAAGATACCGCTGCCAATGTCTGGATTTTTTAAGGCAAACAGAAGCGGCACAAGGTCTCCTGTGTGGTCAGGGTGAAGATGAGTAAAAAATATGTGTGAGATATCTTTAAGGGCTATTCCTTGCTTGGCAGCCCTGTGTATAGTGCCTGCAGACGGGTCAAAGAGCAGGTATTTATTATTTATCCTCAGTGCGTATCCGGCGGCGAATCTATCTTTATGCGGTATAGCGGTTCCGCTTCCAAGGACTACGAGTTCAAACATCCCATTCTTACCCTAATAGTATTTCCATGAGCCTCCAAGCCTTCTATGTCTGCAATTGCCTCCACGGTTTTGGCAAGGCGCGTAAAGCCTTCTTTTTTAAAGCTGATAAGGCTTGAGCGTTTCAGAAAGTCATAGACGCCAAGCGGAGAGGAGAACCTTGCCGTGCCTCCTGTTGGAAGCGTATGGTTAGGGCCTGCTGAGTAATCGCCCATTGGCTCAGGAGACCATGAACCAAGAAATATTGCGCCTGCGTTTTTTATCTCAGGAAGGAGTTTTTCAGGCCTCTGAGTCATTACCTCAAGATGCTCCGGCGCAATATTATTAGAAATTCTTACAGCATCTTTAATCTCTTTCACTACGGCTATCGCCCCATATTTGTTGAGAGACTTTATTGCAATCTCTCTTCTTTTAAGTTTCTTTAATTGACTGGAAACCTCATTACTTACTTTTTTAGCAAACCCGGCAGAGTTAGTGATTAACACTGCTGAGGCCATCTCATCATGCTCTGCCTGACTGAGCAGGTCAGCGGCGGCAAACACAGGGTTGGCAGAATCGTCTGCAATTATCAGCACCTCGCTTGGCCCTGCAATCATATCAATATCAACCTCTCCAAAGACAAGCCTCTTTGCTGTGGCAACATATATATTCCCCGGCCCTGCAATCTTATCAACCTTCTTTATGGTCTCTGTGCCGTA
The DNA here is from genome assembly GCA_016208855.1 of Nitrospirota bacterium. GTDB lineage: Bacteria > Nitrospirota > Thermodesulfovibrionia > UBA6902 > DSMQ01 > JACQXF01. The sequence continues at coordinate 22,339 of JACQXF010000022.1, read as the reverse complement.
AGCCATTGCGCCTACTGCCTGTGCGCCTCCTATTCTGTACACCTCTTTTATGCCAAGCAGCTTTATGGATGCCATTACATAAGGATTTATCTCTCCCCTTGGAGTAGGAACGCACAATGCAATCTCAGAGACTCCAGCAACCTGCGCAGGGATTATATTCATCAGAACTGTTGATGGATACGAGGCCTTTCCTCCCGGGACATAAACTCCGGCCCTCTGAAGAGGCCTTATAATCTGGCCAAGCGTTACGCCGTCTTTTGTAAATGACCATGTCTTTTCTTTCTGCCTCTCATGAAACGCCCTTATGCGGCTGGCTGAAAGCTCAAGGGCTTTTACAATTTTCTTATCAGCCTTATTTGCAGAATGATCTATCTCTTTTTTGCTGATTAAAAGGCTTTTTGTCTTGATTGAGTCAAACTTTTCAGTGTATTTACTTACCGCCTTATCACCATTTCTTTTTACATCCTGAAGTATTCGTCTTACAGCGTCTTCAACGCTGCCTCCTGAAGATGCCCTTGCCTTTAAGACCTTTATAAATGCGTCAATCTGCTTTCCCTTTAATATTCTCATCTATTGTCTCCTTTTGGCTTGCCCCTATTTTATCCATTCTTATAAGGCATCCGTCAAGGAATTTTCTTGCTTGCATTTTATGCTCACATTCACTAAATTGTAAAAGTATGCATACATATTAAGGAGTACGAGGGGATAGACAATGAAGATAAAATTTCTTGGCGGCGCGGGCACAGTTACAGGCTCATGCTTTCATATATCAGTAAATGATATGCGGTTTCTTATTGACTGCGGCATGTATCAGGGAGAAGATGCTGATGAGGTAAACAAAAAGTCTTTTGACTTTATCCCGAAAGAAATAGACTGCCTCTTTCTCACTCATGCGCATATTGACCACTCAGGGCTTATTCCAAAGCTCGTAAAACAAGGCTTCCGGGGCAGGATAATAACTACGCCTGCGACTGCTGACCTTGCAGAGATAATGCTTTATGACTCTGCCGAGATACAGGGAAAAGACGCAGAATGGATGATGAAGAAAGCTTTAAGGCAGGGCAGGGAAGTCTCTTTTCAGCCGCTTTATACAGTGGAAGATGTAAAAGAAGCGATACCGCTTTTTGAGAGGAAGCCCTATGGAAAGATAGAGCACCTTGCCAAAGGAGTAAAATACAGATTTGTAGATGCAGGGCATATCTTGGGCTCTGGCTCATTGGAGATATGGTATCAGGACAGCCCCCGTGAGAAACGGATTATCTTTTCAGGAGATATTGGCAAAAAAGGCAACCCTATTATCAATGACCCTCAAAACGTAGAGGCAGCAGACTATGTGGTTATGGAGTCAACTTACGGCAACAGGCTTCATAAGGGCATGGAGCAAAGCGTTGATGAGCTAATTGAGGCGATAAAGGTGACTTTTAAGCGCGGCGGCAATGTTCTTATCCCTGCATTTTCAGTCGGGAGGACGCAGGATCTCTTATACATTTTAAATAAGCTTGTCAGAGAAGACAGGATTTACAATATCAATGTCTATATTGACAGCCCCCTCGCGGAAGAGGCTACAAAAGTATATCTTGCCCATCCGGAGTGTTTTGACGAAGAGGCGATGAGGATGTTTAATTCTCATGACGGCAGGGTGTTAAAACTGCATTTTACAACCTCTGTGGAGGACTCACAGAGGATAAACAAGATAAAATCAGGCGTAGTCATAATTGCCGGAAGCGGTATGTGCGACGGCGGAAGGATAAGGCATCATTTTAAGCATAACCTATGGCGTCCTGAGTGCAGCATTATATTTACCGGGTTTCAGGCAAAGGGCACCCTTGGAAGAAGAATAATTGAGGGCGCTAAAAAGGTCCATGTCCTTGGGGAAGAGATAGCAGTACAGGCAAGGATTTATACCATCGGAGGATTTTCAGCGCATGCTGACAAAAAAGAGCTTCTGGAATGGCTTGGGGCATTCAAAAACAAGCCCGAAGTTTTTATAGTTCACGGCGAAGAAGAGGTCTCAAGGGATTTTGAACAAACCGTTAAGGAGAATTTTGGCTTTCCTACTCATGTCCCTTTGAAGGGAGATGAATTTGAGATTTAAGATTTTATAGAATAAACGCTATCTTTTAATCCCTTCTTTCAGTGTAACAGCAAAACGGTCATGTCTGAAAGGATGTATCTGGGGAAAGTTAGCATAGAGCCAGCCCCATTCCCTGTCTGTAGGGAATATCTTCTTGCTGTCTTCGTAAACTATTACGCCTACGGCAGGATTATCAGGCTTATTAGATGTTGAGGTTATAACCTGTCCGCTTACCGTAAGATTTGGAAGGAAATCACCTACCTTAACCAATAGCTTTGAGTTAGGAATCTTCAGCTCGCTGCCGAGCTTTGCAGTAAGCTCCTGAGTTTTATTTAACTGCCTGTCTTCAACTATCAACTTAACAGCGCTCCAAGCGCCTTGCACATCCGGGGGCACTACTATCTGCAGGGGCGCCTTTGTACTTGCCTCATTTGTACCATGAGGCGGCGTCATAGGGGCTTCCATCGGAGCTTCCATAACCGGCCCAGCCGGGGGATTAACTTTAGGAACCGGCTGCTCCTCTTTTCTCTTACATGCTGCAAGCGATAATAAAAGCGGTATTGTCAGTAACAGTGTTATGAATAAAGATTTCTTCATTTATCCCCCTTATTAGCTAATAGATTAAACAACATGAGCTATGAGCTATGAGCCAACTAAATATTACCAGTTAAAGATTGTTTTGTAAACCGTCTGAATTGCCCCTGAATTGTCTCATTGCCTCTATTTTCAACTTTCAGTTAAACTATTCTTCATGAAAATCCTTGCCATAGAGACAGCCACAATGCTTGGCAGCGCTGCCCTGCTGGATGATAAAGAAGGGCTTATAGGCGAGGTAAGGGTAAATATCAGCGTTGCGCACGCTGAAAGGCTGATGCCCTCTGTTGACTATCTTCTTGGTGCATCCAGAATATCAATAAAAGAGATTGATGTCTTTGCCGTATCAATCGGGCCTGGCTCCTTTACAGGGCTTAGAATAGGGCTTACTACAGCGAAGGGTTTTGCTTATTCAACAGGAAAGCCGATTGTCCCTGTGCCGACTCTTGATGCATTTGCAAGGGCGATGCATTTTTCTTCATATCAGCTTTGTCCTATGCTTGATGCAAGGAAGAATGAGGTATATGCAGCTCTTTATAGGTATGAAGACGGCTTATGCAAAAAGATTATGTCTGAGACTGTAGTAAGGCCGGCTGATTTCTTAAAAGATATTAAAGAATCTACTGTATTTATGGGAGAGGGAGCAAAGATTTGCAGGCAGCTTATTGAAGATACCCTGGGCAGCAATGCCATTTTTGCTCCTCCCTCGAGGATGGTTCCGGCAGCCTCAACCGTAGCTGAAACAGCTATTGATATATTGAAACAGGGTTTGACCGTAGACCCGATCAGCCTTGCTCCATTTTATATAAGAAAGTCTGAGGCAGAGACTCATTGGAAGGGGTAGTTATCAGAAGGATGACCTATGCAGACCTGCAGGAGGTCTGCGAGATAGAGAATAAATCCTTTACGATGCCATGGTCGCTTTATTCTTTTAAGTATGAGCTAAGCCATGAAGATGCTATTATGGAGGCGGCGCTCTTAGAAGGCAGAATCATTGGCTATATATGCATGAGGGTAATCTTCAATGCTGCCCATATCTTAAACATTGCAGTCCTGCCGGAGTTTAGGCGTCTTGGCGTGGGGAGCGCGCTTTTACAGTCAGCATTAAAGAAGCTGGGCGAACTCAGGCCTGATATAGATACCATAACCCTTGAGGTAAGGGAGTCAGGCATAACTGCCATAAGGTTCTATGAGAAGTTCGGCTTCATGGCAACAGGCAGAAGAAGGCATTATTATCAGAGTCCGAAAGAGGACGCCATAATAATGGAGAAGAAATTCGGTTAAGACAATTTGACTTTTAAAATGGGCTTACCTACAATTAGGGAAGTTAACAGTTAACAGTTAGAAGTTAAGAACTAAAGAATTCTGAATGATTGAATACATAAAAGAAGGCTTCAGGCTTGCCCATAAAAACTATCAGTTGATACTTATCCAGATAGCGGTAACGCTTATTATCTTTATAGGCTTTATCCTGCTTGTATTCGTGCCGCTTGCTGTTGCCTTTGTATATTTCGGCATTGATCTAACCCGTACTGCAGATTTCCTTGATATATTCAGAAACCCTGAGCCGTACATCTCAAGATACCTTGGGCTTATCGTGCTTATCATCGCAACATTTATTGTTTATATATGTTTTGCTTCCATTCTAAGTATATTTGCCCTCGGCGGGATATTAGGCGTGCTGCGAAGCTCTTTTCTTAACAGGCAGTATAAACTCAGCCTTTCATCTTTTTTTAAGGAAGGCAAGAGTCTTTTCCCGTCTATGCTTGGCTTTGCATTTATACTGCTGCTTGGATTAATCGCAATATCATTTATGCTCGGCATCCTTGTTGGCATTGGTTTTTCAGTGATAAATGCCTATACAGAAGACTCGTTCCCTTCATTATTTATTGCCTACTTTTTAGGCCTCCTCGTTGTCTCTATAGGCATAATAATCGCCTTTGGGGGTATTACGCTTTCTGCTTATGCCCTTACAATCATTGTTGTAGAGCGGTCCCGCACACTGGATGCATTCAGAATGAGCTTTAATTTTTTAAAGAAGAAGCCGCGCGCTCTCCTGTTTTATGCTGTCATAGCCCTTGGCTATATGGTTATTGATTTTATGCTGATTATCCTGAATTATCCCTTTACGCTTATCCCTCTAATAGGCGTCTTCTTAAACATACCTTATAATATGCTGTCTTATATCCTGTTAAATTACCTGTTGATTGTGGCGTCAGGCGCTTTAATTGTCTTTTATTTAAAAAATGCCGGATATTCTGTGCATTCCGGCGCATACGAAATTTGAGCCGCTTAATCATCTATTTGACCTGCTTTTTCCGTCTCTGCTATATTGATAGTGTGAAACGGACAATACTACTGATGGTACTATTGCTCATGCCTTTTTCAGGCTATGGGCAGACAGTAAAGGAAGAAACCCTTCCCAACGGACTTAAGGTTATAGCCCTGGAGGATGTCTCTTCGCCTCTTTCAATCTTTCAGGTGTGGTATCATGGAGGCTCTGTTAACGAACAGGTTGGGAAGACAGGCCTCAGCCATCTGCTTGAGCATATGATGTTTAAAGGCACTCCCAGGTATGGAGCCAAGGCTTTCTCTAAAATTATCCAGAGCGCAGGAGGCATTGACAATGCAGGCACAAGCAAGGACTATGTGTTTTACTTTCAGAAGCTTGCCCCTGACAGGCTCAATCTCTCTATAGAGCTTGAGGCAGACAGGATGCAAAACCTCATACTTGACCCAAAGGAGACGCTGCTTGAAAGGGATGTGGTAATGGAAGAGCGAAGGATGAGGTATGAAGACGACCCTCAGAATCTTTTATATGAGGAGGTTGTGGCAACTGCCTTTAAAAATCATCCTTACAGATGGCCTACTATAGGCTGGATGTCAGATGTTAGCGCTATTACAAGAGACGAACTCTATAATTACTACAAAAAATATTACTCACCAAACAATGCATTTATAATCGTTATTGGAGACATAGACAGAGGCTCCATACTTTCCAGGATAAAAGACGAGTTCGGCAGGATCCCCAGGGGAGCTGAAATCAAGCCCATTGCTGTAGCAGAGCCTGAGCAAAGGGGAGAGAAGAGGGTCTTTGTAAGGAAAGAGGCTGAACTGCCCTATCTGCTTGCCGCGTATAAGGCGCCAAATATTTTGGATGATGACAGCTCTGCTCTTGAGGTTCTTGCCGGGATACTCTCGGGCGGGAAAAGCTCAAGGATATACAAAAGTCTTGTAAGCGAAAAACAGCTTGCCCTCAGCGCAGGGGCGGAATACGATGGGCTTCAGAAGTACCCCTTCCTTTTTTATTTATATGCGCAGGCATTACCGGGGAAATCCATTGAAGAGATTGAGAAGTCATTGTATGAGGAGATTGAAAAGGTAAAGACTGCTCCTCCCTCAGAAAGGGAAGTCCAGAAGGTAAAAAATCAGATTGAGGCAGCCTTTATAATGGGGCAGGACTCTATCTATCTTCAGGCGCAGATGCTTGGCATATTTGAGATTATAGGCGACTGGAGGCTTAAAGACAGGTATCTTGAGGGCATAAGAAAGGTCACGCCTCAGGATGTGCAGAGGGCGGCTAAAAAATATCTTATAGAAGACAGAAGGACAGTAGGAATTTTAATTCCAATGAAAGCGGGTAGTGAGAAATAAGAAGTGGAAAATGAGAAATAAGAAGATAAAAAATTATCTATTTTTTCTATTTGTACTGCTTGTCACTTGTCACTTGTCACTTGTCACTTTATCTTCCGCTCATGCAGCAATAGAGATTAAGAAAGAGGTTCTTGAAAACGGGCTTACGCTTCTTGGCGTTGAAAGGCATAATCTTCCGATAGTTATGGTTACCGTAGGAATTAAGGCAGGGGCGGTTGTTGAGCCTGAAGGAAAGGCAGGGCTTGCAAACCTCACTGCAGAGATCCTTACAGAGGGCACAAAGAAAAGGACGGCAAACGAGATAAGCGAGGAGATAGAGTTTATAGGCGCTTCCCTTGATACATCAGGCGGAGACGACTATATTGTAATCAGCCTTTCTATCCTGAAAAAGGATTTAAAAGCCGGCATTGATATTCTGTCAGACATTATTTTAAATCCATCTTTCTCACAAGACGAGATTAACAAGAAGAAGAAACAGATAAAAGGCTCATTAAGAGGACGCGAAGAAGACCCTGGTTTTATAGCTTCAAGGGAGTTCAGGAAGGCTGTCTTTGGCACGCACCCATACGGAAGGATGACCGAGGGTTCGCCTGAAACGATTGATATTATAGGGCAGGCTGACCTTCTGGGGTTTCACTCAAACTACTATACCCCCAATAATGCCGTCATATCCATTGTAGGCGATATAACAATGGGGGAGGCAAAAGGGCTGCTTAAGAATTATTTCTCAGGCTGGCAGAAAAAAGAGACAAAAAAACCTCTTTTGGACAAGCCAAAGCAGATTGATAAGAAGACTGTTATAACTGTCAATAAAGACATTACACAGGCGAATATTATGCTTGGACACCTTGGCATAAGCAGGGATAATCCTGACTATTATGATGTTATGGTTATGAACTACATTCTTGGCGGAGGCGGTTTTTCCTCAAGGCTTATGCAGAATATACGGGATGAAAAGGGGCTTGCCTATGATGTGCACAGCTTTTTTGATGCGCGTAAAGAGGCAGGCTCTTTTTATGTTGGCTTACAGACAAAGAACGAGTCTGCGCAAACAGCGATAGAAGAGGCCCTAAAAGAGATAAACCGCATAAGAAGCGTAGAGGTCTCAGACACAGAAGTAAATAATGCAAAGGCATTTCTTAAGGGAAGTTTTCCTATGAAGATAGAAACAAGCAGGAAGATAGCAAACTTTATTTTGGCAGTGGAGTCTTATGGTCTTGGGCTTGATTATATAAGCAGGTATCCTGCCTATATAGACAGCGTCACAAAGGAGTCTGTCTTAAGGGCAGCTAAGAAATATCTTGCCCCCGAGAGGCTTATCCTCGTTGTAGTTGCAAAAGAGGGCAAAGCGTCATTAAATGAGTTGAAGTGAGGCAACAGGCGTATTTCTCCATCTATTTTTCTTGTTGAAAAAATAACGGCTTAATGTTATAAAATCTCCATAGTGGGGAAGGGATTACTTCTTCGCCCAATGCCTTGGCATTGGAAGTTTTAAACATTAGGGCTCTTGCCCTAAAGAACAAAAGGAGGTTGTAAGGGGTATGTCGTTTGCAGGAACTATAAAGTGGTTTAATGAATCAAAGGGTTTCGGTTTTATTCAGCAGGACAATGGTCCTGATGTATTTGTTCATTTCTCTGCTATTACAGGTGATGGCTATAAAACCCTGGCAGAAGGTCAAAGGGTGGAGTTTGATATCGTTGAAGGTGAAAAGGGGCCAAAGGCTTCCAATGTTGTTAAGATAAAATAACCTGCTATTTAAAAGCCCTCCGGTAAGGCCGGGGGGCTTTTTTTCATATCTTCTTAATCCAAGCATGAAAGCCCTCTCCGGGTTTTTTAAGCCTGTAATTCCACGCTGTCTTGCCGCAGAGTTTTCTTATGTCATCCCGTATCCACAGAAAAGTCTGTAGAACCATTTTTAAGATACCCAACAGCTTGCCGCAGAGCAGCTCATTTCTCGTTTCTTAGATTATTCTGATTATGGTAAAATGGTAGCTAATTATTAGATAAAGTCCCTGCGGAGGCAAAGTTGCAAGAGAGATACAACCCAAAAGATACAGAGGAAAAATGGCAAAAATACTGGCAGGATAAAGAGCTGTTTAAAACCAAGGAAGACACAACTTCTCCTAAATTTTATTGTCTTGAGATGTTTCCGTATCCCTCAGGAAGAATTCATATGGGGCATGTCCGAAACTATGTAATCGGAGACGTCATTGCAAGATACAAGAGGATGAGGGGCTTTAATGTTTTGCATCCTATGGGGTGGGACGCCTTCGGGCTGCCCGCAGAGAATGCCGCGATTAAGCATGGAACGCATCCTGCAAAATGGACATATGAAAATATTGACTATATGCGCGGCCAGCTTAAAAAGCTCGGCCTTAGTTATGACTGGCAAAAAGAGATTGCCACATGCAACCCTGAATACTACAGGTGGAATCAGTGGTTCTTCATTAAGATGCTTGAACGGGGGCTTGTCTACAGAAAATCCTCCCTTGTTAACTGGTGCCCGTCCTGCGAAACAGTTCTTGCCAATGAACAGGTGATAGACAGCAAGTGCTGGCGCTGCGACAGCATTGTAGCTCAGAAGGAGCTTGAGCAGTGGTTTCTTAAGATTACTGCATATGCAGAGGAGCTTTTGCGCTTCTGTGACACCCTTACAGGCTGGCCTGAGAAGGTCGCTGCCATGCAGAGAAACTGGATTGGGCGGAGTGAAGGGGTGGAGATTGATTTTCCGGTGGCAGGTCTTGATAAGAAAATAAGGGTATTCACTACAAGGCAGGATACTATCTTTGGGGCAACATTTTTAAGCATTGCAAAGCAGCATCCGATTATATCCGAATTAATAAACGATAAGGACATCCTTAAGAAGATAGCATCCCTATCCGAGGACCCTGAGAAAAAGGAAGGCGTCTTCACCGGCCTCTGTGCTGTAAACCCGCTGACAGGCGATAAGCTCCCTGTATGGGCTGCAAATTTCGTCCTTATGCAATATGGCACAGGCGCGGTAATGGCAGTGCCGGCCCATGATCAGAGAGACTATGAATTTGCCATAAAATATAATTTACCTGTGAAGGTAGTGATTATCCAGGATTCCAGGATTCCAGGATTCCAGGATTCAAGTGAAAAAACAATCAATCCCTCGACCCCTCGACCCCTCGACCCCTCGACCTCTCTTCCAACCACGCAGGCTTACGAAGACGATGGTATTCTCGTTGATTCCGGGGGGTTCTCAGGGCTTCAGAGCAAAGAGGCAAAAGACAGGATAGCCCAATTTATTGAAAAAAGTAATCTTGGCAAAAGGACTGTAAATTACAAGCTAAGAGACTGGGGTATATCAAGGCAGAGATACTGGGGGACTCCGATTCCTATAATATACTGCGATACCTGCGGCATAGTCCCTGTGCCTGAGGATAAACTTCCGGTTCTGCTTCCAATGGATATAACTATTACAGGCAAGGGCACAAACCCTTTGTCAGGAGTCAGGGACTTTATAAACACCACATGCCCAAAGTGCAATAAACCCGCTAAAAGAGAGACTGACACCATGGATACATTTGTGGATTCTTCATGGTATTTCCTCCGTTACTGCTCTCCCCATGTTAATGATATGCCGTTTAATTCAGGTAGGACTAATTACTATATGCCGGTTGATCAGTATATAGGCGGTATTGAGCATGCGGTCTTGCATCTTTTATATTCGAGATTTTTTACAAAGGTCATAAGGGACATAGGACTTTTAAAGGCAGATGAACCGTTTAAGAATCTGCTTACACAGGGGATGGTTATAAAGGAAGGCGCTAAGATGTCCAAGTCAAAGGGCAATGTAGTTGACCCTGACTATCTGATTGAAAAATACGGAGCTGATACTGTGCGGCTCTTCTGCCTCTTTGCCGCTCCGCCTGAGAGGGATCTGGAGTGGTCAGATCAGGGGGTTGAAGGCGCATACAGGTTTCTTAACAGGGTATGGACGCTTGTTAATAAGGGGCTCAGGGATTGGGGATTAGGGATTGGTAAAGGACAAAATACTAATCCCCAATCCCCAACCCCTAATCTCCTTTTAAGGAAGACCCATCAGACCATTAAGAAGGTCACAAATGATATAGAGCGTGATTATCACTTCAACACTGCCATTGCCTCGCTGATGGAGCTTGTAAATGAGGCTGCTGCTTTTAAAGTCTCTTCTGATGAAGACGCCTATGCCTTAAATCTCTGTATCATAAACATTATGCTTCTGATATCGCCTTTTGCGCCGCATTTTGCTGAAGAACTCTGGGAGAGTATCGGGCATGAACAGAGCCTGCTTACCGCGCCCTGGCCGGAGTGGGATGAAGATATGGCGCAGGAAGAAGAGGTGGAGCTTGTTATTCAGGTAAACGGCAAGCTCAGGGGAAGGCTTATGATTCCTCAAGGCCTTGACGATGATTCAGTAAAAGAGCGGGCATTTCAGGACGCTAAGGTTTTAGAATATATAAAAGACAAACCCGTTAAGAAAGTGCTTGTGGTTAAGGGCAGGCTTGTGAATATAGTGATAAGTGAAAAGTGAAAAGTAAAACTTTAAACAAAAAACAATATCTTAATATTTCCTCTTACTCCTTACTCCTTACTTCTTACTTCCTACTTCTCACTTCTTCCTTCTTCCTTTCCTCCTGCGGCTATCATGTTATCGGCGCTAAATCACTGCCTTTTAACTCTGTGACGATAAAGCCTGTCATCAATAAAACCTTTGAGCCAAGGCTGGAGGAGAGGCTGCATATGGCGCTTTCAAAAGAATTTATCAGGCACGGAATAAATATTGTGCCCAGGGGCGACATAGAGCTTGATACAGCAATAATAAAGTTTGACTTAGGGGAGATTGCCGTAGTAGATGAAAGGGTAAAGGAACAGTCAATAATAATGCGGGTAGATATAAAGGTTATGAGGCGCGGAGAGACTACGGAATTCTTGTCTGTGGAGCCGCCCATACAGATTACCTTCCCGTCGGCAGGCTCTGTGAATGAGGCTGTTATACAAAAACAAAAGGCAATAGAAAAGGCCTGTGCAGAGATAGCAAGGGAGTTAATCGGCAGGCTCATCATACGCTATGTTCAATAAGGCGCTTCTGAAAGACCTTGAAAAGCAGCTCCCGAAGCCGGTCTATTTTATATGGAGTGAAGACAAGCTGTTTTTGGAGGGCCTCCTTGAGAGGGCATCAGAGGTTGTTGTCTCTCAGTTAAGGGATTTCAATTATAATATTTTTTATCCTTCAGCAGAGCCTTCTGATATTTTAGATACAGCATTTACGCTCCCTATGATGTCTCAAAGAAGGCTGGTTGTTATTAAGGATTTCCACCAGTTTCCTGCATCAGCCGTGAAGACAATAACGACATACCTTGGAAAACCTTGTGAAACCACCTGCATGTTGATACTTTCACAGAAAGAGCCCAAGAAGGAATTTGCTAACCTGCCTGTGTTTCTGCTTAAAGTAAAGGACCAGGACATACCGTTGTGGATAAAGCAAAAGGCGCAGGAGAAAGGGATGAAGATAACGGATGAGGCGCAGGATTATCTGATAGAGTTTGTAGGCAATGATGTGGGGATGCTTTCTGCAGAGATAGAGAAGCTTGCCGCCTCCGGGCTTAAGGCAATAACCCCTAAAGATATCATGGCATCAACAGGCATGGTAAGGGAGTTCACTGCCTTTAATCTTTTGGATGCAGTAATCGGAGGCAGGAAAGCAAAGGCATTCGGTATATTAAAGACAATTATGGAAGGACGCTCTTCTGATATGGCGGTATCAATAATCGGCGCACTGAATTGGCACTACAGACAATTTTACTCGCTCTGGTACAGCAAGGGAAAGAGGCCTCAGAAGATGAGGGAGGCAACCTACAGGGCGCTCTTTAAATACCTCTCTTTCTATAGGGAAGAAGATTTCTATCAGATATTCAGGAATCTGCACGAGGCAGATATATGCATGAAGAGCGGGGGCATGCCTGAATTTACATTAGAAGTCTTGTTGCTTAAGCTGCTTAAGCAGGGAGCAAAGAATTGACAAGCCTTGAAAGCCTTGAAACCTTTCTCGCTGCAGTATTACGGGGTATTATCCTTTTAATCTTTGCCTTATCAATAGCCCTGATGGCGCTATTTAATGCAGTCTTTGCCCCTTCAAGATTTTTATTTAAGACCTCGCCTTCAACCTTTTTTGCGAGTGTCTTTAGTTTGTTTTTAACAGACTGGTTTTTGAGCGTCTTTACTTTGGCCTGTCTTGTCCTCTTTAATACTGATTTGCTCTTTTTTGGTCGTGCTTTTGCTGGCAAAACTACCTCCTATTAAAGTTAAAGGTTGCGAAAATGACTTCAATATTAAACATAAAAAGCAGCAGGAAAGTCAAGCATGGATGAAAAAAGACATTTAACCATTGCCGCAGGGCTCATGTCCATAGCAACATTTCTCAGCCGTATATCAGGCTATGTAAAGGACATGATACTTGCGAGGATATTCGGCGCAAGCGGGCTTACAGACGCATTCTTTGTTGCCTTCAGAATCCCAAACCTTCTGAGGGAGCTCTTTGCAGAGGGCTCCATGTCAGCGGCCTTTGTCCCTGTATTCACAGAGTATATGGTCAAAAATGATAAAGAGGAGGCTAAGCGGATTGCAAGCATTGTATTTACCTTCCTGCTCCTTATACTCACCATAATCTGTTTGTTAGGGGTACTCCTTGCGCCTTATATCGTATCTGTAATAGCCCCCGGCTTCAGGCCTGATGCCCAAAAATTCGCTCTTACAATAGAGCTTACAAGGATAATGTTTCCGTTTCTCTTATTTGTAAGCTTAGCTGCATTATCCATGGGCATACTGAACTCCCTTAAGTCCTTCTTCATACCTGCGGTGGCGCCGATGTTTTTGAACTTAAGCACAATAGCGTTTGCACTTTTTGTGGCGCCTGAGATGTCTCAGCCTCTTTTTGCCATAGCCGTTGGCGTCAGCGTTGGAGGAGCCGTACAATTTGGCGTTCAGCTGCGGCCGCTTATAAAAAACGGCTTTAGGTTTAAGCTGTCATTTGCATTCTCTCATCCGGCTCTAAAGAGGATGCTTATCCTCCTTGGCCCGGCAATTGCAGGGATGGGCGTGGCTCAGATAAATATATTTTTGAGCACTATTTTTGTCTCTTTCCTTCCTGACGGCTCAGCAACATATCTTTACTATGCCATGAGGCTTATACATTTCCCCATCGGCATATTTGGGGTTGCAATGGCAATGGCAGTGCTGCCGACGCTTTCAGGCTATGCGGTAAAGGGAGAGACAGGCAAGTTAAGAGAGACCTTCTCATTCTCCCTAAGGCTCCTCTTTTTCATAACCATGCCGGCAATGGCAGGGCTTATCGCCCTTGGAGAGCCTATCGTGAATATCCTCTTTCAAAGAGGGCATTTTACATATGATGCAACCGCAGGGACTGTTTATGCGCTGCTTTTTTACTCCTCAGGCTTATGGGCATTTGTAGGCGTACGCGTCACTGCGTCAACCTTTTACTCAATGCAGGATACGCGCACCCCTGTCAAAATAGCAGGCGTCTCGATTTTGACAAATATCTTATTCAGCCTTATTCTTATGGGCCCTCTGAGGCACGGAGGCCTTGCGCTTGCCAATGCCATCGGCTCTGCAGTGAATTTTATACTCCTGTTTTTGGCATTAAGAAAGAAGCTTGGAAGGGTTGACGGAAGAAATATCCTCAGGTCATTTGTGAAAATTTCATTTGCCTCTTTTTTAATGGGGCTTACAGGCTGGCTGGCAATAAAAGGCAATATATGGCAGGAGAGCGGCAGGACTATTGAAAAGGCAGGCGTCCTTGCAGGGGTGATGGCGCTAAGCATAGGGGTATATCTTTTGGTGATGCACCTGACAAAGAGCGAAGAGATGAAATATCTTATTAAGATGTATAAGGAGAGGAAGGCTAAGAAGCAAGGCAGCGGCTGATATTTATTCATTAATTAATGCGGGAAGTGGAATAAATTATGCTTGCAGGAATAGATTAATTAAAATAAAATAAGTTTATGACAAGAGATGAGATTGTAAATTATTGGATTTCATCTTCAGGGAAAGATCTTAAAGCTATGGAAAGTCTTTTAAAGGCAGGGCATTATGTATGGGCGCTGTTTTTGGGACATCTAATGTTAGAAAAACTACTAAAGGCATTCTATGTTAAGAGAGTTGATGCGAAAATTCCTTATACCCATGACCTTTCAAAGATTGCAGATAAAGCAGGGTTGTCTCTTACAGAAGAACAAAAGGATGTCTTGGATGAGATTACCATGCTGCCGGTCTCTTCAAAAGTATTCTTCTATTATTAAGTGTTTCGGCTACATAAATATATTTTGAGCAATCAATGCCTTTTCCAGTGCCAGGGTGTTCTGAAAGAAAACTTGTTATTACAAAATCTCTAATTTCTTTGCGGTTCAAATTAGCTGGCAATGCCAAATTAACCTGTGTGAGAGGCATTGTTTCCTCCTTGTATTCAGCACAATTATTTTTTGCTTCTCCATATCTTATAGCATTATATCAAATGTCACTTTGGCATCCATGAGCCAAATTCAGCGCCGAGTAGTGGCCCGTACGATTCATCCGACTCTAAATCTTTTCCCATTCTTCTCTGCTGATTTTTGCCTGCCTTAAAATCCTTGATAACAATTCTTTCCCTATGTCGTCTTTGTGCGGATTAGGGATTGTTATAGTCAGATCGCCTTTTACCATAAAAGGATGTTTGCCGCCAAAATATGGCCCCTCAAACCCATGCAATCTTAAACATCGTACTAATTCTTTTTGCTTAATAGGTCCAAATCGCGGCATCAGACAGAAACTTCTTCCCTGATTTTTATTTCTAATCCGTCAATCTTGGGAATTGGAAGATTTTTATATATCCGAAATAGTATCCATTCTTCTAAAATTTCTTCCAATTCATTTCTGCATTCTTCTAATGTTATAGCGCTGGCATAAACGCCATGACACTCAGGGATTTCACCATAAAATGATCCATCATCGGAGAGTATCTCATAACGGGCATGTTCCATTGCCTTTTGTATATATTTTATTAGCATTTCATTCTCCTTTCTTTACTCTTACGCTTACACAGCGTCTGATAGCATTATATCATTTTTTATCCGCACCACTCCCTTGCGTTCTGAAAAATCCTGAGCCATGGCGATGCCTTGAGGCTCTTCTTCCAATCCTCGGGCATCCATGCCCACTGCCATTTGAGAAATGTCCTTTCAGGATGAGGCATTATTGCCAAGTGCCTGCCGTCAGGCGAGCAGAGGGCTGCAATGCCTGATACAGAGCCGTTTGGATTAAAAGGGTATCTGGTTGTGACTTCATTATTATCATCCACATAGCGAATTGGCGCCAAGCCTTTTTCTTCTACATCTTTTAGAATTCCCTCATCAGGGAAATATGCCATGCCTTCGCCGTGAGCAACACATATGCCTAAGACAGAGCCTTCCATGCCTTTTAGCAATATTGAAGGGCTTGGAAGGATTTTAACAGCAGAGAAGCGCGACTCAAATCTTCCAGACTTGTTGTGAATAAATCTCGGTTGTATTTTATCTTCAATGCCATGATATGGAATCCATCCAAGCAGAGCCATTAGCTGGCAGCCGTTGCAGACTCCAAGGCTGAAGGTATCCTGTCTTTGGTAGAATTCCTGATGAAGTCTTTCAGCCTTACCCTTTCATTAAGCAGGTCTGTCATTGTCACATCCCATGGCTCAAAGCCTGCCTGATAAAATGCAGACGCCATCTCTCTGTCGCTGTTACTGCCTTCTTCGCGGATAATGGCAACCTTGGGGGGATTAGCATTTTTTGAGTTTTGAGTTTTGAGTTTTGAGTTTTGAGTTAATGAATCCCTAATCCCTGTACTTAAAATATATTCAGGCCCCTTGCGGTCATAAATCGCCTCTCTTTCCTCATCTGCGCATTCAGGGTTTATCTGAAGTCTCTCTATCTGATAGCTTGTCTCCTCCCACATTGCCCTTAATACACGCATGTCTTCATCTAAAAGCGTAAGGCGTGAGGCGTGAGGCGTGAGAAGGTTTATTTTTACGGTTTTTTCAGTTAATGTTTTTCCGATAATCTGATATGGCACATCAGAGTCTTTAAGAATTGATAATATCTCTCCTTCATTTTCAGGCAGATACTCAATTACCAGCCCTAACTCTTCAGAAAATAGAGAAGGGATTATTTCTGTATTGTCCCCTATGTTTGTATCTTCTTCTGACTTCTGACTTCTGGCTTCTGACTCCTGACATATCTCTATGTCCATTCCGCAGTTTCCTGCAAATGCCATCTCAAGAAGCGTTGTTATCAAACCGCCGTCGCTTCTGTCATGTCCTGAGAGTATTAATTCATTGGAAATCAATTTTTGCACGGCATTAAATGCGCGTTTCAATAACTGAGTGTCATCTACATCCGGCGACTCATCTCCAATTTGATTATAGACCTGCGCAAGTGCGCTTCCGCCAAGTCGGTTCCTGCCTTCCCCCAAGTCTACGAACAAAAGTTTGCTCTCACCGGGTTTCTTTATATCAGGGGTTATTATTTTTGTAATATCAGGGCATGGCGCATAGGCAGATATAACAAGCGTCCCCGGAGACTTTACTGTTTCAACTATTTGTTTGTTTTTGTCTGTGTTCTGTGTTCTGTGTTCTGTGTTCTGTGCTCTGTGCTCTGTGCTCTGCTTTTTAACCTGTGCTGCCATTGATAAGCTATCCTTGCCGCCGTCAATTGCAATGCCAAGCTCAATCATAATATCCCTCATTGCTACTGCCGCATCATAAAGCCTTGCGCCTTCACCCGGTAGTTTTGCTGCCCACATCCAGTTGCCTGAGCATTTTATATCCTCAAGCGCATTGATCCTTGCCCAGACAATATTTGTCAGCGCCTCTGCAACGCTCATCCTTGCCATTGCAGATGGATTGATTAACCCCTTTATCGGCTGCTCTCCTATTGAGATGGCAGAGCCTGTCAGTCCAAAATGGCCCTGTGCAATGACAGCCACATCAGACAATGTAAGTTGAAGCGGGCCTACGCACTGCTGTCTTGCAATAAGGCCTGTAACAGAGCGGTCAACCTTGTTTGTGAGAAACCTCTTTGAGCCTACTGAAAGAAGACGGAGAACTCTGCCTAAGGCATCTCTAATATAATTTTGAGTTTTGAGTTTTGAGTTTTGAGTTAATGAGTCCCATGAAAATTTTAATGGCTCAAGCCCCTGCTGAGTTCGGTCAAGCTTAAATGTTTTCTGAGGCATATCGCCCAAGACCTTCTCTAAATCTAAATTAACAGGCGCGCTGCCGTCAGTCTCGTCATGAAGCACAATAAGGCCATCGCCTGTAATCTGCCCGATTACTGCGCATGGAACTTTTTCCCTTTTGCATAATGACTCAAACATATCAATGTGTTCTTGTTTAACAAGCAGGGCATTTTGCTCCTGATATTCAGCGCCCCATATCTCAAGGGCTGAGAGCGTATTGTCTCCAGCCTGAATATTTCTTATCTCAATCTTTGCCCCTGCAGGATAGATGATTTCTTTAACAACATTACAGTTTCCGCCTGCGCCCTGATCATGAATGCTTACTATTGGATTTTCATTACCCATTTCTACGCAGGCGCGGATTACCCTGTTAAGCTTTTGCTCCATCTCGGCATCCCCGCGCTGAACCGCGTTGAAATCCAGTTCCTCTGCAAGCTCTCCTGCAAGCACCGATGATGCAGAGCCGCCGCCAACGCCAATTCTATAGGCAGGGCCGCCGACTTTTACAACGAGCATCCCTTTTTCAGGCGCATCTTTCTCAACATGCCTTGCATCCATCTGCCCGATGCCGCCTGTAAACATTATGGGCTTTATCCATTCTATGCGTTCTTGATTTGGAAGCCTCATGCCAAATGAACGCGTAAATCCCTGAATAAGAGGCTCGCCGAATTTATTGCCATAATCAGACGCCCCGTTGCTTGCCTGAATCTCTATATCAAGAGGGCTTGCCAAATTAGACGGATATGAAAAAGTCTTATCTTCCCAAGGCTGTTCATATCCCGGTATAAGCAGATTTCCCACGCAATATGCTGCCGTGCCTGCAATGACAAGTCCGCCTGTGCCTGTTGCCTGCACATCCCTTATCCTTCCGCCTGTGCCTGTCTCAGCGCCCGGGAAAGGGGCAACGCCTGTGGGGAAGTTATGCGTCTCGGCAGTAAATATCAAGTGATATTTTGAGCGGGTTTTTTTAAGTGAAGAAGACCTTCCTATCAGCTCAGGGATAATGGTTTCAATGTCGTAGCCTTCTATGGCGCTTGAGTTGTCCTTAAATGCAATTACGCTGTTACGGGGATTTGCCTTAAGAGGCTGCTTTACAATCTGCAGAAGGGTCTCCGAAGACTCTTTCCCGTCAACTATTAATCTGCCCCTGAAGAACCAATGCCTTGAGTGCTCGCTGTTTGACTGGCTTAAATCAAAGCATTCCACATTTGTTGGATTGCGTTTCAGGTCATTTACAAAGAGGTTATAGTAGTAATCAACATCCCATTCATCAAGCCCAAGCCCCATCTCATGATTGATTTTTATTAATGCCTGCTTGCCTTCCCCTATAAGCGGAATGATTTTAACAGGCTCAGGTTTTATGCCTGTCTCAAATGTCTTTAAAGGTTCAGGATACGGACATTCGGTCATACGGTCGTAGAGAAGTGAAAAAAAGGGTTCAAGGATTCGAGGGTTCAAGGATTCGAGTGATTGAGTTCTTTTATCTTGAACCCTTGACTCCTTGAACCCTTGAACCCTTATAAACTTGTATCTTCTTGACCTCTCAATACGCTTTATCTTTGTTAATCCGCATGCATGGCATATTGCCACGGCATTTGATGACCATGCGGTTGTAAAGTTCATGCGGGGGCCTAACTCTAAGATAAGTTCTGAATTTTGAGGTTTAAGTTTTGAGGTTAGGAAACTTTCATTAGAGAAATTCTCCGGTTCAAAGGTTTCTGCGAGGAGCCAGTTGAGTATCTTTGCTTCTGTATCAGTAAGCTCTGATGCTGCCTCTATATTAAAGCAAAACTCTGTCTCAATATCCTTTATATCAGCCGAAGGCTTGTGTAGAGCAGATATTTTCTGGATGCGTAAAAGAAGCTCATTTTTTTTTGCTTCTGTTAGCGCTGATTTTCGGTAGAAATGCAGTATCATTTACTTGAAAACTCTTTTAAATATATAATCAACATTCCTTAGATAATATGCCAAATCAAATATCTTCTCTATCTCATTTATTGGTAAATATTTCTTAATATCCTTATCTTTCTTTAGAAGCCCTTTAAAATCCTTTCGCTCTCTCCAGCTCTGCATGGCGTTTTTCTGCACAATCTGATAAGCGTCCTCGCGGCTTAAGTCCTTCTCTGTGAGCGCAAGCATTACGCGCTGTGAATTGTAAAGCCCGTAGCTGCGATTAATATTTTCCTTCATCCTCTCAGGATAAATATGAAGCCCCTTAAGAATCTTTGCCAGCCTTTGGAGCATATAATCAACAAGGATTGCGCTGTCAGGGATTATCACCCTTTCAACTGATGAGTGGCTTATATCCCTTTCATGCCATAGTGCAATATTCTCCATGCCTGCCATAGCATTTGAGCGCACAACCCTCGCAAGCCCGCAGAGGTTTTCACACCCGACGGGGTTTCTCTTATGAGGCATTGCAGAGGAGCCTTTCTGTCCTGCCTCAAACGGCTCTTCTGCCTCAAGGACCTCAGTCCTTTGAAGATGCCTTATCTCAAGCGCTATTTTCTCTATACAGGCGGCTGTCAGCGCAAGGGAATTTAAAAATTCTGCGTGCCTGTCTCTTTGCACAACCTGTGTGGCAATAGGCTCAGGTTTTAAGCCAAGTCTTTTACATACATGCTCTTCAAGCTTTGTCGGAATATTTGAGAATGTCCCGACTGCGCCTGAGAACTTTCCAATGCTTATAATCTCTCTTGCCCTTTTAAGCCTCTCAAGATTTCTCTTTGCATCCTCATACCAGAGTACAAACTTTAAGCCAAATGTCATCGGCTCTGCATGAATACCGTGGCTTCTTCCGATGCATGGCGTATTTTTATACTTAAATGCCTGCTCTTTAAGAACCTTCATCAACTCTTTAATATCAGCAATAATAATATCTGCTGAATCTCTCATTAAAAGCGCAAGCGCTGTGTCAACCACATCAGAAGATGTAAGCCCCTTGTGAATATATCTTGAGTCAGGCCCTACAGATTCAGCCACGGATGTTAAAAATGCAATTACATCGTGTTTTACAGTCTTTTCTATCTCGTCAATACGCTTAACATCAAACCTTGCCTTCTTTTTTATTGTCTCAAGGCTCTTCTTAGGAATTTTCCCTAATGCTGTCCATGCCTCACACGCCGCAATTTCAACATCAAGCCATTTCTGAAACCTGCTGTGAGGCTCCCACAATTTACCCATCTCTGGCCTTGTATAACGCGGTATCATAAGTTCTCCTAATATTTCTTAGACTTTCTCCAGTAAAGAAAAATACTCTTCTCTTGTTAAGCCTGCTGTTCTTAAATTATTCTTGATTATGAATACTGGAACTTCTTTCCAATCAGGTATTACTACTGGTCTCGAAGCATCTTGCTTTGTATATACAAAATGGTCGCCCTCAATTCTGACACATTTAAACCCTGCCTTTTCAAACACCTTTCGTAGTTTGCCAGCAGGTATGGGAGATATTTTGGGCATATTACGATACAGTTACCAATTCGGTTGCAACAAGCTTCGGAGGAATCCAATATCCGTTTACATCTTTTTTATATCTTGCCTCTTCAAGAATGTCCTCAATTGTTCCCATCTTTTCAGCTTCCTCAAGAAAGAGCCTTACCGCAGTTTTGAGCATCTCCTTTGCCTTTTCAACAGAATCCCCGCAGCTTGAAACATCAAGTTCAGGGCAATACGCCACATAAGTATCATCTTCTTTAAAAACTATCATGTCATACTCTATGGGTATCATGGTTGCCTCCTATTATTGTTTTAAAATCTTTTTTGTGGATGTTCTCATTTGGCATTTGTGATATTCCTATCTTCCCCTATCAAGCCTCTCAATAAGATAGCGCGATAATCCGGCCTCTTTCATCTTTTTCTGTGTAGATACTATATCATAAGAGACCCTTCTTATTTCTACGGAATTTTTGGTTAAAACTGCATAAGATGCCTTGGGATTTCCGTCTCTCGGCTGGCCTACACTGCCGGCATTTATGATATATCTGCAGCCTGTTTTAAATTCAGCAGTTTCCTTATAAAGATTGACCCTGCCGGATTCATCAAGTTCTGCCGCGAATGGATAATGGCTGTGCCCAATAATACATTTTCTTTCAGCAAAGAATTGGAAGTTTATATAGGCATCCCATGTATTAATGATATAGTGCCACTTTTCCGGCTCTTTTGGCGAGGAGTGGACAAGAAATATGTTGTTGAGTTTTGGTCTATCAAAAAGCGGAAGGCTTCTCAGAAGGGCATTGTTTTCATCAGTTAAATTATCAATTGTCCATTCCGCAGCCTCTCTTGCGTAAGGGTTAAAATGTTCAATGTTCGCAAGCCCTGCAACACCCCAGTCGTGATTGCCTGCAATAAGTATCTGCGCCTCTTTCTTGATTATATCTATACATTCGTTTGGATTCGGCCCGTATCCAACTGCATCGCCCAGAAACCATATTTCATCAGGCATTTCTTTTTTTATTTCTTCAAGAACAGATTGCAGGGCTTCAAGATTGGCATGAACGTCTGAGATAATGGCAATGCGCATTGTAATAAGAAGTTATGAGTTTTTAATTTTTAGTTTTAAGTCCCACATTCAAGGTGGAAGTGCAACAAAAGCCGAAGCGACGTCAAGCGGTGTTTTGTAGCCCAGACATTTTCTGGGCCTGTTGTTAATAATTGATTCGACCATTGCCACCTGAACATCCGTTATCTTACTAAAGTCAGTGCCCTTTGGGAAGTAGCGTCTGACCAGACCATTAACGCTTTCG
>JACQXF010000021.1 GCA_016208855.1 Nitrospirota bacterium | reverse complement strand
GTAGTCTTTTGCAAATGGTGCCTCTCAAAAGAGAGACCCATAAGGAGGACACAAAACTGTCTTTCCTGCTTAAAGACTCGTACTAACGATTATAAACTTCTTTACCCATTCCTATGGGTGAGGATTATACCAGGAGGATAAAATGAGGCGCATCCTGATAATAACTATCCTGACCCTGGCGTTAGCGGCCTCTGAGAGCTTTTCACAAATGGGGCACGGCATGATGAGATACTTTGATGCAGGGCAGAGGCTTAACTGTGCTGAAGAATGGCTTAAGAAAGCTATAGAACTTCATGAACTGCATATGAAAGATCCGAAAACAACCACAGATGAATCGCAGAAAGAACTCATGAGGCAGATAAGAAATGCTTACGAATGTGTAGCAGGTAAAAACCCTGAAACAGGCGTAATGCCTCATATGATGCCATAACATCTCAGGAGGAGGTCTGCTATGAATATATATAATAAATCAAGAAGGGATTTTCTGAAGATTGTCATTCCCGAGGTAGTAATCGGGAATCCATTGTCTTTCTGAAACAAATAAAAACCTGGATTCCCGCTTAAGGACTGCGGGAATGACGGCTCAAAATACTCAAAACAAATGTAAAGAACTGTTAGTAACACTACACTAGGTTTTCCGGTCTGGTTGCCGAAGCACAGTCAAACATTCCTCCTGATATAGGCCCGACGGATCGTGTATTTATAGCAAATGAGGATTCCAATACCATAAGCGTAATTGACCCACGGAATAATACGATAGAGACCACTATCAATCTTACAAGCTTCGATGAAGACCCAAGACCGCCTTTCCGTTTTGTGACCGCAGGGGTTATGCCTACTCACGCGGCGATTATACACAAACCTCTTTACCATGGATGCATTGACGCTCACGGGGTTGTTCCAAGCCCTGATGGCAAAATGCTTGCAACCTGCGGGAGGGGGTCAAGCAATGTCTATCTAATAGACACTGTAAATAAAAAGGTTATAGGCAATACCCTAAATCCATTTTCCTTGCCGTCTACAAACCCTGAGCGAATAACCAGCGGCATTTTCGTAGGCCGGGAACCGCATGAACCTACATTTACAAGAAACGGAAAAGAACTCTGGATCGCTGTGCGCGGAGAGGACAGAATTGCGATACTTGATGTCGGCCTGGCTGTCAAACAGTCAGGAGGAGTAGATACAAAGGCAGTAAAACAGTTTATAAATACGATTAATGGCCCTTCTCAGGTATGGTTTAATGCTATTGGCACACTCGCTTTTGTAGCGAGTCAGAAAACACCAAAGGTAGATATATTCCGTGTAAATCCTGATGCTGATGGTTATTCGCGTACCGAACGACTCACAACACTGGATATCGGGCAAGAGGACAAACCGGGATTTACACCCTTTCTCAAGACATCCCCGGACGGTATAGAGGTCTGGTTTTCGCATAAACTTGCGGATGCAGTCTCTGCCCGCTTTGCCTCCGAACCGTTTGGCCTCATTGACTTTGTTCCTCTCGGCAGCATGGCGCGGCCTAATCATTTTGAATTTGTCGAAAATGCAAATGGCAAGGTCGTTTATGTAAGCTTTGCCAGGGTGGATGACGGGGGGCCAGGCAGCATAGCCTCCAGTCAGATAGCTGTCATTGATCGCAGCGCTCCCTCAGGACGGCGGAAGGTTATCAGGACATTCTTTTCAGGGGGCCGCGAGGCTCACGGGCTATGGACAAATCCTGCAAATAATCTTCTTTACATTGCCCATGAACAGGACGAACTGCCTGGAACTCCTAATGCCGGACAGACGGCGGCAACTGCCTTTGATGTATCTAATCCGTTTGAACCTAAACTTATTACACAGATACCACTGGGCAGTTTGAAACTACCCTCCGGGGAATTAAGAAATAAAAAGAGTATTAATCTCGTGTATGTGCGCCCGGGTCATCGCGGGCAAACAGGATAAAAGAGGGCGCTATGAAATATGCTTTTTTATTTGCGGCGGTGATTATGATATACAATTCCGTATCAGCGCAAGATTATATACACCGCAAACAAGCGCCTGAAAAACAGACTTCTGAGTTCAGGCACTTTATGCAGGAAATGGATGCCGGCATGAAAAAGATGATGGATGATATGCATGCCCCCGGCTATTCCGGAGACGCTGATGTAGATTTTCTTGCAATGATGATTCCGCATCATGAAGGCGCCATTGAAATGGCCCGCCTTGTGCTTATTCATGGTAAAGACCCACTGGTGCGTAAACTTGCAGAGGATATTATTGCAGCCCAACAGACAGAGATAGAGGCAATGAAACGACGGCTTACAATCCTCCGCAAGGGAATAGACATGGAACCAGGGGGCTTTCCTGCCCTTGGTGGCACCCGCGGGAGAAAGGAAAGGCAATAGACCTGTGGAATGGATTAGAGAAAACTGGGTTTTCATAATATTCTTTGCGCTCTTTATAGCAATGCATCTTTTTGGCTTTGGATGTGGAGGACATGGCCATAAGGGACATGGTAAAGAGGGAGGGGAGCATAAAGAACATTCAGGTAAAGATTTATCTGAAAAGAAAGAACAGAAAGGAGGCCATGGGTGTTGCTGAATATGAGAGTCGTCATTTGGTCAATGGGAATTTTTCTGTCCTTTTCCTATATCCTCTGTGTTCTATATGGATTAATCGTCCCGCAAAGACTGCACGGCATGCAGAATTTTCTTGAGGCAGCGCTTCCGGCTTTCAAATGGCTGACATTCGGAGGATTTATTCTTGGACTCGTAGAGAGCTTTCTTTATGGAGTATATATCGGAATGGTGTTTGTGCCTGTGTATAATTTCATCAAAAGCAAGTTGTGTCCCGAGGGAGAATAAGTATGCATGGCGAAGACATTTCTTATGCCTATGGTTTCTGGAGTCTCGTTATAGTTAATGTTATCCTGTTTGCATTTTTTATACTGAGTTTCCTTGCACCGCTTAAGAAAAGAGAGTGGCGATCCATGGGAGCTACCCTTGCATTTTTTGTAGCCCTTTTCACAGAGATGTATGGTTTCCCACTGACGATTTATATCCTCACAGGCATTTTGGGTAGTAACTACCCAAAATTAAACCCTTGAGGGAAGAAAAAGAGATGCTTGTATTATTCAAGGATGAATACAAGCGTTATATGGAAATGACACCAATGTTTATACCAAAGATTGGGGAACAAGGCTTAATGAGAAAACAACAATCTCAAATTAAAAAATAGTTCAAGATTAAGGACTCTCAGGAGTGAACCAGATAAAAAGATGCTTTTAAAACCTATGTCCTGCTTTACCTGCCGCCGTGTCTGCCGCCTCCTCCTGACATTCCGCCGCTGCCCATGCCGCCGCCAGGCGCCCCGCCGCCGCTCATTCCTGAGCCGCCTGACATTCCAGAGCCTCCGGGCATTCCGCTGCCGGGCATCCCTGAACCCATTCCTGTCCCCATTGTTCCTCTATCCATCATAGACTCCATGTTCTGCATTATATGGCTCATGCCCTCTCCATGTTTAATCCTATTGAAAAATTCCCTTTCCATTATTATCATATGGCTTTCTGTATAGCCTTTATCCATGGCTTTGTGAATTAGCTTTGACGCGTGTTCCAGCGGCATCCCCATCTCTATAAATGTGGTCATAGTTGCCACTGCCGCATTGAATTTTGACAGGGCATGGTCTTTATTTGCAATCTTTTGCCCTATCTGCATAAGTGTTTCCTCAGTCACTGATTTCTCCATAGCCCTTGCCACTGTCTGAACTGTTTCGCCCTTCTCTGCGTCCTTATCAGTCTTCATACCGCTTCTGGCAAGGTTGTTTATGACTCCGTCTGCTGCGGCAGTTTTTTCAATTAACATCTTTGCGGCATATAAAATCTTTTCAGAAGGCGCTCCTTTGGAAAGCCCCTGCTCAATTCTGTTTAAGACAGAGCTCACTGGCAGATTTTGTTCTTTTGCATTGATGACAATGGTCATTAATCCTTCAAGGCTCTTGCTGTCCCAGCCGCCTGAAAGCCCTCTTCGTATAATAATTGATACATCATCAGGCGGAATGCCGGCTTTTATCGCATCACTGGAACGATTGATAATCAGTGTCTTTTGCTCCTGAGAAAGTGAAGATTTTTCTACGGCAAGCGCTATCTCTTCGCTGTGTTTTTTCGTATCTGCCCTTGCGATTCCACAGAACAGAATCATGCTTAAGGTCGTTGTAATTAGGAGTCTTATTATTCGCTTTATTTTCATGACGTACTGACCCTCACTACTGAGTTTTTGCTGCCGAACCCATCATCATGGTATAAGTCAGCCTTCGGGTCTGCTGCCCAAACTTTTTCATCTATTACGTACATATAGCTGTAAGTTCTTGGCGTTAGGGGAATCTCTATTGTCCAGACACCGTTGGTATGTTTTTTCATAGGATATTCGTTAATGCTCCATTTATTGAAATCTCCTGCAAGGGAAACACTTTTTGCATCAGGAGAGTAAAAATTAAATCGCACTGTAACCATTGTCCCTCTGTTTAATGATGAAGATAGATTATCCTTTTTCTGAATATGAAGAATCCCTGCCCCTAATATTACCACAAAAAGCATGGCAGCCATGGCAGCAGCCATATTCCATCTAAATACCCTTTCCCTCAAAAAGAAGCCCCGTAAGCCCGCCCTCTTCAGCCTTGCGTGTGGTTTCAATTCTCTTATAACTTCTGAAGTAAAAGAAGCAGGCGCTGATTTCCTGTCGCAGTTTTCTACAATATGGAGCGTTTTCCTGAGGAGATTCAACTCATTTTTCAGGGATGGTTCTGTATCAATGCTCATTAATACGGCCTTTTCTTCCTCTGGGGAAAGTTCTCCATCAATGAGTTTGTGAATAATGTCTATGTTTTTATCCATTCAGTACACCCATTGCCTTTAAAATCTTTTTCAGCATCTCCCTGCCCCTGTGGGTCTTGACTTTAAGGGTATTAGCGTTGATATTAAGGATAACCGCCATTTCTCCGTAGTCTAATCCTTCAATATGTTTTAAAACTACCACTTCGCGGTAATCTTTAGGCAGCATATTAAGGGCTGTCTGCACTCTATCTATAATCTGTTTTTTAGATATATCTTCTTCAGGACTTGCCTTTGCAGACGGTATCTCCGGAATCTCATCAAATGAGATATGCTGTTTTTGCGACTTTAGATAATCCCTGCATTTATTGATTACAATACTGCAAAGCCAAGTGGAGAACTTTGAATCATTTCTGAAATTCCTTAAATTATTATATGCGGAGATAAAGCTTTCCTGCGCTAAATCTTTTGCCGACTCGGAGTTTCCCGACATCCTGTATGCAATGTTATAAATCATATCCTGATACCTTTCCACCAGAATTGCGTATGTGTCTGCAACGCCGTCAGCACATTGTTTAATAAGCGAATGTTCTTCATCTTGCATTTCATTGGTCCTGTATATAAGACGGAGTAAGCCATCAAATCGTTACACACGACATGTTATCGCTTAATAGTGATTACCGAATTCTTCCCGCCAATGCCGTCGTCTGTAAAAGGGACATCAGGGTCTAATAACCACTGTCCTCCATTTACTAAGAATATATATTCGTATCTGCCGTCTGCAAGCGGCATCACTATACTCCATATTCCATTGCCGTCCTTGTCTGTAAGCATATCTTTTTCAGTATCCCATAGGTTAAAGTCACCGGCGATGGCAACTTTTTTGGCGTTCTGTACTTTAACAGAAAACATTACGCCGCCTGTCACGACTTTCGGCCCCGTATGTTTTAGACTGCATCCGTAAAGGGCAATTGACACCAGAATTAAAAGGAAAGGGGATATGTTTAACAGAAACATGTTTTTTGAGTTTCTCTTAAATTTCATTTATATATCTGGACAGAACCATATAAAGAGAATACAAATTTATCAGTGAAAAAAAAAAAAAAAAAATATAATTCTTTAAAGTATAGAAAATCCCTGAATATGCTTTAAGATGATGAAGATTACCACACTGGGAAGGGGCAATACCAGAAGATTGTTTTTGACCTGGTATTGCCCCCCGTGGCATTAAACCATCAACTATTTACCGCTCATGCTGCCCTGTCCTGAGCCCGTGTGTTGACCTGAGCTCATGCTGCCCTGACCTGAGCCCATGCTGCCCTGTCTTGAGCCCATGCTGCCTTGTCTTGAACCCATGCTGCCTTGTCCTGAGCCCATGCTGCCTTGTCCTGAGCCCATGCTGCCCTGTCTTGAGCCCATGCTGCCCATTTTGCCCTTTCCGGCTGCAAAAGTTGTTGTTCCTACAATAAGGGTGAGTGCAATAATTGTTGCAATAAAAGTAAATATCGCTCTTTTCATTTTTTCACCTCCTTCCGTTGTTAAGGATTTATTGACAATAAGACGCTTCAAGGGCAAGAAGGTTACAAATCAAGAAAATAGTTTTTTCGTCTTTCCTGTGGATGTCCTTCACTGACTGCCTCCTTATACCTATCAGCATGCCATTATCTAATATCTAACAAAAAGACTTTAATATAAAGAACTTATATTGATTGTGATAAGCATCACATTGCTAAGTGTATCTTACAGGCTTTCCGTCTGCCCTTTTTATTGCATTTCCTTGCAATAAGACGAAATTAGTTTAAAAAGGTTACAGAGCCCGAAGGAAATCTTAACAGATTGCGAGACAGACGTTTTTTGAGCAAGTCTACCGCTTGCCATGAGGGTACAAAGGTGATATGATTAAAACACAAAGTTGAAGGTTCCCCTGTACTCATTAATCTTGTTTATTCCCGCGATTGAGCAGAAAGGGGGTGAATCAGTTTCGCGGTCCTATAGCAGGCCGATAAATTCCTTTGAAAATTAGAAAGTCTCAAAAAAGATTAAGGAGGATCATAAGATGAAAAGGATATTTCTAATAAGTATTTTGATATTAGGGTTGCTTGTTTCCTATAGTTTTGCTCAGATGGGCGGAGGCATGAAAGGCGGACAGATGGGCGGACAAGGCGGTCAGCAAGGGCAAATGGGCGGCCCGGGCAGTATGATGGGCGGGCAAAAGGGAATGATGACTCATGACAAGATGATGGGCGGCATGATGGATATGACAAACCAGATGTCAGGGATGATGGGAAGGATGTCAGGCATGATGAAAGATATGCCGGCAGACAGAATGAAAAGAATGTCAGAAGTCATGAAGGACATGTCTAAGCATATGATGGAGATGTCACAGATGATGGAAAGAAACATGGCTGCAGAAAAAGAGATGAAGATGATGCAGGATAGGATGAATGAAATGCAAAAGCGCATGGATGATATAATGAAAAGATAGCTGTAGCCCTAAAAGAAAAAAATTGTCAGTCCGTCTATCGGAATACGCTCGCTATCCTCCAGTAACCCAAAATATGGGAATTGGTTTGCCCCTTCCATATTTTTTTATTTCTCCATCATCAAGCCATAAACCTTTACATATTGGGCATATATCAACATGAGTATTTTGAATGTCATAGGTAATCATCCGATTGCCGTCAATTATACAATTGATCTCGGAATCCCAATGATCATATTCATGAATTATCTCAGACTTTGAATAAACTTGTGATGGAACTGCCATCAATCCTTCATCATATAATGTTTTTAGTTCCGAATAGGGTATCCATATCCCATTACAATCTGGGCATGACTTTGCAATTAATTTCCAAACAACCTTATCACGTAAAGAACTTTTATCTCGTGGGCAATGCATAACTTATTAAGATGTATAACATTTACTTTTAAACTTATTCTATGTTTAATTCATTCTATGGTAGGAAGAAGTGATAGCCAAGAAATTTTTGATAAAAATTGAGTAAGATTGGCATAGTAATTCGGTATAATAAGAAAATTGATATTATATGGCATACATATTAATTGACGGATATAACCTTATCGGTACCGCGCACAGAAGCCTTGAGAGTGCGCGTAATGACCTTATTCAGCGGCTTCAGGCGTATGCAAGCCTGAAAGGGCATGATATTACACTGGTCTTTGACGGCCATAAAAGCGGGCAGTTGAATGAGACAAGAATTAAAGGCGGTCTCATTACGGTTATTTTTTCAAGGTTAGGAGAAAATGCGGATTCTGTAATAAAGAAAATGCTCTCTGCGAGCGCAAGGCACTGGATTGTTGTGAGCTCTGACAGGGAGATAGCGGACTTTGCAGAGAGAAAGGGCTTTGCATCAATTGCCTCAGGGGATTTTGAGAGAAGGCTTTATTCTTTGCATGCAGAAGAAACAGAGCCGGAAGATACCGGAAAAGATGACGATATTGAAGCTCCTGTTAGACAAAAAGGCAATCCGAGGATGCTGTCAAAGAGGCAAAAAGAAAAACTCAGGGCGCTTAAGAAACTCTGAAATTTCTTTATAAACGGTGGTGCTCATATAAGACCAGATATTCCCTTTCAAGTTCATGGTATTTTTCACGGAGCTCCTCTAACAGTTGTTCTTTTTGCTGTATTTGTTCCTTAGTGCTTATAAGCTCCGTATTCATCTCTTCTTTTTCTTTTATTAATTCAGCGTATTTCTCCTCGCCAACTATTTCCTCTTTAGCTTCCTCTTGAGCCTCTACAACTTCTACAGAGGCTGTTTTTTGAGCTTCTATCGCCTTTTTGAGCTCCTCTATTTCATTCCTTGCATCTGTAAGTTCAGCAAGAATTTTATTGTGAAGCATCTTGTATTTTCTGCTTGCCATGAAGAAGTAGACTGTTGTTATAGCAAAGAGCGCTGACGCCCCTGCCAAGGCATATAGTAAAACAATTGATGCATCCTTCTGGGACGAAGCCTTTTTTACAGGGGATGGATGCTTTGCAGGGCTTATGGGCGTTTCCTCAGCCTTAAACTGAAATACCTTTTCCCTTTTAAATGTCTTGCCCTCAATGTTTACTTTGGCGATGTATTCTCCTGTGCCGGTTACTGCAAATTCACCTGAATAGACGCCGTCGCCTGCCTTGGTGTCGCCGCCTTCTCCGCTGTCAAAGAGGTTAATCTTTTCGCTGCCTCCCTCGGGCTCAACAATCTCTGCGGTAAACAATGTTTTTTCAAGAACCTCTTTTTCTGTTAATACGCCGTCGCCTTTTGTAAGCCATACATCAATCTTTATTTTATCTCCTTTGTGGACAAACTCCTTGTTAAAGGAGCTTTTCAGGCTGAGGTTTGTTATGACAAATACCTTGTTTCCATCCTTAGAGCTCAGGGATACATTCCATTTTCCAACCGCCGGATTTTTAATGGTGATCATATCAAAGACATTTGTGCTGTGCCAAAGGATATTGCCGCCGTGTTTTGCCGGCGTATGCTTTGCCTGTAAGGGGTCAATGACAGTGGTAAGGGATCCCTCCTCTTTTGTAATCAATACAGTCGCCTCATTTATATACTTATCTATGTTAAACATATCTCCTTCCAGGGGGACTGTGTCAGGGGACTTAATCTTTTCAAACATGGATGCAAATATGATGTGTATATCTTTGTCTGTTTTTGCAATTCTTGAAAATCCGCCTGTCTCTTTTGCCATATTCTCAAGGAGCTTTATATCTGACTCCTCTG
Source organism: Nitrospirota bacterium (assembly GCA_016208855.1). Lineage (GTDB taxonomy): Bacteria > Nitrospirota > Thermodesulfovibrionia > UBA6902 > DSMQ01 > JACQXF01. The sequence continues at coordinate 29,208 of JACQXF010000021.1, read as the reverse complement.
TAAAGGCTATTGAATATAGTTTTACGCCTAAGTTTTGTAATTCCTTAAGAAGGGCTGACAGCTCTGCTGATGACTTCCCGTCCTTTTCTGCCGAACCCAGGTCAATCCTGCCGTCAGACATGAGTATGATAACTTTGTCTTTGTGTCTGGAGGACTTTAGCTCTTCAAATCCTTTTCTTACAGCTTCGGTAATGTTTGTGAACGCCTCGGCTGAAGATATCTTTTCTATGGCAGAAAATATTTTCCCCTGGTTTTCTTTCTTGTTTTCAATAAGCGGTTGAAGCGAGGCCGCTGAATCTCCAAAACTTATAATTCCTATATTATTGCCTTCACCGAGGAGGGATACAAAAAGCCTTGCCGCCGGTTTTCTGTAGTTTTTTGGGTCAGTCTTTTTCATGCTCCCCGAGCTGTCCATAAGCAGGACTATATCTGTCCCTGCCGGGGCTTCTGCCTGGGCATGGCAATGCGTAGAGTATAAAATAAGGATAATACTTATGATGGCAATTAAAAATTTCATGGTTTAGGAGGCATCTCCGCCTGCATATTTTTTAATTCGCTCTGCAGTTCTTCGCTTGATATAAGACCTCTCTTAATCAGGATATTGCCTATAGGGGTGAGAGACGCCCTTTGCTTCTGGCCTATTTCTTCAATAGACTCTTCATCAAGAATCTGAAGCTCCACTGCGGCGTCTTTAAATCTGAGCGCTTTTTCCTTCTGAAGCCTCAGTATCTTCTTAAAATCTTCAAGGCTTATAAATCCATTTTCAAGGGCAAACACGCTTAAGGGCATATTTACCTCTTTCTGCAGGGCCAATGCATTAGTTAGGTCAGACTCTTTAATCTTCCCGTGTCTTACAAGGTAACGTCCAAACAACAAAGGGACATCCATAGAAACCTCCGATCATACTTAGAGTTTTGAGTTTTGAATTTCGAATTTTTAGTTAACAACGCATAAACTCATAACTCAAGATGATATGTTATTCACTGATAAACTTATTAACCGATTCAACATTTATTAAAATCTTGCCTCCTGAAGATTTTACCATACCTTCTTTCTGAAATTTGCTCATGGTCCTTATGCTTGTCTCCACAGTTGTGCCTACCATCTCTGCAATCTCCTGCCTTGTAAGCTGGAAATCTATCCTTCTGTATCTGCCGTCATTAACGCCGACTTTCTCTGCCAGCTTAACAAGAAGCGATGCGATTCTTTTCTCAACACGCTCTGTGGCGATATTTTTCAGCGTCTCGTGCGCGTCCCTGAGCCTTGAGCTGAAGTACTTCACAATCTCAAGCTTCAGCGCAGGGTACTCATCCATAATATTAAAGAGGTTATTGCGGTTGAGCCTGACAACCGTTGCAGCCTCCATTGCCTGAGCAGAGGCAGGAAACGGTTTTTTATCCAGCACAGCGACCCCTCCGAAAATATCACCGGGAGACATAATCTCAAGGATTATATCCTTTCCCATTACTGTATGTTTTACAACCTTTACCCTTCCATCAGCCACAATATAAAGCCAATCAGACGAGTCGCCCTCTATAAAAATATACTCGTCTTTTTTAAAGATTATTTTTTCAAAGAGCCTGCCTATCTCAGACAGTTCCTTGTCTTTTAACACAGAGGGTCATAAGTAAAGCCACATAGCTTGTCATTCCCGCAGTCCGTTGAGCGGGAATCCAGACAGCTAAAGAACTGGATGCCCGATTAAGAACCTCGGGCATGACGTTTAATTTATGTGTCTTTACTTATGAACTCATTAGTAAATAGTTTTATTAGTCTGAATAGCTTAATTGGTTTAATTAGTTAGAACCAATTAAGTCAATCAGACTAAAAGGGGTTATGAACCATTCTTAACCCCACTGGCCTGCACATACATTGTGCGAAGGTTAAAAAGAACCTCCTTAAGCTGCTTATCCTCATCAGGCGTAAGATTGCCCTTTGTCTTTTCATCAAGTATCCCGATTGTGTCAATAAGATATTTTGCCTGCGGAAGATTCTTGTCAATCTGTCCTGTCATCGGGTTTGGAATAATACCAAGACTTATAAATGCAGCGGTGCTTAACTCAAGGATATGGTTTGTAAAGGTTACAGGCGGCAGTTGAAGCGTTTTGTCTTTGTTTTCTTCATTCATAGTTTAGTCTCTATATAATTCAAAGTCCTCCTACTGACGCCTTTGCAATCTCTAAAAAGACAGACGGGAAGATGCCGATAAGCAATGTAACTGCTGCTGTTATAATAAGAGCAAGGTTTAGTGAGCCGGATGTTGAGAGGGCAACTTCCCCTTTTGGCTCTTTCATGTACATATACATAACAACCCTCAGGTAGAAGAACGCGGAGACTACGCTGAATATTACCGCAACTATCACAATGGGCATATAGCCTGCCTTGATTGCTGCCATAAAGAGATAGAATTTTGCCATAAAGCCCGCTGTAGGCGGGATGCCTGTCAAAGAGAACATAAATATAAGCATTATAAAAGAGGCAAGCGGGTGCGTTTTTGCAAGCCCTTCATAGTCAGACAGCTCCTCCCCGCGAACCCCTTCGCTGTTAAGCATTATCAAAACTGCAAAGGCCCCTATATTCATGAAGGTATATATTAGGAGATAATTCATCATGCCTGATACTCCCTCAGGAGTTGCTGATATGATGCCAAGTATAGCGTATCCTGCATGGCTGATGGATGAATAGGCAAGCATCCTCTTCAAGTTCGTCTGCTGAATTGCCAGGATGCTTCCAATAGCCATTGTAAGGATTGATAATGTAATTAGGATGCCGGACCACTCAAGATGCAGACTTCCAAATGCTTCAAAAAATACCCTGCCAAAGACCGCAAATCCGGCGGCCTTTGGCCCGACGGACATGAAAGCTGTAATTGATGTTGGCGCCCCCTCATATACGTCAGGCGCCCACATATGGAAGGGCACAAGCGCGATCTTAAACCCAAAGGCCACTATAAAAAATATAAGCCCTAAAAAGAGCATGGGGCTTTTCAGAAGGTTTAAAGCCTGAAGTGATGAGGCAATCTCATTTATATTTGTAGTGCCTGTAAGGCCGTAGGTAAGGGATATTCCATAAAGCAGTATGGCAGACGAGAATGCGCCGAGGAGAAAATATTTTATGGCAGCCTCATTTGAGCGAATCTGCCCCCTTAGTATCCCTGTAAGGATGTAGGTTGAAAGCGCCATTAACTCAAGCCCAAGGTAAAGCACTATTAAGTCAGAAGCAGACGCCATAAACATCATGCCTGCTGTGGCAAAAAGGATAAGGGCATAGTACTCTCCGATGCCGCCCTTCTGGATAGTCAGATATCTTAGAGAGATAAGAATTGTAAGTATGGCGGTTATATAAAAGATTAACTTAAAAAAGCTGCCGTATCTGTCAAACACAAACATCCCTGAAAAGACATTGCCTGATAGTCCTAATGAAGAAAGTTTTAAATTAACCCAGATTGAAAGAAATATGCCGATAAGGCCTGCAAAGGCGACAGTCTCTTTTCTCTTTATGAGTATATCAAGCAGCAGAAGGAATAAGCCTGTGCATATAAGTATGAGCTCAGGAGAGATCAGCCTTATGCCTAACAGTATTGTGTTATCTAAAACCATCTGAAGATCTCCCTTATATATTGAGCCATTAAGTTTTCCGCACCTGCGGCGCTGCCTGTCTTTTTGATAAGATGCTCTACAGAGACATGCATATAATCAAGCAATGCCTGAGGATATAGGCCTATCCAGAATACAAGGATAATTAACGGCAGTAATGTAAGCGCTTCACGCAGGCTGAGGTCCGTGAGATGAAAACGGCTTGTAGCCTCAGGGTTTGCCTTCTCAAAAAATACCTTTTGATAAAGCCGCAGCATATAGCCTGCGCCGAGTATTATGCCTGTTGCTGCGAGGAAGCCCCAGAGCCACTTTGCCTTAAACGCGCCAAAGATAATCAGGAACTCGCCTATGAATCCGTTTGTTCCAGGAAGCCCTACGGAGGCAAATGTGAATATTATAAAGACGCCTGCATACCATGGGACAAGCGAGGCAAAGCCGCCATAATCTGCAATCATCCTCGTATGCGTCCTTTCATAGATAATTCCTATCATCAAAAATAACGCGCCTGTGATAATCCCATGGTTTATCATCTGCAGTATTCCGCCTTCAAGCCCCTGTGAATTAAGGCTGAATATCCCAAGCGTTACAAAACCCATGTGGCTTACGCTTGAATAAGCGATAAGGCGCTTAATGTCCTTCTGGGCAAAGCAGACCATTGCCCCGTAGATGATGCCCACTATGGAGAGTATGATTAGTGGCGCGGCAAAGAACTTTGCAGCATCCGGGAACATAGGGATAGAGAACCTCAAAAACCCATATGCACCCATCTTAATCAGCACGCCTGCAAGTATAACGCTGCCTGCCGTAGGTGCCTCTGTATGGGCGTCAGGAAGCCATGTATGAACAGGAAACATTGGCACCTTTACTGCAAATGCCGCAAGGAAGGCAAGGAAGATCCAATACTGCAGATAGAAGGGATACTTGATATTGCTTAATGTGAGTATATCAAGGGTGCTGCCTCCGTAAAGATACAGCACTATTATGCCAACCAGCATTAATACGCTTCCTAAAAGCGTGTATAAAAAGAACTTGACCGCAGCATAAACCCTGTTTGCGCCTCCCCATACTCCTATAAGGATAAACATGGGGATAAGCATCGCCTCCCAAAAGATATAGAAGAGGAAAAAATCCAGAGAGGCAAAGACCCCGAGCATTCCTGCCTCCATTGCAAGGATGGCTATATGAAACTCCTTTACCTTTGTATCAATAGACTTCCATGAGACAAGCACAGAGAGCACGCCAAGAAGGGCCGTAAGAAATATAAAGAGGATGCTTATGCCGTCTATTCCTAAGAAATAGTTTATCCCCAATGAAGGGATCCATGGCTTTTTCTCTACAAACTGCATGAGATGGGTGGTCTTATCAAAGGCGCATAGCATAGGGGATGCAATAATAAATGTCCCGATGGTAACAAGCAGGCTTATCCATCTTATTGAGGCTGCATTTCGTACAAACAGCAATAGCAAAGCCCCAAGAAGAGGGAAGAAGACTGTTACAGTAAGTATTGGGTAATCAAAATTATTTGTCATTGTCTCGTTCGTATCTCACCAAAGTTGAACAGTTTTATTGTCATAATATGGAGCATAGTAATTTAAAAAGCCGTGTGGCAACACATTTAAACAGGCAATTATTTTTATTGATGAGTCCTTGATTAACCTATTCGGTATATCCAAAAAATAATTGCCTCCCAATAAATACTGTGGCGTTACACGGTTTTTTAAATTACTATGCTCCATTAGAATCGCTCAATTTAGGTCTCAAAAAATTACTATCCAAATTATTATCAGCGCACCCGCAGCCATTACGAGCCCGTAGTGTGAAATCATGCCTGTCTGTATTTTCCTCAGCCTTTCTCCAAAAGCGCCTATAAGCGCCGGTATGCCGTTAACAGTCCCTTCTATAATCTTTCCGTCAAGGAAGCCAAGAAACACCTTCTGAGAGGCGTTAAGCACAGGTCTCACTATTGTCTTATCATAAAGCTCATCTACATAGTATTTGTTATAGAGTAATTTATAAATAGGCTGAAATGCAGAACCGATTTTTTGCGGCAGATCAGTCTTCTTACCATACATAGCATAGGCAGTGAGTATTCCTGCTAAACCAATCACTGTAGAAAGCCCCATTACAAACCACTCTTCCGCATGAGTTCCTTCACCCTTAGGGTGTCCAAGCACCGGCGCAAGGAACTCACCTATCCTGTCGCTGTGCGGGGCTAATATATGAGGGATGCCTACCCATCCTGCTGCAACTGCTCCGACTGCAAGCAGCATCAAAGGCACAGTCATAATAGACGGGGATTCATGCAGATGATGCTCCTGCTCATGGGTCCCGCGGAATTTACCGTGGAAGGCAAGATAAATCAGCCTGAATGAATAAAAGGCTGTCATAAAGGCTGCAATAGTGGCTAAAGCCCAGAGGAACTTACCCATGCCTCCGCCTGCATAGACTCTCCAGAGTATTTCATCCTTGCTGAAAAACCCTGAGAGCCCTGGAATTCCTGAGATGCTTAAAGAGGCTATAAGGAATGTCCAGTAGGTAATCGGCATATATTTTTTAAGTCCGCCCATCTTCTGAATGTTCATCTCATCGTGCAAAGTATGTATAACGCTTCCTGAGCCAAGGAATAGCAGAGCCTTAAAGTATGCGTGTGTATAGAGGTGAAATATCCCGGCAGTATATGCGCCCATGCCCAAGGCCAGAAACATATATCCAAGCTGGCTTACTGTTGAATAGGCTATGATGCGTTTTATATCATTTTGAACAAGCCCGATTGAGGCGGCAAATATTGCAGTTGTTCCGCCGACCAGAGCTACGGTTGTCATTGCTGTACTTGAGAGAGTAAAGAGGGGATTGCACCGTGCAACCATAAACACGCCTGCAGTGACCATTGTTGCAGCATGTATCAGGGCTGAAACAGGCGTTGGCCCTTCCATTGCATCAGGAAGCCATACATGAAGCGGCATCTGAGCAGATTTCCCAACAGCGCCGCAGAAAAGAAGCAGGCATATGAGGGTAATTGTATTTATATCATAGCCAAGGATATTTATAGTTTGCCCTACAACGCTTCCTGCCTGCGGGAATACCTTTGCATATTCAAGGCTTCCAAAGGTAAGAAAGATGAGTATTACTCCAAGACCAAAACCAAAATCTCCGAACCGGTTTACTATAAATGCCTTTTTGCCTGCATTGACTGCTGACTTTTTCTCAAACCAAAATCCGATGAGAAAATATGAACAGAGCCCCACTGCCTCCCATCCAAAATAGAGGACGAGAAAATTATTAGCCATGACAAGGGTAAGCATTGAGAATACAAAGAGGCTCAGATAGGCAAAGAACCTGTAATAGCCTTTGTCTCCGTGCATGTAGCCTATTGAGTAGATAAAGATCAAAGAGCTGATAGAGGTAACCACAATAAGCATTACTGCCGTAAGAGGGTCTATTAGCAAGCCTATAGGCACATTGAAGTCGCCTGAGATGATCCAGTTGTAGAAATTTATATTTATTGTATTGCCTGAAAGCACATCCGTAAATGCTGACAGAGAAAGAACAAAGGAGCCCAACACCGCAGGCACGGCAATCCAATGGGCTTTATCCTTTATAGCATTACGGCCAAATAGGATGTTTATAACAAAAGATATTAATGGCAGTAATGGAATAAGTGTGTATTTAAGCATATTTAATTTTTTTGTTCTGTCATGCCCGAGGACTGTAATCGGGCATCCAGTATCTCTTTTTCTCTCTGGATTCCCCGATCAAGTCGGGGAATGACGACTGTTTTAACTATTATTTTTATCCTTTCAATAGATTTATTTCATCTACACTTACAGTTGTCTTGTTTCTAAAAAATGCAATCAAGAGGGCCAGCCCTATGGCCGCCTCTGCTGCTGCTACTGTGATTATAAAAAAGACCAGAACCTGTCCTCTCATGGACTGAAGATAATGGCTGAAGGCAACGAACCAAACTACCTCCTTGAGAATATAGAATCCAGCAGTCAGGATTCAGAATGACTGCTGGATCTTTCTGTCTCCTGTCTCCTGTGTTCTGTATTCCGAATACATTTTTCTATTCTATCCTCTTCTTCGCCAATACCACTGCCCCTATTATAGCCACTAACAGCACAATAGATGCTATCTCAAAGGGCAGGATGTAATCCGTATATAAGACCTTTCCGATGGTCATTATGCTGCCCTCTGACTGTATTGCCTGAATACTGTATGGCCCTAACTTTGGAAACACAGAAATCTTACTTAAGATCAATATAAAAAACACTATAAAAAATGTCCCTGCAAGCACGCCCAAAGGCCAGTAGCCGTGAAATTTTCTTTCCTGTTCCTCTTTCTTGAGGTTAAGCAGCATAATGACAAACAGGAATAATACAAGGATTGCCCCTGCATAGACGATTATCTGTATTGCTGCCAGAAACTCGGCATTCAGGAAAATGTAAAGCGCTGCTATATGCACAAAAAGCACAAGCATCCATATTACGCTATGAACAGGATTCTTTCTTGTTATCACAAGAATAGATAGCACTGTTATCACAACTGCAAAGTATGCAAAAAATATCTGTGGCAGCATAATCTCCTTAGGTTAAGGTTGAGGCTGAGGTTGAGATTACTTAACCTTAGCCTGTCTTAAAATCCTCCCGTTTTGGCTTCCAAAACTTTTTAAAATAATTCTCGCCTTTTTCTCCTGCCATATATTTATCCCAGTTTGAAAGGAGCTTCTCTTTTTTCATATAGAATGCATCCCTTGAATAATCAGAGTACGCAAAGTGATCGCTTAGAGATATTGCCCCGTAAGGGCATGCCTCTACACAAAATGCGCAGAAGACGCATCTCAAGACGTCTATCTCATACCTGTCAACGATTTTTTTGTGGTCTTCGTCTTCACTGGTATAGATATATATGCACTTGGAAGGGCACATTGCCGCGCAAAGGCCGCAGCCAACGCACTTTGCCTTGCCGGTTTCTTTGTCCCTTACAAGGGCATGAAGCCCTCTGAACCCAGGGGCTGGCTCTCTTTTTTCCTTTGGGTATTGTTTTGTGATAGGAGGCGTAAAAAGATGTCTGAACGTCAGAGCAAGCCCATGGAGGATTTCAATAAAGAATATCTTTTTAAAAAATTCTTTGACTGTCATAGGTTATAAATTATACAGTAATAATCCTTTCTATGCATATCTATTCTATAAAAGCGCTGTGGTTTAAGGCGGCGGTGGCGGCTCCTCCCATGGGGTAAGTCTTTCACAGTGCGGCTCAAAACTCGAATAGCGATATACATATTCACCGTTGTTAGCACAACAATTTCCTACATTTTCTCCTGTTATAGCATCATAGACCGTTCTTTGACCGTTAATGACTGTGGTGATAAATTGCCCATGAAAAGAATCATATATTATGTTTTTAGTAGATTCATATCTATTTATAGGTAAATTACGATAACCATCACACCAGATAGTTATGACAATATCAGGTTCAGAAATATTGATAGGATGACATACTCCATAGTTTGGAGGTTCACATATATATATTTGGCCTTCTGGTAGAGGCTCATAAAGATACTGGCCATTGAGTTTGAAATAATTAAAGGCTACTCTCTCTATATTATTACCAGCAACAGTTTTAAAAGCCTCATATTCTCTGTAAGTCACTGAGCAATTATTATTAATCACTGGTAATGCCTGCGCTGCCACTGCAAATTGCCCATTATATGGATAAACACCTTCATTGCCAAGTTTCCCTTTGAAAATAAGAGTTAATTTTATCTCCAAAGCATTTGGCGGAATAGGGTTGTTGAAATTGAAAGTGAATGCTGAAGAGCTTATGTATGATGACCCAATGCTTTCATTTAAGGGTTTCTCATCAGAAACGCCATAAACAAATCCTCCGCTGCCGTATGGTTTATATTGATAGGATACAATAAAATTTCCAGGCCCCATTGCATCTTTATTTGCCATTATTTCCCATTTGTATGTAGAGTTTCCGATATATGGTATCTTTATCCCTGTAATATTACAAAAACTATCATATATAATCTCTGGTGTCCCAGCCTCCATTCTACCTCTAAAGAAGTAATTCAACAGCCCTGCAGAGTAGCCTACGGCTCGGGGGATGAGTTTTTGGGCATAGTCAGAATACACTTTTTCATCCAATTTTAACCCCAAATGCTTAAGATGAGGGGGAAGAAGTTTATAAAACCGCCTGCCTGCTGCAAAATGATTTATGCTTTCACCATAGCCTGTTTTTGCGCCAACGCTTTCTCCATTACCAAGTTTTTTGAGATATGTTCGCTTCTTTCCAGTGATGTCAATGTCTTCATATTCAACAATAGCGCCCCATGAGGGATATGGAAAGTCAGTAAATATAGTATTCTCACTAAAAAAATTGGCATTAGTGTATTCAGTAAGGCCAATGCTATCACCAAACGTGACATTAGGGTTAGAACCATTATATCTGTTAGTATCAAAAATGTTGGCTATCGGAATTGGCGCAGAAGATTCTGGCGTTATATCTAAAATAGATTGATCAAAATTAAAAGGGCTTAAGTTAAGTATGCCATGATTTTGTAAAACCCATTTTTCGTAATGATACCCAAATATATGAGCGTCATTCCTTACATGAGCAGGCACAGAAGCGTCTTCTACTAAATGCATCACCTGTCCTAAAGCCCTAAAGGTATCAGCGAGATTCTTCTCTCTATCTGTCTTGGTTAAACTCGTTAATCCTTTATAGAAAGAATCTCGCGCTTTCTTCCATGACCAGTCACCTCCAAAAGCAGAGCCGAAACTACCCTGCTCTTGAGACCATATAACAGATGATTTAGATGTCCCCTTAAAACCAGAGCTATCCCAAGGGACTAATGGAATATGAAAATGATTTAGAGAACGAGAATATGCTGGTTCGTCTTCTTTCTTGCCGCCGATACCTATCCATTCTTCCACGGTTTTACCCTGATTTCCTGATACAAAAGTTTCTTCTATCCCTTTACTAAAACCAAGCTGATCCTTTAAATAATTGTTTAGGATAGAATAATTGCGCGCAAGCTTCTTATTTAAAAACTCGTGGGTATCTTTCTCTAAGGCCCATAAAATATGCGTAGAATAAACTGTTGCAAATAAAAGAAACAAAAATACTAACAAAATATTTTTTAGCTTCTTCATTTTTCGTTTCACCTTTTGATATGAATAGGATCTAACCCTAAACGTTTCCTTTCAGTATTAATTAAATTTAATAATGCTGGCATCTTTTCATCTGACACTTCTCCTAAGGGAAGTGCTTCATGCAATCCTTCTATTCGTTCCTCTCTTGTTTTCAGCTTAAATAGTTCAACGACAACTCCTTTTTTAAAAGATTCCGCAATGGTATCACGATCTGTCCGTAAAGGGCTGTCAGGGGAATATTTATTAAAATAATTATATGCTGAATCTGAAAAGGCTGTATACACAGGTTTAAATATAGTAAAAACTGGCCCTTCGATACGCCGTATAACTGGAATAACATTTACCGCTCTGAACTTTGGGATAAAAAACTTTCCTTCTTTATCTGTAAGCACTTCTAAAAAAAAAAAAAAATATGAGCTATCACCAGCAGGTGTTGCATATACCTTCTGCCAAACAGCAAGCACAACAACTCCTTCAATTGGCTCCTTTGTCTCTGAATCAATCACCTTCCCACTCCATGGGCCATCAGAATAGTAAAAGGTTGCGGACCCTGCAAAAACAGGGGTAACCCAAAAATAAATGATAACTGCCAATACCTTGAAAGTCTTTTTAACCATTAGAGCCTTCTCTAATTCCATTTGCTTTTACCTTGTCAGGGACGGAAGAATTTTGAACTAAATGCATTGCTTGTCCAAGCCCTCTAAAAGTTTCTGAGAAATTATTATCCCTCTCAATTTTAGTCATAGCTGTAAGAGCCTTATAAAAAGAATCCCTTGCCTTTTTCCACGACCAGTCGCCGCCAAATTGAGAGCCAATCCACCCCTGATCTTGAGCCCATACAATAGACGATTTAAATGTCCCTTTAAAGCCTGAGCTGTCCCATGTCTTCAATGGGTCATGAAAATGGTTGAGAGAACGGGTGTACATAGGTTCGTCTTCAGTCCTGCCGCCGTCACGAACCCATTTCCAAACCTCCTTACCATTTAAGATTTGTTCAACTCCGATATTAAAGCCCAATTGATTTATGAGGTATGTATTTAAAGAAAAACTGTTAGTGGGCACCTTTGCTATCTGTTCATTAAGCGCCCTATGTGTTTCTTTCTCTAAAGCTAAACATTGCTCGGAAAACAGAAAGCCTAATACAAGAAACAACACAAGAATTGAGAATAAGAATTGCTTTTTCATCCCTATCTCCACACTTCACCTTCTAATCCCAAATGCCTTCTTTCTTCGTTTATTAATTTATAAAGAATCGGCAATTTATCGCCTCCAACATCTGTTGGACCTCCTGGAATATTTCTCAACCTCTCCTCTCTCGTCTTAAGTTTTGGAAGTTCGATAATGCCGGAAGAAATTTTGAACGTTTTCCCCAGCCGCCATTCTGTCAGTTCAACCGCCTTATTCGTTACATTCTCATCAAGAGAAACTTCTATTCTCAGATATCCAGGTTTAAAAATAGTAAACTCTGGTTTTTTTATATAACTAATTATTGGTAGCAGATTAATGGGGCGGTATGCCGATATTTCAAATCTGCCTTCTTTATCAGTTAATACTTCTTTGGCATTATAAAAATAAGTATTATCACCGGCGGGGGTTCTATAAGCCCTCATCCATACCGCCAACACTACAGCACCCTCAATTGGCTCTTTTGTCTCTATGTCGATAATCCTGCCTTTCCATGGACCAGCAGCATAAGCAGGAATAACAAGCAATATCGAAGTCAAGATAACAACAGTAAAAATGATAATATTTCTAATATAAACTCCTCTTTCGTTTCAACCGCCTTCTCATAGTGATACCCAGCAACATGAGCATCATTTCTTGTATTTGGTGTCCACTTTTCCTATCCTACATCAGGCTGGTTAAAATCATTAAAGTGGCAATTAAAGAAAACATGACTTGTCTAATTAACCTGTCTTATCCTTATTAGAATTCCAATATCTTCCATAGGCCTGTCTCGTCTTTTATAAAGATAACTTCATAGGAATATCTTTCTCCATTTTCTATGGTTACAAGTTCATATTTTGCTACATTATCAGCAACAAAGATAAGTTTAAACTCTGTTTCTGTTGCTACAATAGAAGGCAACTGGTCTATTAAGGCATTAAACATCTCTTGATAAGATGCTCTGGCGGCAGAGTGCATGTAAGTTAATGCTGTTGCGGTGTTTTTAATGCTTAGGCTGTTTTTCATCCCATTCCATTTGGATTTCAGCAACGCATCAAGCTGTGCTGCATTTAGAACAACTATCGCAATAGTATCTGAATAATTTGTTCCTTGGTCATCTCTGACAATTACCGTTGGATAATATATGCCTTCTTCTGCGTAGGTGAAGCTTATATTGTCAAAGGCATTTCCTGTGTAATCAATTGTGCCGTCGCCCTCAAAATCCACCTGATAGGCCGCTACTGCATTTGGTATCTCGGTAGATACTGAAAAATACGTTATAAAAGGCACGATCCCACTTGTTATATTGGCTGTTAATATCACATGAGGCGCTGTTGTAAACGCATTCACAGTTATTGAAGTTGTCGCTGCTTTTCCTGCTACGTCAGTTGCAGTTACTGCTATCGTGTTTAAGCCTTCTTCTAATGGAACATGATTGGCTATAAATTGATTGCCATATACAATTGCCACTACCCCATTAACAGTTACCCCTGTTTCATCGCCTGTCATATTGGTAATTGTGCCTCTGACCATTACATCAGGTCTGTTTATTGTAATGCCATCTGAAGGAGATATTGTGGTCAGTGTAATAGATGGGGTTGTGAAGCTTATATCATTGCCAGAAGCTGTCCCTCCTGCATTAACAGCCACTATCCTATAATGATAAACCGTATTTGGCAAAAGCCCCGCTAAATATACAGTCACATTAACATTGTTTGTTCCATTCCCAATGGGTTGAGCCGGTGTTGTATTTCCGTAAGATGTAGTTGGCCCCCATTCAAAGTAAACTGTTGTTTCTGCGCCATTAGGATTAACTGAGGCATTTAATGTAACAGCGCTGCCATTTACATTAGTTACTGAATTAGCTGTAACAGTAGGCGAATTTACTGATATTGTTGCGGTGTTGGCTTCATTACTATAAACAGAGTCCCCAAAAGAATTATATGCCATTACCCTATAGTAGTAAGCTGTTCCTGCTGTTAATCCTGTATCAGAATGTGCAGTTACATTCGCTCCTACTGATGCAATTTGTGTGTATGTCCCGCCAATGCCGGCCTTCCGCTCTACCTTAAAGCCTGCTTCATTATTAGAGTTATCAGTCCATGAAAGATTTATTTGGCTTGAAGATACAGCAATGGCAGTAAGTCCTGCAGGCGCATTTGGAGAAATAAAACTCTTTGCAATAGTAAGAGTTGCGTCTGATATTTTTGTAACTTTACCTGTGTAACCTGATTTTACTGCAAAAGATGACAGACTAACATTTAAATCCCATGTACAATCCTTTGACGATGTGCTGTTAAAAACTACATCATCTCCATATTGAGGCGCTGTGTTGCCTAACCAGTTCTGAGGATTTGAAGCAAGATTGTCAGTTCCTGCGCCAGTCCATGTTGTTGTTGCAGCATAGGTACTATTGGATAGGGCAATGTTGAATAGAAACAAACCAGTCAGACCAATAAAGAATATTTTTTTAATAAATTCCTTGACTGTCATAGCAATTTTATTCAAGCAAAATAAATCCATCCTGCTTCTTAAGGGCGCGGTCAAAAGTCGCTGTTATATCGCATCCGTTTAAATTATTAATTTTGCCGATTATATAGTCTGCAAAATCCGCCTTACCGTTTCTATAATCATTAACGGCGCGGCGGGCAATGTCTTTAGCCTCAATTTCAAACTGTTTTGTCCTGAGAATTCTGTCGCACACGTCTGCTATCTCATTTTTGTGAAATTCATAAGCAGATTCAAGCACCCATATAAGCTCACATAATACAATTATGTTGATAAAACACGTCCCGCCTGATTCCGTTATCTCTCGTATATAAGCCGATGCAATTTCTGCTTGAGCCTTATCGTCTTTAACGAGATAGCGAACCAGAACATTTGTGTCTATTCCCTTCATTAGCGTCTAATTTTTTCTTGTAAAACGTTTCTTAATTGCCGTCTTCATTTCTTCCACTGAGACTTTTTTTCTGCTTGGACTATATAGTATTCCCTCAAGTTCTTTTACATCAAGCGTAGTCGGCTCTATAACAACCTTCCCTTCGCTTCCTATAATAAAATCTATCCTGTCACCAGGGTGAAGCTTCAAATATTCTCTTATTTCTTTTGGTATTGTCGTCTGACCTTTAGATGTAACCGTTGAAATAGACATAAAGCCCCCCTTAAACATATTTCCTTACTTTATGGTAAGGAAATACTGCGTCCATGTCAAACATGAGAGATTTCCAAATCGCTCACAGCAATTTAATTATTCCTGTTATTACAATATTTGCAAGCGCCAGCGGTATAAATATCTTCCATCCAATGCCCATAAGCTGGTCATACCTGTATCTTGGAAGGGTCGCCCTTAACCAGAAATAGAGAAACATCAGCCCATAGACCTTTAGTAAGAACCAGACTATCTTAGGGACATGGGAGAAAATCCAGAACTCCGGGCCGTTCCAGCCCCCGAGAAAGCATACCACCACCATTGCTGACATGACAAACATTGCAGCGTATTCAGCCATAAAGAATAAGCCAAAACGCATGCCGCTGTATTCAGAAAAATATCCTGCGACAAGCTCGGCCTCAGCCTCCGGCAGATCAAACGGCGGTCTGTTCGTCTCTGCAATTACAGACATAAGAAATACAAAAAACGCTATGGGCTGCACGAGGATGAAAGGATACTTAGCCTGTGCGTTTACTATATCAGAGAGGTTTGCGCTTCCTGCAAGCATCATTACTCCGACAAGGCTTAAGCCCATTGCAATTTCGTAGCTTATAACCTGAGCAGAAGATCTCAGTCCGCCAAGGAATGCATATTTTGAGTTAGATGCCCATCCGGCAAGTATTATGCCGTAAGCGCCTACTGAAGAAAGGGCTAAAATATATAAAATGCCAATATTAAGGTTTGCAATAGAGAAATTTTCCCACAGCGGTATAACTGCCAGAGATGACAGGGCAGCAATTACGCCAATTACAGGGGCGATAAAAAATACAGGCTTATCAGCATTTGTCGGTATAACGTCTTCCTTAAAGAAAAGCTTTACAAAGTCAGCAATAGGCTGCAATAGCCCGTGAGGGCCAACCACCATAGGCCCAAGCCTTGCCTGCATGTGCCCAATGACCTTGCGCTCGCACCACACTGCATATGCAACATGCAAAAGCACCACATTTACAGTAATGACAACCTTAAGCAAGGTAATCGCTATGTCCGGTATATCCATCCTGCCTTTCCTATGCCTTCTCTATTTTTATTTCACAGCCTTCAAGCCCAGGGGCCTTTGTCACCGGGTCAAGGCTGTAACGTAAGAGGCTGAACACCCCTCTGCCTTCAAAGTTGTTGCTTATAAAAACCAAGTTGTCTTTTATATATCTATCTGTTGAAATTTTAATGCTCAGGTTCCCGTCGCTGGCATGAATTTTAACATTATCGCCGTCTTTTAATCCGAGTCTTTGCGCATGTCCTTCTCCTATCTTTAAGGAAGGCTCAGGGCATATTCTGTTAAGAGACGACGACCTTCTTGAAAGCGTGCCGGAATGAAAGAGGAGCTTCTCAGGGACAAGATAAAAGTCTCCTTTATAGTCATCTGATTTTTCTGGGGCAGCCGGGATCTCGCTTATTACGCCTCTTAACGGCTCTCCTTTATATGGCCAGAGACAATTTCCTTTCGTAATCTCATCGTATGTTAAGCCCTTATAAAGGGGAGATATATCCGCAATCTCATCTATTATCTCCTCTGTCCCTCTATACTGCATTTTGCAGCCCATCCTGTTTGAGACTTCAGATATTATTTTCCAGTCTTCCATGCCCGAAGGCGCATTCACTGCCTTTCTGAGACGCTGAATCCTGCGCTCAAGGTTTGTGTATGTGCCGTCTTTTTCTGACCAGCTTAAAGCAGGCAGGACAACATGCGCAATCTCTGCTGTCTCTGTCAGGAAAATATCCTGCACAACAAGAAATTCAAGGGCGCTTAGTGCCTCCTTTACATAAGGATTATTTGGAATATTAAATGCGGGATTCTCTCCCATGACATATAGCGCCTTTATTTTCTTATCCCTTGAAGCGTCTACTATCTCCATCAGGGTCAATCCGTTGTCAGATGGGATAGAGCTGCCCCATGATGTTTCAAATCTTTTTCTGAAGTCATTAATATTAAGCGGCCTTCCGCCCGGAAGCGCATCAGGCAGGCATCCCATATCAATAAGTCCTTGTTCGTTTGCTCTTTCTGACAGAAGATAAAGTCTTGCTTCAAGCAAATATGTAATGCCTGCAACTGCAAAGAGAGCCTTGTGCCCATTAGTACGCTGAACAATATCCGTGCCAAGAACAATAGAAACAGACTTACCTGAAAGCAGGAGCTCCTTTAGTTCATTAAAGCCTGAAATTTCAGGGGTTCTGTATTTTCCTGCAAGCTCATTAATTCTCTTGTCAATGGCAGGTTTTTCCCCTCGCGGTCCCTTAACCTTTGCTATCTCTGATAATACAGCCTCTAATACATCCGCCTCTTTAAATACAGGAGGCGTTACCTTGAGTGTCTTAAACCTTTCAAGTCCTTTTGCATTGCCTATGACAACAATCTTTGCCCCGTTTCTTGCTGCCGCCCTTACAGACAATCCAAGTATGGGGTTTACGGCAGTAGGGTCGCCGCCTAAGACTATTATGACATCAGAATTTTTAAGCCCTGCTATCATGTTTGCAGTAATGCCTTGTCCCAGGATGTCTTCAAAGTATCTTTGCGCGGAAGCAAATCCGAGCCTTGATACAGAGTCTATATTGTTTGTCTGGCATGCAGTTCTTAGAAATTTCTGGAAGACATAGTTGTCTTCGTTTGTGCATCTTGGGGAGGCTATGCCTGCAATTGCCTTTCCGCCCTGCGTATTTTTTATGGTTTGTAATTTATTTACAATAAGCCCCAGGGCCTCATCCCACGAGGACTGTTCAAGTTTTCCGTTTTTTCTTATAAGCGGATATTTAAGCCTCTCAGGATTGTTTGCAAAGTCATAACCCCATCTTCCCCTTGAACAGAGAAGACCATTATTTAATCCAAGCCCTAATTTTGGTATTGTGCGTTTTATTGACTCGTCTCTTACCTGCAGAATAAAAGAGCATCCAACCCCGCAGTAAGGACAAACAGTTTCTACCTCTCTGTCAATCTGCCACGGCCTGTAATTATGGATATTGGGGCGTGCAAGTATAGCGCCGACAGGACATACCGTATGACAATTCCCGCAGTACTCACAGTTAAAGGATTCACGCGAGAAAGGCTCCATTCTTGATTTACCGCCTCTCTCAACAATAGTCAGTGCAGATGCACCCTGTACATCCTTGCACATCCTGACGCATCTCGTGCAGAGGATGCATCGCTCCATATTTCTTGCCAAAATTCTATCTTCATGGCTTTCAGGGGTTTTCCTTTTTTCTTCCTTAAACCTGCCTGCAGATGCCCCGTACTTGCTTACAAGGTCTTGCAGCTCGCATTCTCCTGCCTTATCGCAGACAGGGCAGTCCAGAGGATGGTTTATAAGGAGAAACTCCAAAACCCCGCGGCGTGCCTTTGTTATATTCTCTGACTCGGTTTTTATAACCATGCCGTCTGCAACCGTCAGGGTGCATGAGGTCTGAAGCCTTGGCATCTTTTCCACCTCTACAAGGCAGAGCCTGCATCCGCCGTATTTTTCAAGCTGCTCGTGCGCGCAGAGCGCAGGTATTTTTATCCCATTTGCCCTTGCAGCCTCAAGGACCGTTACAGGTTTTTCCAGTTTAATCTCTTTTCCGTTTATAGTTATGGTTATCATAAAAATTATAGGGTTCGAGGATTCAAGGGTTCAAGCAAAGAGTGATTCCAAATAAAAATTAACTCCATCACTTGAATCCTTGACCCCTTAGACCCTTGACCCCTTAGCCTTTATCTTTTCTTCAAACTCTCCTTTAAAGTGTTTCAGCATCCCCAGTACCACCCCTGCGGCGCCGTCACCAAGGGGGCAGAAGGTTTTGCCCATTATATTTTCTGAGATCTCCTGCAGCAGCTCAATATCTCCTTCCCGTCCTTCACCGCGCTCTATTCTGCCGAGGCTTTTTCTAAGCCATTCTGTGCCCTCCCTGCAAGGCGTGCATTTACCGCATGACTCATGCTCAAAGAATTTCAATGCCCTGTATGTTACCTTAACCATGCATACTGACTCATCCATCACTATTACAGCGCCTGAGCCAAGCATGCTTCCATGTTTTGGCATTGATGAAAAATCCATTGGGCAGTCTATCATTGACTCTGGAAGCACAGGCGTTGAAATTCCGCCGGGAATTACTGCCTTAAGCTTTTTCCCGCCCTTAATCCCGCCTGCATGATTAAATATAATGTCTTTTAAAGATGTCCCCATGGGCAGTTCATAGACCCCGGGTTTTTCAACACATCCGCTTACGCAGTAGAGTTTTGGCCCAGGGCAGTCTTTGCTTCCTATCTGTGAATATGCCTCGCTGCCTATGCTGATAATGTATGGGATATTGCAAAGTGTCTCCACATTGTTAACTACTGTGGGCATTGCCCATGCCCCCACATTTACAGGAAACGGAGGCCTTGTCCTCGGCTGGCCTCTTTTGCCTTCAAGGGACTCAATAAGCGCAGTCTCTTCGCCGCATATATATGCGCCTGCTCCCTGATGCACTGCGAGATGGAATTTTATACTTTTCCCAAGGATGTTATCTCCAAGATAGTTTTTCTCATATGCCTGAGAGATGGCTTTGTTAAGGACATCTTTGGCATGAGGATATTCCCCTCTTAAATATATGTATCCGTACTCTGCCCCAAGCGCATAGCCTGATATAACCATGCCTTCTATTAAAAGGTGGGGGTTTTTCTCAAGTATAGGCCTGTCTTTAAATGTCCCGGGCTCGCCTTCGTCAGCATTACAGAGGAGGTACTTTGGAAATTTTGGATCAGCAGCGGCAAAGCTCCATTTCATGGCAGTTGGGAACCCTGCGCCGCCTCTGCCGCGGAGTCCTGCTTTTTTAACCTCTTCAATAATTGCCTTTGGCTCAAGCTCAAAAGCCTTTGCAATATTTTTATATCCGCCGATTTTAAGGTATTCCTCTATATCGGCAGAGTCAGGGTTTTCAATGTTTTTTAGTAAAAAATTTTCCATTACTTCTGTGCTATGACTTTATCCTTTCAAGCACCTTAAGACGATGGTCTAAATCCTTAAATAAAGTCTTCATTATTGCCCTTATTTCCTTAAGTTCAAAGGTTATTTCTTCTTTAAGGTCATCTATCTTCCTATCTAAGACTTCATACCCTTCTACAAATACCTCAATTCTCTTTTGGAATTCCTCATATACAACAGAGGTATGACGTTTTAAGTCTTCTGAACTTTTTATAATTTCATTTTTGAGACCTTCTAAATACTCTCTTGTTTCTTTATCCATTACTTATATCCTCCTAAAATCTCCCCTATCTTTTCTTCTGTCAAATCTCCATAAAAGTCCGTATTCAAAAGCATTGCAGGCGCCATGTCACAGCCGCCGATGCATTCCATTATCACAAGAGAAAATCTTCCGTCTGCCGTTGTCCCATTTTGGGTTAATCCGTATCTGTTTTTAAGAAAATCCACAAGCCTCTCTGCGCCGAGTATCATGCAGGATACATTTGTGCAGAGCTGTATGAGGTGCCTGCCCATTGGCTTATGTTTATACATTGAATAAAAAGTTGCAGTCCCGCGAACCTCTGCCTCAGGCAGGTTAAGCGCCTGAGCAACAGCCTGCATCGCCTTCTCGCTCTGCCACCCAAATTCCCTCTGGGCAACATAAAGCGCAGGAAGCAAGGCGCTCCTTGCGCTTGGATATTTTGCCTTAATCTCTTCAATTTCTTTTAAAACAGTTTCGCTAAGCATCACCTATCGCACTCTCCAAGCACTATATCAATACTTCCTATGTTTGCAACCACATCGGCGAGCAGGGCGCCTTCGCAGAGTTTTGGCAATGCCGATATATGCACAAAAGACGGCGTCCTTATCCTTAGGCGGTAGGGTTTGCCTTCTCCGTTACTCACAATATAGAAGCCAAGCTCGCCTTTTGGCGCTTCAGTGGCAACATAGACTTCGCCCTCCGGCGCAGCCTGCGTCCCTTTTGTTATAAGAACAAAATGATGTATAAGATGCTCTATGTCAGTTAGGACATCATCCTTAGACGGCAATACAAATTTAGGGGCATCTGCCATTATAGCCCCTGCCGGTATCTTCTCTATACACTGCCTTATGATTGAGTTTGACTGCCTGAGTTCTTCCATCCTTACCCTGTACCGGTCATATACATCGCCGTTTTTGCCTATGGGTACTTCCCACTGAACTTTGTCATAGGCAGCATATGGCATAAACTTCCTTATATCATAAGCTACGCCGGAGCCCCTGAGTACCGGACCGCTCAACCCCATGTTTATTGCATCCTCTGCTGATATAACCCCGATTCCTTTAGTCCTTTGCAGCCATATGCGGTTCTGATCTATAAGGGTCTCATACTGGGCTATCCTCGCAGGGAACTCCTCTGTGAGGTCATAGAGGTCTTCTAACCATTTCTGCTCTGTATCATTTCTTACCCCGCCTATCCTTAGATAACTCACAGTAAGCCTTGCGCCGCAGAGTCTTTCAAAGAGGTCAAGGAATTTCTCCCTTTCCCTGAAGCAGTAAAGAAATACTGTCATTGCGCCAATATCAAGCGCATGGGTGCCAAGCCATAGGAGGTGGCTCAGTATGCGTGACATCTCAGCTGCAATTGTCCTTATAAACTGCGCCCTTTCAGGCGCCTCAATGCCAAAGAGCTTTTCTACAGCAATACAGTAGCCTGTGTTGTTTGACATTGCAGAGATATAGTCAAGGCGGTCAGTAAGAGGGATTATCTGGAAATAGGTTCTGTGTTCAGAGAGTTTCTCCATTCCCCTGTGAAGGTAGCCTATATATGGTGTGCACTTGGTGACTGTCTCACCATCAAGCTTCAGGACGAGTTTTAATACGCCGTGCGTAGCAGGGTGCTGCGGACCTAAGTTAAGGACCATCTCCTCAGACGCTATATCAGGTGTAGTTGTTGCTTTTATGTCCTTGCCTTCTTGGATATCTTCCATTCTTAACCTTTTAACCTTTACTTTATTCCCCACTCATCATCGCGGGAGTGCAATTCCTTTACCTTTTTAAATTCTTTGTATTCCCAGCCCTCAGGCCCCTTCAAGGGGTAATTCTTTCTTTGCGGAAATCCTTCCCAGTCTTCCGGCAAAAGAATCCTTCTTAGGTCAGGATGTCCCTTAAATATAATTCCATACATATCATAGGCCTCTCTCTCATGCCAGTTTGCGCCTGCCCATACCCCTGTAACGCTGTTAACTGACGGCTCATGCTCTGGTATGAGCGCCTTGACTCTTAAGGCATGCCGATGCTTGAGGGAATAGAGGTTATATACAACCTCAAAACGAAACTTTTTTTCAGGATAATCAACGCCGCAGAGGTCTGAAAGATAATTCATGCTTATATCAGGCTCATTATAAAGATACCCGCAGATATCAAGAACTCTGTCCCGGTTAACAGAGACAGAGACCTGTCCTCTGAAGTCTGCTATATCAATAACCTCATCAGGGAATTTCTCTTTTAGTTTATTAGCAATCTCTAATGGTTCCATAATACTCTAAGTAAGAAGTGAGAAGTGGGAAATAAGAAGTAGGAAATGAAAATTCTTTATTTACTCCCTACTCCATACTTCTTACTTGTTTTTACCTCCACCTGCTCCATCTGAAATGTTCCTTCTCTATCTTCTCCTGAAGTTTTATTATCCCGTCTATAAGAGCCTCCGGCCTTGGCGGACATCCGGGAACATAAACATCAACAGGCAAAAAACTGTCACATCCCTGAACAACAGAGTATATATCAAAGATTCCGCCTGAGGCAGCGCAGCTTCCCATTGCCATCACATACCGGGGCTCCGGCATCTGGTCATAAACTGTTCTCACAATAGGCGCCATCTTTTTTGTTACGGTGCCTGCAATGATTATAAGGTCTGACTGTCTCGGTGACCCTCTCGGGATGATTCCAAAACGGTCAAGGTCGTATTTGCTTGAGCTTGTAGTCATCATCTCAATAGCGCAGCAGGCAAGACCAAAGGCCATATACCAGACTGCCGACTTTCTGCCCCAGTTTACAACCTTATCAAGAGTTGTGACGATTGTATTAGCGCCTGGGATTATCTTTATCCCTTCTTCTATTTCAACAAGCGGTGTGTCTGCGTTCTGTGTTCTGTGTTCTGTGTTCTTGATGTTTTCTATTCCCACTCAAGCGCTCCCTTCTTCCATGCGTACACATAACCTACTAAGAGAATGAATATAAAAATCATCATCTCTACAAATCCATAGAGCCCGAGCTTGCCGTATGCCACTGCCCATGGATAAAGAAAAACCGCCTCCACATCAAAAACCACAAAGAGCATGGCGATTATATAATATCTTACTGAAAATCTCTGCCGCGGCTCGCCGATAGGGGGATTGCCTGATTCATAAGGGGTGAGTTTTTGGGGATACGGCCTTTTGGGTCTTATAATGATGCCAATAAGTAAAGGCCCTAAGCCAATGAGGGTAGTTACGAATAATATTATTAATATAGGGAGATAATTTATTGGGATGTATGTTCCTGGCATCTCAGGTTGATTTTATACCTAAAATTATCAATTTATGTCAATAAATATTTCACTTATTTTGCTTAGAATTTTTATTTTACCGCCTCAATCCGCACAGCGTCTATAGAAATCCCACCGTTTACTGCTAAGCGGGTCAGTGTGTTAACTCTGCTATGGGGGAAATGCGTTGGCAGATAAACAGCGCCCTTGGCAACGCTATCCGTAACCTTAGCCTTAAGATATACAGTCCCGCGCCTTGATGTTACCTTGACATGGCTGTTATCCGTGATGTCAAGGGTTTTAGCATCTTCTTCATTTATCTCAAGCAATGCCTCAGAGACAACAAGGTCAAGCGATTTAGACCTTGTTGACATGCTGCCTGAATGCTGAAGAATATCCCTGATAACCATGGTCAGTGGATATTCCGCATCCGGTTCTTCAGCAGGGGTGTAATGAACAGGGTTAAATGTCCTGTGAGGTTTGAGATGTGAGGTTTGAGATTTGAGATTTATTTCCTTCGTAATCTCCTCAAGATCTTTTATTCCGGGGTTTTCCCCTATGGATGATGCAAGGTTTTTTAAAATTTGCCAATCAGGAAGCGACTGCCCGGTTGGGGCTACTGCTTTATGGAGCCTCTGCGTCAGCCCTTCGGCATTTGTGAATGTGCCTTCTTTTTCAGCCCAACTTGAGGCCGGCAGAACTACATGCGCTAATTTTGCGGTTTCTGTCAGCGCAATATCTTGAACAATAAGAAAGTCTAATGCCTTCAGGCTCTTAATTATCCTTGTGCTGTCAGGGAATGTAATAGCAGGGTCCTCCCCCATGATATAAAGGCCGCGCAAGTTAGGGTCTTCATTATAAAGCATATCTATTAAGTTTTGAGTTTTGTCCCGACTTATTTGGGATGAATTTTGAGTTAAATGATAAGCGCCATGCGTATTTGAGTATTCAGCAGGAACTTGAAGTGTTTCGGGGGTGTCGCCAAGGAGATTAATCAGGTTTGCAGCAGAACGCACGGTATCTAACCCTTTTGTATTCTCTCCCATGCCTACTGTTAAAGAAAGCATTCTGCTATGCGCTCTGGCGTATATTTCTGCGGCGCTGATAAGTTCTTCTTTGCTTACGCCAGTGATTTTGGAGACTACATCAGGAGAGTAGTTTTTTAAAGTTTCCTCAAAAGATGAAAACCCGGAAATTATTGAAGCCTTCTCTCTGTCAAAAAGGCCCTTCTCTATTATGATATTCATTATCCCGATGATAAATGCTGTTGAGGAGCCTGGTTTTATTCTAAGCCATTTTGAGCTGTGCCTTGTCAGTTTTGTCTCTCTGCTGTCTGCCGTAATAATATATGAGCCTTCCCTCTTTGCCTGAAGGATGTTAAGTCCAAATATAGGATGAGTTACAGATATATCTGATTCAATAATCAGGATGACCTCTTTCCCGAGCGGGTATCCCAAGTCTATGCGATGGTTCTGCTCGCCAAAAGCCTCTTCCCATGCCTTTTCTGCTATGGAGTAGCCAAATGCAGCAGATGAATTAATCTCAGCTGAGCCAATGACCTCATTCATAAACTTCCATAGCATAAAGTTATCTTCGTTTGTGCATCTATGCGAGCCTATGGCGCCTATAGAATGCGGGCCGTGAACCTCCTTTAATGATTTAAGTTTATCGCTTATATAACTGAAGGCTTCTTCCCATGTGGCAGAAACAAGTTCGCCTCCTTTTTTTATCATTGGGGTTTTAACTCGGTTTTCACTATATATGTAGTCAAAGCCAAATCTTCCCCTGCCGCAGAGATTCCCTCTGCTTACCCCGTTATCTTCCTTGCCCCTTGACCTTAATATTTCCCCTTCCCTTATTCCAAGTGTAAGGGTGCATCCACAGCCGCAGAACGGGCATATTGTATCTTTTTCCTCAAGAGACCACACCCGTGCCTTGAATTTATAAGGCTTGCTTAGGATTGCCCCTGTAGGGCAAATATCAACGCACTGGCCGCAATAATCACACTCAAGTATCTCTCCAAATGCAGGTTGAACCTGAGCGGGAAATCCCCTGCCAATCATCCCCAATGCGGCCCTGCCCTGATGTTCATCGCAGATCCTTACGCATTTGCCGCAGAGGATACACCTATTTGAAGTCAGCTCTATCAAGGGGCCTCTCACATCAGGGGGCGCTTCTCTTCTGTGTCTTATAAAACGTGTTTCGGGCTTGCCGTACTCATATGCGATGTCTTGAAGGCTGCATTCGCCGGCCTTATCACACACAGGGCAATCCAGCGGGTGATGCACTAACAAAAGCTCAAGGACAGTCTGTCGTATTTTTCTAAGTTTTGGGGTGTCTGTTTCTACTACCATTCCATCCTCAGCAGGGCTTGAGCATGCTGCGAAAAGCCTTTGCTGGCCTTCTACCTCAACAACACACATTCTGCAGGCGCCAAAAGGGCTTAGTCTTTTGTCATAGCAGAAGTTGGGGATCTTTATGCCGTTGCTTAGCGCCGCCCGAAGGATTGTCGTGCCTTTTTCGACTGCAATCTTTTTACCGTTTATAGTTAGTTCTATCATGTAGTCCCCTATAACTGAGAAGTAAGAACTAAAAAATTATTTATTTTTTTGGTTCTTTCTCATTTCAAGTGGGTAATTACTTCCCCTCCCTCAAAGGGAGAGGGACTTTACCCACTCAGTTTGAGAAAGAACCATTTTTTTATTACTCATTTCTTACTTTTCACTTCTCACTTTTAACTTTTGCCATTTCATCCTCATGTGCTTCTGCAGGCGATATCTTTATAGAATTAAATTTACAGGCCTCATAGCATGCCCTGCAGTGAATGCAGATGTCCTGAGTAATATTGTGTGGTTTTTTCTTTTCGCCAACCACAGCCTTTGAAGGGCATGCCCTCAGGCATGCACCGCACCCAGTGCATGTTTTTTCGTCTATGAAAAATGTACACAGATTACGGCATATTCCCGACTTGCACCACTTATCTTCTATATGGGATTTGTACTCGTCGCGGAAGTATCTTATAGTGGTAAGAATAGGGTTTGGCGCTGTCTGTCCAAGGCCGCAGAGAGATGATGATATTATATCCCTGCTTAAATCTTCCAATGTCTCAATGTCGCCTTCTTTGCCCCTGCCTTCTGTGATGTCAGTCAGCATATCAAGCAGTATCCTTGTCCCCACCCTGCATGGCACGCATTTTCCGCATGACTCGTCTGCAGTGAACTCAAGAAAAAACTTGGCAGTGCTTACCATACAGTTATTGTCATCCATTACGACCATACCGCCTGAACCCATTATGGCGCCTGTTTTAACAATGTCTTCATAAGTCACCGGCAAATCAAGCAGGTTTTCAGGGATGCAGCCGCCGGATGGCCCGCCCATCTGGACTGCCTTAAATTTTCTTCCCTTATTCATCCCGCCGCCTATGTCGTAAATTATTGTCCTGAGCGGCATTCCCATAGGAACCTCAATAAGCCCTACATTGTTTACGGCGCCTGTAATAGCAAAGACCTTTGTTCCGGGGCTCTTTTCAGTCCCAAGGCTTCTATACCACTCTGCGCCGTTTGATATTATCAGCGGCACCTGCGCAAGGGTTTCAACATTATTTAAAACAGACGGTTTATCCCATAGCCCTTTGACTGCAGGGAATGGCGGTCTTGGCCTTGGCATTCCTCTTTTACCCTCTATGGAGCGCATGAGCGCAGTCTCTTCGCCGCATACAAATGCGCCTGCTCCCTGATATATCTCAAGGTCAAAATCAAAACCGCTGCCCAAAATGTTTTTTCCGAGAAGGCCTAACTCGCAGCACTTCTCTATTGCCATTTGAAGTCTTTTGACAGCCAATGGATATTCTGCCCTTACATATATATAGCCGTTATGAGCGCCTATTGCCCTGGCGCCTATAATCATTCCCTCAATAACCGCATGCGGGTCTGCTTCCATCACAGACCTGTCCATAAATGCACCCGGGTCGCCTTCGTCGCCGTTACATAACATATATTTCACAGTGGATGCGACTTTTGAGGCAAACTCCCATTTTAGCCCTGTAGGAAAGCCTGCACCGCCGCGGCCCCTTAGCCCTGAGTCTTTTATAACCTTTACTATCTCCTCAGGCGCCATCTGAGTGAGCGCTTTTGCCGCTGCCTGATAACCATCCCTTGCAATATATTCATCAAGGCGTTCGGGGTCTAAAAGCCCCTTGTTCCTTAAGACTCTTAATACCTGATGTCTAAAAAACGGAGCATCTTCATCGCTGCCGATCGTTATCGCATACTTTTCTAAAGGAGTGCCGCCCATTACATGTTCTTTAAATATTTCTTTAATCTTTTGGGCATTGAGGTCAACATATCTGACAGCAGGCTGATGAACTGCCTCTACTGTTGCCATTGGTTCGCGCGCACAAAGCCCTGCACAGCCTGAACTGGTAAGAATTATATCTTTTATTCCTGCATTGGCAGCCTCGTCTTTAAATGCCGCCATAATCTTGCCTGCTCCTGATGCAAGGCCGCATGTCCCCATATGAACTGTTATCCGCGCCCTGTAAGCGCCTTCTTTTAGGGAGAATTCCCTGTTATGTTTTTCCTTAACCTTCTGCAGGTCGTCTACTGTCAGCCCCGGCATTTTGCCTCTTCCTTATTCCTTCTTGCCTTCTGTTTTATATTGAGTAACGGCATCTATAGCTTTTTTCTGGGTTAGCGAACCGTGGGTATCATGGTCTATGACCATGACAGGCGCAAGCCCGCATGCGCCAAGGCATCTCACGGTTTCAAGTGAAAACTTTCTGTCTGCTGTTGTTCCCCCAACGTCTACATTTAATGCTTCTCTAAGTTTATTCAAAATTGCCTCAGTCCCTTTTACATAGCATGCGGTGCCAAGGCATACCCTTACAGTATGGTCGCCCCTCGGCTTCATGGTAAAGAATGAGTAAAAAGATACTATACCGTGTATCTCAGCAGGGGATATATTCAGTCCCTTTGCGATACGCTTAAGTATCACAGGCGGAAGATAGCCGACTATCTCCTGCGCGCGCTGTAAAACGGGGATTGTGCCGCCCGGTTTATCCTTGTATTGCTTGATAACCTTATCTAACTCCTCAAGCATTGAGGGCGGAAATTCTTCTTTAGGCTTCTCCTCCGGGGCCTTTGCCCTTAGCCATTCAAATGCCCTCTGCACCACGTCTATAAGCACTGCCGGGGTAAAAGGCTTAGGGACATAATCAATAATCCCTAATTCAATGGCATCCTTAATTGTCTCCTGCGAAGGGTATCCTGTGATGACTACAATACCTATTGAGTGAAGTGATTTCCTTATCCATTGTATAAGCGCGATGCCGTCCATCTCCGGCATCTTAAGGTCTGTCAGGACAAGGTCATAGCGGTTTTCTTCTATTTTGATTATTGCCTCTCTACTGCTTAAGACACCCTCAACATTATAACCTTCAGCCTCTAAGATTCTTTTGCAGCTTCGGACAACCACAGCTTCATCGTCAACTACTAAAATGTTGCCAGACATTTTTCTCCTTGAACTATTACTAATGAGTTCATAAGTAAAGACACATAAATTAAACGTCATGCCCGAAGTTTTTAATCGGGCATCCAGTTCTTTAGCTGTCTGGATTCCCGCTCAACGGACTGCGGGAATGACAAGCTATGTGGCTTTACTTATGACC
>JACQXF010000020.1 GCA_016208855.1 Nitrospirota bacterium | reverse complement strand
TTCTGGCGCAATGAGATTATGCTTATGACATCTTATGGCGCAAGTCCGCATGATATTGAGACTGCGATTACTTTAATACACAGCGGCAGAGTGGCAGTAAATGACATGATCACGCACAGACTCCCCCTTCAGGAAGCGCAGCTGGGGTTTCAGCTTGTCGCAGAGGCAAAGGAATCTATAAAAGTAATAATTGAGCCTCACAGGAATTACTAATAACTACATATTGAAAGCCACCTTTTTTGTCATTTCCGCCACCGATTACGACATTCGAGGGCAGGCTCCAGCGGGAATCCAGAAACATCAGGAAAATACTGGATTCCGGTTCAAGCCCGGAATGACGACTATGAGGCTTTGTTATGTTAGTTCTTAGTAAGTATCATAGGAAGGAATATTAAATGGACAAGTATGAATGCATTGTCTGCGGATATATATACGACCCTGAGATCGGGGACCCTGATAACGGGGTATCTCCCAACACTCCTTTTGAAAGCATCCCTGATAGCTGGGTATGTCCTGTGTGCGGGGCAGCAAAGGATCAATTTAAAAAAATCTGAATTACCCTATCTCCACTGGCTTTGAATATCATAAGTGCCGTGTTTTTTGAAGTTTCTCCTGAGCCTGTTTATGTCCTCACCAATAAGCCCGTCAAGAGAGTATTCGCCCATTCCATCTTTTTGTAAATAATAGAGATACCCAATATCTTCAGGCTCTATCCCTATTAAACGTGCGCCTACACCATCCGCCTTCACAGGGTCAGCTGAGGCTATAGCAACCTTCATATCCACAGAAGTTCCATCAACAGGACCGTCTCCCTCCATGCACACAAATCCATCAAGCACAACAAGCTCAGGCCATGCCTTTTTTGCAAGCTCTACGATGTTGTGATGTATCATCTTCACGCTCCTGCGGTAGCCTTTATACTGCCTGAATAAGAAATTAATAAGCCAGTTTGGAAGCGTCCTCCTTGCCTTTGAAACAGTACCTGGCGGGAGTTTGTCAAGGAATGTTTTTGGCGCATCCACCTCAATGCCGCCCTTCATGCCGTGTATCATCGCCATATCCTGACGCATGACAAGCCCTGCCATATTCTTTATGCCAAATGTTGCCATTGCAAAATTATGGGTCTTTGGTATTGATAGGGATATCTTATAGTCAAACTCCTGAGCGCGTCCTGTCATTCTCAGGCGCGTGTCTCCGACAATGGAATGGACAGGGCTGTATATATACTCTTTATCATTGTCAAAAGTTGTAAGCGTGATGTTCCTGTATTTTTTCTCAAGCCTGTAATAATCAAAATCCTCAAATACCTTTGTCGTTGGAAGCTTATTGTAAAATGCGGTTGCCGATGCCTCTCCAACAGTAATCGGCGTATCTGGCGCAAGCTCTCTTATAAACTCTATAACAGCCTCTATTGCCTCTACATGTGTATTTGCAAAATCAGGCTTAAGCGCAACAAGATTTGGTTTGATAAGGATGTTTTTTGCATTTTTTATCGGCTCAAGGTCTTCACGGATTAATGTCAGACACGTTTTGATATTTTCTTTTCTATTGTCACCATTTACTAATGCAGCCTTCTTTTTTTGATTCATGTTTATCTCTCCATGTTTTTTAATCTGGTTTTCACCTCTCTATTTCCGCTAATAAACTAAAAATCCAGCGGACTCTTCATCTCTTTAAGTGTCCTGCTCGGCACACAGTGGGTATAGATCATAGTAGTTCTGACGTCACTGTGACCTAACAATTCCTGAATGGTACGGATGTCATAATTTGCCTGCAATAAATGCGTAGCAAAGCTGTGGCGAAAAGTATGTGACGTAACGCGCTTTGTGAGTCTCGCCCGCCGAACAGCCTCATAAAGAGCTTCCTGAACATACCTGTCATGCAGATGATACCGCCGCCTTTCCTTTGTTTCCTCCACGAAGGTCAACGACTGCTGCGGAAAAAACCATTGCCAGATAAATTCCTTAGCAGCCTTTGGATATTTCTTTTCAAGTTGACTTTCAAGAAACACGCCCGCATAGTCCGCTGCAATATCATCATCGTGAAGTTTTCTTATTGCCTCAAACTGTTCCGTTAACTCAGGCATGATTTTTTGTGGAATTGGAACCGTACGGTCTTTACTGCCTTTCCCATGGAGCGTAAGGATTCCTGCATCAAAATTAAAATTCTTCACCTGTAACTTCACGCATTCAAAAAGACGAAGCCCGCAGCCGTACAATAGTTTGACCACAAGGGCATATGGATGCTCCAGATGTTTTAAGACAGCATTTATCTCTTTTCGGGAAAGGACAACCGGAATATACTTTGATTTCTTTGCACGGGGAATGTCCTTATGGTCGCCAAAATCTTTTTTAATAATATGACGGTACAGAAACAATAAAGCGTTGAATGCCTGATTCTGCGTTGAGGCCGAGACCTTGCAGTTTACCGCCAGATATGTGAGATATGCCTTGACGTCAGCTTCCGACAATTCGTCGGGAGGCTTGTTATGCAGGAAGCCCTGAAACTTGCGGCTCCAATCCGCATAAGCCTTGAGCGTTTTTCGGGAATAATGCCGCGTCTTGATCTCCGCAGCAAGATTGCTAATGATCTTGTCCCATGCCGGAAATGCTGATTTCTCCAGACACCGCCATTCATTAAAACGACTGCCAGTATTATTACCCTCTCCCCTGGCGGGAGAGGGAGAGGGTGAGGGGGATGTTGCTGCATCCGATACCTGTAGGGGCGATCCCTCTGTGGTTGCGCGATATTGAGACGATGTGGATATTGTTGCAGCTTTTGTCTCAACATTCAGAATCTCAAAATAAAGAGACAGTGCATGCGCAACCTGTTCGGCAAAATATCATTTGGTATAGGTTGCATAGAATTTGTTTATGACTAACATCACAAACAGCATATTAGTCATAAGGAAAGTATAATTATATCCAAGAGGTGTGTCAAATATTGCCTAAGGGCCATTTGACAGGCTTAAGACTTTCTGCTATAGTTTTACAACTGACTAATAACGGACTAATAAACTGTCTAATAACTGGTTCCCCCCTCCGCTCCGCTGCGGGGGGCACGCGGCGCTGAGCGGTCGTGCCTGGTTCTCCCCTTCGCTGCGCTGCGGGGAGAACCAGGCACAGGAGACGGATACCCTTCGGGCGACCGCTCAGCGCCGCGTTATCTGCAATTACATAAGGATATGAGATGAAAATAAAAATTATTTCAGTTCGGGCCGATAGTAATTTCAGAGCAATTAGAATAGGCGACCAATCATTCAAACTCTCGGCTAACGAGCATTTGGAAAAAGAGATACAGTTGTTCCTTGACCAAAACCCTGAAATTGAGATCGCGCATATCCAATATTCTACGATTCCTATCATCCCGAAGACGGCCAGTTGGGAAACTACAAATTCTGAAATCAATTGGGAAATTGAAAAGAGCGTTATCATTATTTTCGATGAAAAGTCTAAAAATAGGAAGGGATCAAAATGAAACAGTTTAAGATTATCGTAGAAAAACATCAAGATGGTTACGTAGCTTACCCCTTGGGGCTTAAAGGTGTTGTTGTGGGACAGGGAGATACATATGAGGAGGTCCTTTCGGATGTGAAATCAGCAATCCGTTTTCACATGGAAAGCTTTGGAGAAGCTATGCTAGTGTTATGTCTCTTAAATTGCATGATATTATTTAAGCCGCTAACGGTTTCCCTGTGTATGTCCATTTGAAAGGTTTCGCCCGTTTCTCATTATAGTATTTAATATAATCCATGATTTGCTTAATTAACTCTCTTTTTG
>JACQXF010000017.1 GCA_016208855.1 Nitrospirota bacterium | reverse complement strand
TTTATATCAGATACCTTGCCCTCCGTGATTACCGCGAAGGATGGCAAATACCCATCGTGATCCAACACCAGATGCAACTTAACTGCCCCCTTTGTTCTGCGGAACTTCGCCCAGTCATACAGTGACAAACAAAGATCAATCGTAGAGGAATCAAGGCTAACCAACTTATTCTTAAACCGAAATTTCCGGTTTCTTCCCGACACCTCAGACGCGCATTTGTCAAAAAGCATGGAAAAGACATCCCGATACAATTCCCATGGGCGATGCCCGTTTGCATAAGACAGTGTTGCTCTCTTTGGAGCTTCTATGCCAAGGTGTTTCAACTTGCCTTCGCAACTCCTCAGACCGTCAACTATCTCCCTGAGCGAGTGAGCCCTGCCCAATTGGCAAAACAGCATACTCACAAATTGCCCCCAACAGGTAAATCCTTTTGCACTACGCTCTGCATCATGGTTCCTTACCATACGCTGAAACTCCGTCCTCGGTATCAATTGCAACAATTGGCTGAATATACTACAAAATACATCCATGTTGAGCCCTCCTTTGGCTTTTGTTCTTCGCAGAACTGTTATACCAAATTAGGGCTTGCCTTTAATACTTGTTTTGGACAAGAGTGGAGCATAATAGGAATTTCAGGAGGAAAGACAATGGGCGCTCAGTTAGATGAAGTCTACATCAACAAGGGCAAGGCGCATGGTATGTGGATTGGAGATAAGATTGCTATCAGGAAAAACCCTGAAACAAATTTTCGCACAGGCGAAAAGGATAGACACATTGTAGGATTTGCGAAAGTCGTGCAAGCCAGCGATGACACTGCCACAGCAGTTATTACTGCCAGTTCAGGCGAGGTATTTAACGGAGACATCATAGAGCCAATTAAAGAGTAACTATTGTTGTGGGCTATACACAATCGTCGATTACCAGACATTCTATATCTTTTATTTTCCGGAATGCTTTGTCATTGCAGATAAACCCGGTGGCGCTGTTGGAGATTGCGGATGCAGCCTGTATGGCATCAGGAGTTCTTAAATTGTGCTCTGCCCTTAGCCGCGCTGCGATGTCTGAAATATCCAGAGTTAATTTAATCCACGATAGATGCGGATAAGTTGTAAACAGTGAATAGAACTTAAGGACAAGATCGTCTCTTTTAAATCTGTAAGGCTGAACGAGGATTTCAAGCAGTGTAAGGGTAGATGTTGATGCTTCAATACGGCCCTCTTCTACATTTTTAAAGATTGACACACAGAAATCATAATATCGTGCATGTTGTTCAACGAAATATATAAAAACACTTGTATCAAGATAAACTTTATGATGTTTTTTAAAAAAGCTCTCTGGATAATGTTTTACCAAGATTTTCGTTCCTTATAAAGGTATGTCTTTGTGTATATTCCTTTACCAGCGCCTGAGAGGGCGCTTTTATAGCTTTTTGGTTTTGGCATAATTACAGTAATATCCCCCTTTACGACAACAAGAAGCTCATCCTGTCCTTTAAGCTTCATTGCCTCTCTTGCTTCTTTAGGAAGCACTATCTGGTTTTTTGAGCTGAGTTTTACTATTTGCATAAAAATGCCTCCTTTATTTGCTTTACTTATATCATAGAAAGTAAAGCAAAGTCAATCAGGCTCACGCGCTTATTGCGTCTTTTACATGAGCAAGTAAAGTGAGCAGTGGGAAGGAGAAAAAAGAGAAAAACGGGCAAGCTGCGAAGTGCCCAGATTGAAAACGGCTTTTCACTTTGTCATTCTGGCTTGTCCAGAATCTCTCTGGGAAAGATTCCCGACAAACGGGAATGACAACAAGAAACGACAAGTTATGCCCCGAAGCTCAGTAATGCCATTGTTGAGCCAGCCGTCAAAAAAACGCCCTCTTATCTGAACATACTATGGCATTCTTTACAGCTGTTATCTACAGGCTTTAGGAGTCCTTTGGCAGTATCCAAATCTTTGAGTTTTATTGCCTCATGAAGCTTTGATATGTTCCCTTCAAAGCTCTTATACTTTACAAGGAACTCCTCTTTCTTGTCTCCGTTTTTATGAAGCATGAACTTCTCAATATTGGAGCATTTCTCAAGGATATTGCCTGCTGCCTTCTCCGCTGCTTCAATGTCGCTGCTATTCAGAGACTTCTGAATGATGCTCCATTGCTTGTTTATGGTTGTCATAGTCTCGTGCTGTTTCTTCATCTCAGGCGACATCTTATGGTTGTGCATGGGATGGTCAGCCATAACAAGGCTGGCAAAGGCTAAACAAATAAGTATGGTAAATGTCTTAACTATTTTCATTGTCCCTCCGTTAATTTATTATAAATCTAAAGTCTTTAAAGAATCAAAACCTGCCCTGCTATAATTATCGTCATTTCAGGGCTGTTTCTTAAATTTTCTTCCCTTCCATATCATATATATTGCAGGGTAAATCGTAAGCTCCAGTATCTCTGATGTTATAACCCCTCCTATCATAGGAGCAGCTATCCTCTTCATGACATCCGCCCCTGTTCCATGGCTGAACATTATGGGGATAAGTCCGGCAAGTATAACACCGACTGTCATGAGCTTTGGCCTTATCCTCTTTACTGCGCCGTGCATTATTGCATCCTTAAGGTCCCCGAGGTTATTCATGCGTCCTTCTCTCTTCTGTTGCTCATATGCAAGGTCAAGATACAGGAGCATCACCACGCCAGTTTCAGCGTCAAGTCCTGCAAGGGCGATGATGCCTACCCATACGGCGATGCTCATGTTGTAGCCCAGGAAGTGAAGAAACCAGAAAGAGCCCACGAGCGAGAAAGGCACTGCAAGGAGTATGATTATCGTTTTTGCGGTAGATTTCGTATTCAGGTATATGAGGACAAAGATTACAAGAAGTGTAAGAGGGATTACGAGCTTCAGCCTCTCCTGAGTATTTACGAGATATTCGTATTCTCCGCTCCATTCGAGCCTGTAGCCGGCAGGAAGCTTAATGGACGACGCAACTTTTTTCTTTACCTCTTCAACATATCCTCCCACATCACGGCCTCTAAAAAACACAGAGACATATGCTGTGAGAAGCCCTTCCTCGCTTTTGATTGATGTAGGTCCCCGCACAATCTTTATATCAGCGATCTCTCCCAGCGGTATCTGGCTTGATAGCTTGCCGGCTTGCCAGCTTGCAGGCATTCCAGCATAGGACATTGCCTGTCCCTCTGTGTTTACAGGCACCAGAACTCTTTTTAGCTTTTCTATGTCGTTTCTTAGTTCCCTCGCATACCTGATATTCACGGGATATCTTTCACGGCCCTCAACTGTAAGGGTGAGATTCATTCCTCCGATAATACTTTGCACAACTTCCTGCACGTCATCTATCGTGAGGCCGTATCTTGCAAGCTCTGTGCGTTTTGGAACTATATCAAGAAAGTATCCTACAGTCACCCTGTCACTAACAGCGCTTGTAGTCCCCTTTATAGGTTTAATAGCATTCTCTATATCAAGGGCGATCTTCTCGATTGTCTCGAGGTCAGGTCCCAAAACCTTTACACCAAGCGGAGACCTTATGCCTGTTGCAAGCATATCAATGCGCGCCTTAATCGGCATTGTTATTCCGCCCTGAAGGCCCGGTATCTCAAGCATCACATCGTTGAGTTCATTGCTGATTAATTCCGGCGTCATTCCCTTGCGCCATTCCTTTTCAGGTTTAAGGTTTACGACTGTCTCAAACATCTCAAGCGGCGCGGAGTCTGTTGCTGTCTCAGCCCTTCCGGCCTTCCCGAACACCTGCAAAACCTCCGGGACTTTCTTTAACAACTTATCTTGAATCTGAAGCAGCTTTGAAACCTCTGTTATTGATGCTCCGGGCATTGTAACAGGCATATAAAAATAAGTGCCTTCATAAAGCGCGGGCATGAACTCATCTCCGAGTTTTATTTGGGGGATTACAGTGATATTAAACATCGGCAAAATGAATATAATCGCAGTAACAGAGACTATAAGAAGCGCAATTATTATTACAGCCTTGGGATATTTAAGGGAGAATCCGACCCGCGGCTTGTAGAGACGCTCTAAGAATCTTATTATCACATTCTCGCTTTCAGGTTTTATCTTGCCCCTGATTAAAAGTGTCATCAAGACAGGGGTAAGCGTTATGGCAAGGAACGACGCAAAGAGCATTGCAAATGTCTTTGTATATGCCAGAGGTTTAAAGAGCCTCCCTGCCTGAGCCTGAAGGGTAAATACAGGAAGAAACCCGACTGTAATCACCAAAAGAGAGAAGAATAGTGAAGGGCCGACCTCTTTAGCAGCGTCAATTATTACATCAATGCGGTTGCCGTGCCTGCCGTGAACCTCCCAGTCTTCCAATTTCTTATGTGCGTTCTCGACCATGATTATTGACGCATCCACCATTGCGCCGATTGCTATTGCTATTCCGCTCAGGCTCATAATATTGGAGGTAACCCCAAGGTAGTACATGCAGATAAAAGAGATAATTATCGCCACAGGCAGCGTTAGT
Organism: Nitrospirota bacterium; assembly: GCA_016208855.1. GTDB lineage: Bacteria > Nitrospirota > Thermodesulfovibrionia > UBA6902 > DSMQ01 > JACQXF01. Next base: position 6,961 of record JACQXF010000017.1, on the reverse strand, counting down.
ATTACAACAAGGGCGCTTGGCAGATGAAAAAGAAATACTATGCAGACAGCGCTGACAGCAACAGCAAGCTTTATTATCTCCTCTTTTAAGGTATCAATCGCCCGCTGGATAAGGTCAGTCCTGTCGTAAGTGGCGACAATCTTTACGCCTTTTGGGAGCGAGGGCTGGATATTTTTTTCAATTTTATCCTTTACGCGTTCTATAACATCAAGGACATTTTCTCCAAAGCGCACAATCACGATTCCGCCTGCAACCTCGCCTTTTCCGTCAAGCTCAACAAGCCCTCTTCTTATGTCAGGGCCGAGCTGGACATTTGCAATGTCCCTTAGAAATACAGGTGTTCCGGCTCCGTTTGTGCCGACAGAAATATTTCGCAGGTCGTCGAGGGTCTTTATATATCCCCTCCCCCTTACCATGTATTCTACGCCCGAGAATTCAAGCACCCTTCCTTCAACATCTTTGTTGCTCTTTCTTACTGCCTCTATAACCTTCATAAGAGGCAGTCCGTACGCAGCAAGGCGGTTGGGGTCTATTGTTATCTGATACTGCTTTACGAATCCCCCGACGCTTGCGACCTGAGAAACCCCGGGGACGCTCTCCAGCGCAAGCTTTATGTTCCAGTCCTGCAGAGACCTCAACTGCGAGAGGTCATGCCCTCCTGTCTCGTCCACAACAGCATAGCTGAACCCCCATCCCACACTTGTTGCGTCAGGCCCGAGCACAGGATTTACATCAGGAGGAATTTTACCTTTTACTGATTGAAGATATTCCAATATCCTTGACCTTGCCCAGTAGATATTAGTGCCTTCCTCAAAGATTACGTATATAAAAGAGCTTCCAAGAAATGAAAAACCCCGGACAGTCTGAACCTTAGGCGCCGCAAGCAGGCTGGATGTTATCGGATAGGTTATCTGGTTTTCTACAAGGTCAGGGCTTCTCCCCGGCCATTCTGTGAAGATTATTACCTGTGTGTCGCTTAAGTCAGGTATCGCATCCAATGGCGTATTCCTTAGCGCCCAGTATCCCCATATAGAAAGGAACCCGACAAGAAGAAATACTATGAATCTGTTACGCGCGCTGTATTCTATTATTTTAGCTATCATAATTGATTTAAAAGTTACGAATTCAGTAGACAGAAGTCAGAATTTAGAATAATTAAAATTTACTCTGTTCTCGTTTCTATATTCTGAATTCTGAATCCTGAATTCTATTTATATTAATGTTTATGCTCAAGCGGCTTAACCCCTTTCAGTTGCGCTTCTGAGTCAATAATAAATGCGGCAGATGTGGCTACCTTCTCTCCTGCCTTTAAACCCCTTATAACTTCCTTGAACCCATTTGCACTTATTCCAAGCATAACTTCTCTGGGCTCAAAATATCCTTCGCCTTTATCAACATACACTACCTGCCTTGTGCCTGTATCAAGCACAGCATCCTCCGGGACGGCAAGTCTTTTGCCGAGATTGACCTTTATCTCTACATTTGTAAACATCTGGGGTTTAAGCAGGGCGTTAGGGTTCGGTATGGTGAATCTCGCCTTCAGTGTCCTTGTCTCGCCTGAGAGCGCAGGGTAAATATAATCAATCCTTGATGAGAATTCTTTGCCGGGGAAATAACTCAGGCTTATATTGGCAGTCTGCCCGACTTTCATGAGGGGCAGTTCATATTCATAGATATCAGAAATAACCCATACTGTTGACAAATCAGCAACATCAAAAAGTTTCTCCCCGGGCATAACGCGCATTCCCTGCAAAGCCATCTTCTGCACAATATAACCGCTGACAGGGCTGTGGATAGTCAATGTCCTCATGGGCTGTCTCGTTTGCTCAATCTTTTTTATCTGCTCCTCTGTTATGTCCCATAGCTTAAGCCTCTGTCTGGCTGCCTCTATAATAGAGGCGGCGTCTCGCGAGAGCATCTCGCCGATATTAAGCGATGAGTCACTATTACTTGACCCTTGACCCTCGACCCTTGACCCTGAATCCTTCCATTTCAGGAGATTAAGAAATTCCTGCTGTGTTGCAAAAAGCTCGGGACTGTAAATCTCTGCAAGGGGCTCCCCTTTTTTTACATACCTGCCTGTGTAGTCAACATAAAGCCTCTCTATCCAGCCTTCAAACTTTGTGTTAACAGTTGCAATTCTTCTTTCATCATATTCAATGCGGCCTACTGTCCTGATAATCTTCTGAAGCGGCATTATTGATGCCTCTGAGGTCTTCACCCCTATCAACTGCTGTTGTTCAGGCGATATCTCAACTGTCGGAGTCTCTTCTTCCTCTGGCGCTTCCGCCGGTTGAATTTCTGCCTTCGGGGCTTCCATCTGGTGTTCTTGATGTGAAGGCGCCGGCCGGGGTTGATCCCCCTGTATTCTTCTGCTTTTAAGAATGTTTGTTACAAAGATGTAAAATGCAAAGATTAATATCAAAAATAATACGGCAGCTGCTATAAATATTTTCTTCTTCATCTCTCTATCTCCTTTGAGGCATGCCTGTTATTGCCTCAATCCTTGCTATCGCCTTCTCCCTCTCTGCAAACTGCTTAATGTACAGCAATTCAAAATCAATAAGGGCCTTAAGCCTGCCTATAACGGTTACTCCCTCAGCCTTTCCTGTCCTATATCCTGTGAGCGCCAGATCAAAGTCCTGATATGCCTTTGGTATCAGACCCTTCTTATATAGCTCCATCAGCCTCTCTGATGTTTTAAGCATAGTATGATTCTCTTTTAGTGCTGACAGGATCATGGATTTTACTGCATCAACTTCATGCCCTGCCTCTGTGCGGAATGAGCGTGCCTCATTAACCGCCTGCCTCTGCTTTGTCTTATAAAAAATAGGGATATTAATTGCAGTACTAAGGCTCCACATATCTTCAAATTCGCCGCTTCGCTTAAACACGCTTGCAGAGACTGTAAAATCAGGATAATACTCTTTCTCTGCCATGCGGATTTTTGCCTCTGCAGCAGAAAGCATTCTTTGTCTGGACTTTAACTCAGGAGAATGTTCATAGGTAAGATTTATCAGCTCTCCCATATCATAATCAAATAGGGTTGAGGCCTCTTCACGGGGCCTGCCAAGGGGAAAGCTGACGTCCCTTCCAAGTGTAGAGTTGAGCATTGCCTCTGTAGACTGTATCTTTTGTTTTAGCATCTCCTCTTTTTCAAGGAGCATATACTTCTCTGTCTGTGCCATGAGCACTTCCTGCTGTGAGCCCATTCCTGATGAGTAGCGCGCAAGGGCTGCCTCCTCAATCCTTCCAAAGAGTGCGCTTCTCTCTCTGATTAAATCAACCTCTCTATACGCAAGAAAGAGGTCATAATATAATTCCTTGACCCTTGAGATAATCCTCAACTTTACAGCCTCATGAAATTCTCTGAGGCTTTCAGAATCCCTTTCTGCCATAGCTTCTTTTATGGAGAGTTTACCGGGGAATGGAAACATCTGAGATGCCTGAAACATCCACTGCGCACCCTCCATCTCGCCATAGGTGTATCTTCTCCAGCCCTCATTCTGATAGCCAAGCATAAACATAGGGTCAGGCAGGCTCTTTGCCTGCGGTATTTTATAGGTGGAGGTCTTCCATTTTGACTCAGACATGAGGATGTCGTGATTGTTTTGAAGGGCTTCTTCAATGAGGGGCTGAAGGCTTAGCTCATCGGCGAAGGCAGAAGAGGCTAAGGCTAAGGCTAAGGGTAAGGCTAAGGTTAAGGAATTTATTATTAGAAAAATTAGATTTCTCAACCTTAACCTCGACCTTAACCTGTTACTTTTACCGTACATCCACATTAAACTTTACCGGTGTAGTCTTGCCGCCGCGGGTTATCTTTACGGCAATATTCCATGCACCTGACATTGAGAAGTCAAGCTTAGCCTTGTATTCTTTATCTTTTAGGGATGCTTCGGTTTTATAATTCATTGCAGGCATCCCTGGCATTGCCGGCATTCCGTAATCAACAACCACCTTTGCGTCTGTTATGTGAGCGCCGGAGGCGTCTTTAATCTCTATCTCCATGTTGTTCTCGCCTACAACAGGCGGATTCTTGTCAATCTTTACCTCAACGCTATAGTCTCCTGCCTTCTTCTTTACCTCAAAGTCCTTTGCAAAGGCTGCCCCTGCAATTAAAAGCAGGATTAAGCTTACTCCAAGTAATCTTCTCATCATTCTCCCCCTTTAAAGATTTTTAAACATTATAGCACTTCAGCTTCTGCTGCAAGCGATATATTCGTTACACATTTTAAAAAACAATCTTGAAGAAATTATGAAGATGTCATTATCTGAGATCAAGAGATTTCATATGTGAAGACATGCTTGAGTGACCAAAAAGGATTTGTTGGCATTAATTATGAGCCATTGGCAAATAAACCCTGAATGTAGCGCCCTCATTAACCCTGCTTTTAACATCAATCCTTCCCCCCATCACACTGACCAGCTCTTTTACTATGGCAAGCCCAAGACCCAGTCCTTTTTCTTCTTCGGAACCGTATGGTCTTCTCTTTACCTTATAGAAGCGGTTAAATATAAATTGCAGGTCTTCCTCTGAAATGCCTATGCCTGAGTCTCTTATCTCAATAAAGAAGTCCTTGTCTTTAACGCCATAATCAATCCATACCCCGCCTTTTAGAGTAAACTTCAAGGAGTTAGAAATTATATTTCTGACTATTTTTTCAAGCTTCTCCACATCTGCCACTACAGTCAGGTCATTTTTACTTACAATATTTATCTCAAGCCCTTTGTCCCTGAATACACGGGCCATCTCACCTGTGATTCCCGAGAGAAACTCCTTCAGGTTTATCTCTGTCAGCTCTCCTTTCGTGAAAAAGCCTGCCTCTGCAGCAGTGATATCCTCTATGCCCTTTATGAGTTTTATGAGGCGGTTAAGCTCCTGCCGTATGTTCTCCAGCCCTTCTCTTGGGTCCTTAATTATCCCGTCCTCCATTGCCTCAATATGGGTCTTCATGATTGTAAGTGGAGTTCTAAGCTCATGGGCAATATTTGACATAAGGTGCTTTCTAAGCTCCTCCTCCTTATGAAGCGACTCTGCCATCTTATTAAAGCTCTCTGAAAGCTGGCTTACTTCATCATGCCCTTTCTGGGCTATCCTCACGCTGAAATCCCCACCTGCGATCCTTTGTGCAGCTAATTTCAGGCGTGTTATAGGCCTTGAGAGGAACCGGCTCAGCAACATAGCAGCTATAAGAAGCCCGCCTCCGGCTATAAGTAGAGAGACATACAGGAAATTCCTTGTCCGTCTCTTAAATGCAGCCTCTTTCTCCTTTATCCATTCCTTCTGAAAAGGCCTGTAAAGAAGCGTTCCTATCTTTTTCTCTCCGATATAGAGAGGGGTTTCATTGTACCTGCCGCCCGTATGGTGAATATGGAAAAGCCCCTCCATTGTGTGTTTCATCGTGTCAGAAAGTGAGGACATCACCTCTTGCGAAGTGATTATCTCGCCGCCTTTTAAGCCAATAACCTTTAAATCAAGCCCGAGCATCATTGCCCAGTGTATAGACTCTGCAAGCGCGGCTGCATCCCATCTGCCCTTTGAGTAGCTGCTCTCCACAGATGCCTTTATCCAGAAGAACTGATCATCCCTGATACCGGCTGCGTAATCATCAAAATCCCTTATTATTATCCACTCAAACACAAAGTTTGTAAGAAGGGCAGAGAAGATTACAATTAAAAAGGCAAGAAATATTTTTGTCTTCATTAATCCGGTATTCCTATAAACTTATATCCTGCCCCATAAACTGTTTTTATAAACAGAGCCTTTCTTGGGTCATCCTCTATTTTATGCCTGATGTTTTTAATATGCGCATCAATAACCCTTTCATAGCCTTCAAAATCATAACCGTGCGTTGCATTAACAATATGAAGCCTGCTTAAAACTGCCTGGGGTCTTTCAGCAAGACAAAGCAGTATCCTGAACTCAGTGGAGGTAAGAGATATATTTTCCCCTCCCTTTCTGACTTCCATCGAAAGAACATCTATCTTGAGCGCCCCTTTATTAAAGGAGAGGATTTTTTTCTCGCCTTTCCCTGTCCTCCTTAAAAGCGCCTTGACCCTCGCTACAAGCTCCCTCGGGCTGAATGGTTTTACCACATAATCGTCAGCTCCAAGCCCAAGCCCCTTAACCCTCTGGTCTTCAGAGCTTTTGGCAGTAAGCATTATAATCGGGGTGTCTGAATACTCTCTTAGGGAACTGCAGATACTCTCGCCGTCAATATCAGGAAGCATAAGGTCAAGTATCATAAGGTCGAAATTTTTTTTGATAAGCTGAAGCGCCTTCTCCCCTGTCTCTGCCACAGTAACACTAAAGCCTTCTCTTTCAAGATAGGACTTAACAATATCCGAAATCTTTCTCTCGTCTTCTACTATAAGGATTTTGCCATTTGCCATTATGAATGTCCTTTTAGCGTTAATATTAAGACATCATAGCATTACTGTCAAAAATGATGGCTCTTTCTCATTTTGTGTGGGTAGTTCTTCCCCTCCCTTGAGGGGAGGGGATTGAGGGGAGGGTGTCCTATAAAGCCTCTCCCTTATCTGTTGATCTTTTTCTAAGGCCTTTTGCAAGGTGCGTTAACCATTTTGCCATTGATTTAATCACCCTCTCCCTACCCTCTCCCCTCAAGGGAGAGGAACTTTACCCACTCAGTTTGAGAAAGAACCAAAATGATAATTAGAACAATGGGAGCGGGATGCCGAATAAAGCAACAACCCCCTTTATCCCCTTTTCTAAGGGAGAATTAGAGACTCCTTTGAGTTATAGAATACAGTAGTCAGGAGACAGAATTCAGCATAAAATCTTTACCCTTCTGTTAAGTGTCACGTCCCACCTAATCGAGACCGGTTCATTCCCAGGTAACCGAGACCACCGATTTAATAATGTTATTTCTTCTTCATTTTTAAGTCAACATTTTTCACATTGATTTTGCCTTTTAAGCGATAGCTTTTCCCCTTGAAG
>JACQXF010000028.1 GCA_016208855.1 Nitrospirota bacterium | reverse complement strand
GAATGGTTTTAAAAATTATTCTGTAACCTGTACGAAAGAAATAACGGGAGCGAAAGAAGTATCATGCATAAACTGTAATACTAAAAAAGAGGAAAAAGATTAAGATTCCCGATAGGGATCGCTTTTCCCCTTGACAGGAGGTCTTTTAATGGGTGACCCCACCAGGTACAGAGTTCTTTTGAAAAAAATGGCATATCATTTATTAAAACTGAAGCTTTCGATGGTGTAAGAATAAACAAGAGTAAGTTATCTTATATTAACGAATCAACCCATCAAAATGTATTAAAGCGTTCCATACTCCAAGAAAATGATATTTTATTTACAATTGCGGGAGCAACTATTGGGAAATGTGCATTTGTTACAAGCGCTTTGATGGAGTATTCTTTTGAAGAATGCAAATCAGGGCTTAGGAAGGATTCGTCTCTGAAGCTGATATACTGATAGCCTTTTTCTTGAGCTTCTCTATAAGGGTTGTCCTGTTTAGCCCCAGGATGCTTGCAGCCCTGCTCTTTACGCCGCCTGCCTTCTGCATCGCCTGATTTATAAGGCTCTTCTCTATATCGTTTAATAAATCATTTAAATCAACGCCGCCTTCAGGCAAAAGCACTTTTCCGGAAGAAAGCGGAGATAAAGTCTTAGCAATAAATGGGTCTCTTGCCTGAAAAAACCTGTCAGGCAGATCAGAGACATTAATCACATTGGCGTCAGTAAGAATAACAAGCCTCTCTATAAGATTTTCAAGTTCCCTGACATTGCCAGGCCAGTTATAGTTAAGAAGGCACCCCATTACTTCAGCGGATACCTTAAGGGGCTCGCGCTTCTTTTTCTTGGAAAATATACTTAGGAAATGCTCTATTAAAAGCGCTATGTCCTCCTTTCTTTCCCTGAGGGGAGGAATCTGAAGCGGTATAACATTGAGTCTGTAGTAGAGGTCTTCCCTGAAAGAGCCGTCCTGAGTAGCCTTCTCAAGGTCTTTATTGGTCGCTGCGAGGACCCTTACATCGGCCTTAATGGTTTTTGTGCCGCCAACCCTTTCAAACTCCCTCTCCTGAAGCACCCTCAGAAGTTTTACCTGAAGCGACGGATGAAGCTCTCCTATCTCATCAAGGAAAATAGTGCCTCCGGTAGCGAGTTCAAACCGGCCTATGCGGGTATTAACTGCACCTGTAAAGGCGCCTTTTTCATGGCCAAACAGTTCAGACTCCAGAAGGTCCTTTGGTATGGCTGCGCAATTTAGAGGAACAAAGGCATTCTGCGACCTTGAGCTGTTGTAGTGGATTGTCTTTGCTACAAGCTCTTTGCCTGTTCCGCTTTCACCAGAGATAAGGACTGTGCTGTCAGTGTCTGCTATCTTCTCTATCATCTCATATACTTTCTGCATCTGCGGCGAACTGCCTATGAGCCTGTGAAAATCATATTTCTTCTGCAGCTGTTTTTTAAGCATTATGTTTTCTTTTTGCAGTTTTGAAACATTAAGCGCCCTCTTTACAACAATCAGAAGTTCTTCAACCATAAAAGGTTTAGTGACATAGTCAAAAGCTCCGAGCTTCATTGCTTCTACCGCTGTTTTAACGGTAGCATAGGCAGTAACAACAATAGATGGGATTGTTATATTGTGTGAAGATGCCTCTTTCAGGACATCCAGCCCGCCTATCCCGGGCATCATTAAGTCAACGAGGAAGAGATCGAACTTCTCATGCTGCAGCAGCTCAATGCCTTTTTCGCCATTAGAGGCAGTGGCAACATCAAAACCATTCTCTGTAAGAAGCGATTCTAAAAGGTCTCTTACAGAATCATCGTCATCAATAACAAGAATGCGTTGCATGTATCACAATATAATAAACCTGCTTAAGATGTCAATAGTTTGACTTTATGGATTTCCATCGCCATTAATAAAGCTTTGTGTGCCTGTACAAAAGCGGTTTAAGCAATGTAAGCCCTGCTATTGACATTACCGGCTTTGTAAGCCATGAAATAACTGTCCTGCTTCCTAAACATCGTTTGCAATATGGATGCACTATCCTGAACTTCCTGAAGCCATTCAAAATTCTGCCAAGCCATTCTGAGGAAAGCACTTCTTTAAGAGAGGATTTATTGAGGTTGCCTATCACAGTATGCCCGTCAAAGTCCATGCAGCATAACGTAACATCGCCGTTATAAAGAATGGCAAAGTGGTCCTGCATGCCAAAACAATAGCCTGCCCATCCATTACGGATAGCCCCTTTATCAAAGGCATGACCCCAGTCGTTTAATATGTATGTTTCAAAAAATACATTAGGGTAAACCTCGCATACATTCCACCTGTAAGCAGAAAGGCTGCTAATCCGTTTTAAGGACTCTTCTTTTCCTTTATCGCCCACCCCGATCATATCGTATATACGGCCTGCCCAATACCTGAAGGTTTCCCGTAATTCATCCGTAGAGGATATTACCCTAATTGGCAATCCGGTTCTTTTCTCAATCTCTTTTTTAGGAAACCTTGTATTGAGAAAACGGAATTTAAAGATCGTATCATTGTGAAGCCTCTGGTAAGACGAAAAAAAGCTCAGTATTCCGTTTAAATAGGACTCAAAAGAGAGCCTGCCTGCCTTTCTTAGCGCAAAAGATTGCTCATCAGGCGTCTGTAAGGAGATATCAATTTGATGAAACCTGTAATCAAGAAGACGGTTTCCTGTCTTGCCTCCGAGTCCGGCCCCGTTTGTTGTAAGGCCTATGTCGGCTCCTTCTTTCTTTGCATGCTCAAGTATCTCAAAGAAATCAGGATGCAGCGTGGGCTCGCCCATCACGTGGAATGTAATCTTTTCGCATATATTATTGGCAGTAAGCTCGGTAATTATATTCTTTGCAAAGTCTGTCTTCATATAGCCATACTGCCTTTTCATTTCAGACTTGGGGCAGAATACGCAATTGAATTCACAGACATTGGTGAGCTCCACATGCACCCTTTTGAGAGGGATGCTGATATGTCCATATCTCTGTTTTTTCATATCCTAAGGTAACAGTTAGTTTTAGTATCAGTCAATTGTTATTACCGCTGGGGAAGATGCTTCCTCACAATAAAAAAGTTTTAAGAGGGTAACTATTGAAAGGGGAATAATAAACAGCTGCGCTGTCTGCCTCAAATGAAAAAGAATCTATAATTTATTCACATAATCCACTACGAGATCGCCTACCTCGGTAGTCGTATAGCCCATTTGTCCTGCAGCAAGGCTTTTTATATGTTTGCCGGTAACCTCCATAACAGCCTGCTCAATGCATCCTCCTGCCTTTTCCTCTCCAAGATGCTCAAGCATCATGCCGCCGGCGCATATTGCAGCAAGGGGGTTAATAATATTTTTGCCTTTATATTTTGGAGCTGACCCTCCGATGGGCTCAAACATGGAAACGCCCTCCGGATTTATGTTTCCTCCTGCGGCAATTCCCATGCCACCCTGAATCATGGCGCCAAGGTCAGTGATAATGTCTCCAAACATATTATCTGTCACAATCACATCAAACCATTCAGGATTTTTTACAAACCACATGGTTATTGCATCCACATGGGCATAGTCTGCTTTTATGTCAGAATATTTTTTTGCAACTTCATAAAACGTCCTTTCCCATAAATCAAATGCAAACGTAAGGACATTAGTCTTTCCGCATAGAGTGAGCTTTTTTGCCTTATTCCTTTTTTTGCAATATTCAAAGGCATAACGGATACAGCGCTCAACGCCTTTTCTTGTATTAATTGACTCCTGCACCGCAACTTCATCAGGCGTGCCTTTCTTCAGCACCCCTCCCGCGCCTGCATAAAGCCCTTCTGTGTTCTCCCTGACAACAACGAAATCTATATGCTCAGGCCCTTTATCCTTAAGCGGACATTCAACTCCCGGGTAAAGTTTTACGGGCCTTAAATTAATATACTGGTCAAGTTCAAAGCGGAGCCGTAAGAGAATGCCCTTCTCTAATATCCCGGGCTTTACGTCAGGATGCCCTATTGCCCCAAGGTAAATGGCATTGTATTTTTTTAGCTCTTCAATTGCGCCTTCGGGAAGCGTCTCGCCGGTCTTTAAATATCTGTCGCCGCCAAAGTTAAAGTAGTTAAGATTAATCTTAAATCCATATTTCTGAGATACGGCATTTAATACCTTTATCCCTTCTGCAACAACCTCAGGCCCTGTGCCGTCACCGGGAATGACTGCGATGTTGTATGTCTTCGGCATTTCTTTCTCCTTAAAAAGTGAATAGTATTTAGTGAATCGTTTCTAAAGATTTTTTTGTTATTAACCATTCACCATTAACTATTTACTATAGTTAATGGTGGTCCCAACGGGATTCGAACCCGTGTTTTAGCCTTGAGAGGGCCACGTCCTAGGCCTCTAGACGATGGGACCATAAAGACAGTAACAAGTAACAAGTTAGAAAGTAAAAATTTTAAGACCTGTTACTACTCGTCACTGATAACTCGTTACTATACTTTAAACTGGGGAGAGAGGATTCGAACCCCTATAAGCAGATCCAGAGTCTGCCGTCCTGCCATTGGACGACTCCCCAAATATCAACAAATTTCTTATCTTTCAACTGCAATTTTTACGCAATGATTATAATTAAATACTGTATGGCTTTTCAAGAAAAATCAAAGCTACGCTTGGCACTGTAAGCTGAATCACCTGCCGCCGAAACATATACTGACCCATCCGTCTAACAATGTTGTTTTGATATTTTTTATGCCCTTGCTTTTTATCTGTCTTATTAAATCCTCAGCCTGCCATTGAAGAATTCCTGACAATATCACTTTCCCGTTCTTATCCATTCTCATAAAGAGGTCGTCAAGTATATCCTTTATGGTCTCTGAGGTGAGGTTTGCAACAATTACAGAAAACAAACCACTAACTGCCCTTATGTCAGGATAGACAACCGCAATATTCCGTATATTATTTTTTATAGCATTTTCCTTTACAGCCTCTATAGCAACAGGGTCGTTGTCAACAGCCGTTACCCTTTTAAAACCAAGCTTTGAAGCTGAAATGGCAAGTATCCCTGAGCCGGCCCCTAAATCCAGCAAACACTCTTTTTCAGGATTCTTAAACGATTCAAGTTCATCAAGACATAGTTTCGTGCTTGGGTGATGCCCTGTGCCAAATGCCATTCCGGGATCAATTATTACCCTCTCTCTTTCACCGTCATAACTATGCCACGAAGCAAGCATTATAAGCCTTTTCCCAACCGGAACAGGCTCAATGCCTTTCTTCCATGTCTCATTCCAATCTACAGAAGCAATCTCTTCAATGGTATACGGTATCTCAGAAAACAGGCCTGCGCTGCTTAACCCCTGTTGAGTCTCCCTCATGGCCTCTTCTATGCCGGCAGTATCCGTCTCTGAAGGAAAATAGGAGATAAGCTCCTTTTCTTTTTCCTCTATGCAGTTACAGCCAAGGTCAAAAAGCATAGACGAAACAGTTTCTGCATTCTCAGGATGCACTCCAATGGTGACTTTGTAAAAGAAATCGGAATTGTTAATCATGACGGCTTTAAAAAGAGATTAAGGCTGGTTAGATATAGCGAACCCCGTTATTGCCTTTTTCAATACTGCCTATTATAAACGGCTTCTCTCCCAAACTTTTAAGCTTCTTAAGGGTATTGTTAGCATCTGTTTTTTTAACCACTACAACAAATCCAATGCCCATGTTAAATGTCCTGAACATCTCTTTCTCTGAAACATTCCCCATTTCCTGAATAATGCTAAAGATGCGCGGGATATCCCAGCTTCCCTTCTTTATGGCAGCCTGAATTCCTTCAGGAAAGATACGCGGAAGATTCTCTGTAAGGCCTCCTCCTGTAATATGCGCCATGCCTTTAACATTTACAGACTTCAATAAACTTAGGATGCTCTTTACATAAATCCTCGTAGGCTTAAGAAGCTCCTCTCCTATTGTGCAGCCAAGCTCTTTAATAAATTTATTCGCCTTATATTTCTTTATATCAAAAAAAAGCTTTCTTGCAAGGGAGTATCCGTTGCTGTGCAGTCCGCTTGAAGCGGCCCCGATAATAACATCTCCGGGCTTAATCCTTGAGCCGTCTATGATTTTATTCTCCTCCAATACCCCCACAGAGAAGCCTGCGAGGTCATATTCTCCTTCCTTGTAAAACCCGGGCATCTCCGCAGTCTCCCCTCCGATAAGGGAACAGCCTGCTGTCTTGCATCCATCGGCAATTCCTTTAATTACACCTGCTGCCTTGCCTGCAGAGAGCTTGCCTGTTGCAAAGTAATCAAGAAAAAATAAGGGCTCAGCGCCGCTTGTAAGCACATCGTTAACACACATTGCGACAAGGTCAATGCCCACCGTATCATGCCTGCCTGTCATAAATGCGATCTTTAATTTGGTGCCGACCCCGTCGGTGCTGCTTACCAGAACCGGCTTTTTATATTTAGAGAGTTTAAAAAATGCGCCGAAAGATCCGAGTTCCTGCAAAACACCCTTTTTAAATGTAGAGCGTGCCATTGGTTTTATGATGTCTACTAACCTGTCTCCTTCGCTGATATCCACACCGGCATTTTTATATGTAACCTTCATAAGCCTCCCTCGCCTTCTCCCAGTTTTCTTAATCCTTCCTCTGCCGCCATCTGTGCAGCCTCTTTCTTGCTTCTGCCGTTTCCTGCTCCGTATAGTTCATCTCCTATAAAAACTTTAACCTCAAATATCTTTATATGCTCAGGCCCTGTCTCTTTATGAACTACATACTTTGGCAGTATGCCGTATTTTTCCTGAACAAGCTCCTGAAAGCGCGTTTTAAAATCAAAAAGCAATTCTCCTGAGATGACCTTCTCTATCCTGTCCTTTAAGACCCTCAGTGTAAAATCCCTTGCCTCTATAAGCCCGCTGTCCAGGTAAACAGCCGCCAATACAGCCTCAAAGGCATTGGCAAGCAGGGAAGGTTTCTTCCTGCCGCCGCTTGCCTCTTCGCCTTTGCCAAGGAAGAGGCATGAGCCTATATTCAGGCCGGTAGCTACTTCGGCAAGTGTGTTTTCCTGAACCGCATACGCCTTGATTCTGGAAAACTCAGCCTCACTGTATTTTGGGTAAGCAGAAAAAAGGTAGTCGCTAACAATCAAACCCAGAACCGCATCCCCGAGAAATTCCATGCGTTCATTAAAGGACTTCGCAATTTCAGGGTTCTCATTTGCAAAGGATTTATGAGTAAGCGCCTCGCTTATTAAGGACTTATCCTTAAAAAGGTATCCTATGGCAGCTTCAAGCCGGGCTATACTTTCTAAAAACAAGGCATGCATTCGTTCCACCGAAACCGAAGGAGTTAGACATTGCGAAATCTATATTCATATGTCTCGCATTATTAGGCACATAATCAAGGTCGCATTCGGGGTCAGGCTTTTCAAGGTTTATAGTTGGAGGAGCAATGTTATGAACAAGGCTCAATGTTGTTATGACTGCCTCAATACCGCCGGCAGCGCCAAGAAGATGGCCTGTCATTGACTTTGTGGAGCTTATGGCAACTTTGTATGCATGCCCGCCGAATACATTTTTAATTGCTGTTGTCTCCAGTTCATCGCCAAATTTGGTAGATGTGCCGTGTGCATTTATGTAATTTATTACGGAAAGCTCGATACCGGAGTCTCTCAGCGCAGCCCTCATGCATCGTGCAGCGCCCTCGCCTCCCGGAGACGGGGAGGTAATATGATGCGCGTCCCCTGTCATGCCGTAACCTATAATCTCTGCGTAAATCTTAGCCCCTCTCTGTATGGCATGCTCAAGCTCCTCAAGTATTAATATCCCTGCGCCCTCGCCCATTACAAAACCGTCTCTGTCGCTGTCAAAAGGCCTGCTTGCCCGCTCAGGTTCGTCATTCCTCGTGGAAAGGGCCTTCATAGCGCTAAAACCGCCAACCCCCAAAGGCGTTATCACTGCCTCTGTGCCGCCTGCGATCATTATATCTGCAACACCCCCCTGAATGAGTTTGAATGCATCGCCGATAGCATGGGTGCCGCTGGCACAGGCAGTCGCAACAGCGGAATTCGGGCCTTTAGCGCCAAAGCGAATGGATATATGCCCTGCGACGAGGTTTATTATTACCATCGGAATAAAAAATGGCGTGATTCTTCTGAAACCCTTCTCCTGCAGCACATTGCTATAGTGTTCAATAGCAGGCAATCCGCCTACGCCGGAGCCAATAATTACACCGGCCCTTTCTGCATTATCTTCCGAAATCTTAACCCCGGAATCCTCCATAGCCATCGTGGCAGCAGCAAGCCCAAAATGGATAAACCTGTCCATCTTTTTCTGCTCTTTTGTCTCTATAAACTGGTCTATATCGAAATCTGGGACTTCAGCGGCTATCTGGCAGGGCAGACCGCTTGGGTCAAAATGTGTAATCCTTCGTATGCCGGAACGTCCTTCAAGCAAAGCCTTCCATGATTTTTCCGTACCTGTCCCAAGCGGAGTTATCATTCCAACTCCTGTTACAACCACTCTTCTCTTCATAGATTCCTGGCCCACAACAGCGCCTTATAATTACTTATCGCCGGATTTATCATTTATATAACTTATGGCGTCCTCAACCTTTAATATCTTTGCCGCATCCTCATCCGGGATCTCAATATTAAATGCCTCCTCAAATGCCATAACAAGCTCAACCGAATCAAGAGAGTCTGCGCCAAGGTCATTAGTGAAAGACTTTCCCGGCGCAATCTCTTCTATATTAACGCCAAGCTGTTTTGATATTATCTCCTTAACCTTTTCTTCTACTGCCATATTACACCTCCATATTTATCCTTAATTTGAAATTTGAGATTTGAAATTTGAAATTTTAGCTACATATACATTCCTCCGTTTACATGGATTACCTGTCCTGTAATATAATCAGCCTCTTTTGAGGCGAGGAATACGGCTGCATTTGCCACATCCTCAGGCAAACCAAACTGATTAAGTGGAATGTTGCCCTTCATCTCATCCTTAACCTTCTCAGGAAGGATATCAGTCATGGCTGTCTGTATAAAGCCGGGCGCCACAGCATTGGCCCTTATGCCGCGGGATGCGTATTCCCTGGCTATTGTCTTTGTAAGCCCTACAATCCCGGCCTTTGAGGCAGAGTAGTTTGCCTGCCCGGGGTTTCCGATAAATGCAACTACTGAGGCTATATTTATAATCTTTCCGTATTGCTGTTTTGCCATTATCTTTATTGCCTCTTTACTGCACAAAAAAACACCTTTCAAATTAATATTTATAACAGCATCCCAATCTTCTTCCTTCATTCTTAATATTAATGCGTCCTTTGTAATGCCTGCGTTATTTACAAGGATGTCAATCCTTCCAAATTCCTTCGTTAGCTTTTCAAAGGCTGATGCAATCTCACCTGATTTTGACACATCAAGCTGAATCGGGAGTGCTTTTACTCCAAGCCCTCTTATCTCCCCTGCAACAACTTCTGATTTTTCAATATTTGTGTCAGCAATGCCGATATGCGCCCCTTCTTTTGCCATGCTGATAGCAATAGCCCTGCCAATTCCCTGGGCAGCCCCTGTAATTAATGCAACGCTGTCTTTTAACCTCATAACTGTATCACCTGTTTAACCTTATGATTTTCTCTGATTTTAGGCAGTCTATTATATTAATTTCAGTTTCAATAAGGCAATAAAAAAGTTGACTTTGCAAACACAATTCTGTTACTTTTGATAACCGCATTTAAACGGATAGTTCCTTAACCCTTCGCTGTGTTATTTTAACCTTCAGGCGGTGTAGCTCAGTTGGTTAGAGCATGCGGCTCATATCCGCAGTGTCCGGGGTTCAAATCCCTGCACCGCCACCATTAAATGAATAGCGAGCGTATTCCCTGTGGTCTTGCCGCAGGGAAGATCAATAGGAGAACTAAAAACTGAGAACTTTTGAATTGTTTCTCTCTTTGTTGTTAGTTGTTAGTTATTATCAGCATATCTCCATTGCGGAGAAGAAATAGGGAATTTCCGTGCTTGCTGATTCAGACGAGTCAGAGCCATGCACAATGTTCTTTTCAACATCTGATGCAAAGTCAGCCCTGATTGTACCGGGCACTGCATTTTTAGGGTTGGTTGCGCCCATCAGCTCCCTTACCTTTGAAATTGCATTCTCTCCCTCAATAACCATCACCACAACAGGGCCTGAGGACATAAAGTCTGTGAGGTCTTCATAAAACGGCCTCTCTTTATGAACAATATAAAATCCCTTTGCGTCGTCTTTGCTCAGCCTAAGCATCTTTAATGCCCTTATCTTTAAGCCTGTTGACTCAAACCTTCTGATAACCTCTCCAATAACATTTTTACTGACGCCATCCGGTTTTACTATTGATAATGTACGCTCCATCTTCTATCCTCCGTTTTAATTAAATGTTCTAAACTCTGTGCCTATTGTCTATTTTACTTTGTGCCTCTGTGCCTGTTTTTTTTTTATGCCCCTATTTTCCTCATCAACTCCCTGACTGCCTCTGCAGATCTGTTTAACGCCTCTTTTTCTTCGCCTGTAAGCTCAATCTTAACAATCTCCTCAAGCCCATTCAGGGAAAGCCTTACAGGCACTCCAGAATAAACTCCGTTAATCCCATACTCTCCGTTTAAATAAACAGAGCACGGCAGGATGTCTCTTTTGCTTCCCAATATATTCTCAATCATCTCCACAGTTGAGGCTGCCGGCGCATAATATGCGCTGCCTGTTTTAAGAAGGCTTACAATTTCAGCCCCTCCGTTTTTTGTCCTGTCAATAATCGCCGCTACTTTAGAGTCAGGCAAAAGACCCGTTATGCACTTACCATTTACTGTTGTTGCCCCTGCAACCGGCACCATAAGGTCGCCGTGTCCGCCTAATACAATGGCCTGTACATCACTTGGAGAAGCCCCTGTCTCCATTACTATAAAACTCCTCATCCTTGCGGAATCCAAAACTCCGCCCATACCGATAACTCTTTGATGAGGGAAGCCTGTAACCTTTTGCATAAGCTGCGCCATTGCATCCATAGGGTTTGTAACAACTATTACGATAGCCTCCGGCGAGGTCTGCTTAATATTGTCAGCTACAGTCCTTATGATATTTGCATTTGCCTGAAGAAGGTCATCCCTGCGCATCCCCGGTTTTCTTGCAAGCCCAGCTGTCATAACAACAATATCAGAGCCTGCGGTATCTTTAAAATCATTACTGCCTCTAACTACAGCATCTGACTGCCAGAGGGGACACGCCTCCTGTATATCAAGAGCCTTGCCCTGCGGAATTCCCTCAACGATATCATAAAGCACAACATCGGCAAGGTTCTTTTCTGCTATAAGCTGTGCCGTTGTTGCGCCGACATTGCCTGCGCCGATAACGCTAATCTTTTTTTGCAAAGTTACCTCCTTGTCACTGCCTATCGGATAGGGATTATAACTTATGGTAAAATTGTTATCAAGGCTGAATTAAAACTGTCTTATGCTGCTATGGCTTTACGCATGGCTGAGATAAACAATCAAACTCTTATTATGAAACTTCAACATCACATTGCCGCCTCTATAATAATTTCGGGGCTCCTGCATGCCGTATTTAAGTCATGGACTATTACAACCGCCTCTTTTGTATCAGGCATATTTATAGACCTCGACCATATAATTGACTACGTAATCACCCATGGCAGGCGCTTTGACGCCAAACACTTCTTCCGCTACTTCAATAACAGCGAATGCAAGAAGGCAATATTTATATTGCACGGCTGGGAATGGTTATTTATTCTTGCGGCAGCCGCAAAACTGACTGGATGGAACCCATTGCTTACAGGAGTTCTAATCGGATTCGCCCAGCACCTAATGCTCGATCAAATCTTTAATAAAACCTCTTTACTGGCCTACTTCTTTTTTTGGCGATGGAAACATGAGTTTAACCACAAGGTGTGCATGAACGAAAAACAAAAATAACCGCCCTTCATTTAAAATAATTCTTAATCCACTGCATGCTTTTTAGTACCCCCTCTATAGTGTGTGCTTCAATTGTATATATGCAGTTTTTATATGCAAGCTCGCTGAATAGTTTTCTGAAGTGAAAGCTGCCCTCTCCTATTGCGCGGTGCTGGTCTGCAGATTTATCATTATCATGAAGGTGAAGCTCAATGATATACTGCTTAAGGTCGGAAAGCCATTCTGCTATGGACACCTTGGAGAATAAGTTAAAATGGCCTGTGTCAAGGCATATCCCAAAATTAGAAGAGTTTATTTCTTCCATAAGCTTCTTGAGGCTTGACGGTTCATCTTCAAATATGTTCTCTATGGCTATCTTCACCCCCATATCAGAGGCCTTTTTATTGATCGCCCTCCATGTAATGAGGCTATTCTCAAGCCATATATCAACCCTGCTGTCATATTTCCATTTGTCATAGCCTGAATGGAAGACAACCGCCTTTGGCTTAAGAATCTCCGCAAAACTAAGGATTTCAGAGAATCTTTTAATTGTAATATCTCTGACTTTTGAATCCACAGCCCCGGGGGATAAATCCATAAATGGCGAATGAATTGATACAGAGGGGTTATAGTCTAACTGCTTTTTCAGCCTGATTATATCGTCTTTGTTTAAATCATCAAAACGCTGAGAGCCAAAATATATTTCAAGGTTTAATCTTTCTTTCTTTATAAAATCAAGATAGGACTTC
The DNA here is from genome assembly GCA_016208855.1 of Nitrospirota bacterium. Lineage (GTDB taxonomy): Bacteria > Nitrospirota > Thermodesulfovibrionia > UBA6902 > DSMQ01 > JACQXF01. The sequence goes on along the minus strand of JACQXF010000028.1, from coordinate 28,802 downwards.
AGCCTGTCATAAGGGACATGAACATGGGGTTTTATCACTACGCCTTAGCCGCCTCTGTTGTCTTTGTCTCTGCCGGCTTTTCGGTCTTTTGTGCGTCAGCGGGTTTGCCGGAATCTATAGCGTTTTTCCTGTCAGCAGAAGGATAATCAGTGACATACCATCCGCTGCCTTTAAGCACAAAAGATGTATTGGTTATAATCTTTCTCAGCTCTCCTCCGCAGGAGCTGCAGTCTGTAAGCGGAGGGTCTGTTATCTTCTGCGTCACTTCTAAATGCTTGCTGCATTGCCTGCATTCATACTCATAAATAGGCATAATCTAACCTCCATAAATCCTAATATCTAAATTCTAAACAATATCAAAATCCAAAAAAGTGAAGAACCCTGCGGTAAGACCGTAGGGTATCCTAAAATTTCCCCTCCCTTGAGGGGAGGGGACTAAGGGGAGGGTGAATAGAATGACATCTTATACCCCTCACCCTCACCCTCTCCCGCAAGGGGAGAGGGGATAACCGGAAACCCTGTAGCAAAACTACAGGGAATTACAAACTAAATGTTTAAAGCTATTTTAAATTTAGACAATTTGAATTTGTTTAGGATTTAGATATTAGAATTTAGTGCTTGTATTAAATTATCATATCCTATCAGTTCTTGACAAGGACACACCGCTGTGTTACAAAAAGATATATGTGGGAATACACAGAGAAAACCAAAGAACTCTTTCTCCACCCTAAAAATGTAGGAGAGATTGAAAACCCTGATGCCGTTGGCGAGGTAGGCAGTATGGTCTGCGGTGATGCCCTTAAGCTTTCCCTGAAAATAGACAAAGAAACAGGCAAGATTATTGACGCAAAATTTCAGACCTTTGGCTGTGCAAGCGCCATTGCCTCTTCCTCAGCCCTCACAGAACTGATAAAAGACAAAACACTTGACGAGGCACTGAAGGTCAGCAACAAAGACATTGCTGAATTCCTCGGCGGCCTTCCAAAGGAAAAAATGCACTGCTCTGTCATGGGATATGAGGCGCTTGAGGCTGCCGTAAATAACTACAGGGGAGTTAAGCCCCCTGAGGTTGAAGAAGGCAATATAATCTGCGAGTGTTTTGGAGTTACAGACACGAAAATCAAGCGTGTCATTACAGAAAATAACCTAAAAACCGCAGAGGATGTCACAAATTATACAAAGGCAGGAGGCGGCTGCGGCAAGTGCGTACCTGAGATAGAAAAACTCCTTAAAGAAGTATGGGCAGAAAAGGTCATCAGAGAGGCTGTGAAACCTAAAAAACTTACATTCATCAAGAAGATTGCCCTGATACAGGAGATTATTGAGAAAGAGATAATGCCCTCAATAAAAGCAGACGGAGGGGATATAGAGTTAGTGGACGTTGAGGGCAGCAAAGTGACTGTAGCGCTTCGCGGCACATGCACAGGCTGCCTTATGGCAGATGTAACAGCCAAAAATATAGAGAAAAAATTAAAAGAACTCGTAAGCGAAGACTTATTTGTGGAGGTACAATGAGGGTAACTTATCTTGACAACAATGCCACTACTCGCGTTTCAGATGAGGTCATTGAGGAGATGACCCCTTATCTTGGAGAACTCTACGGCAACCCCTCAAGCATGCACACCTTTGGAGGGCAGCTCCATAGAAAGATTGAAGAGGCAAGGGGCAGAGTAGCTGAGTTAATAAATGCAGAGCCTGATGAGATAATATTTACAAGCTGCGGTACAGAGAGTGATAACACAGCCATAATGAGCGCCCTTGAGAGCTACCCGCAGAAAAGGCAGATTGTAACCACACGAGTGGAGCATCCGGCGGTGCTCAACTTCTGTAAGACAATGGAGCAGAAAGACTATAGTACAAAGCTTCTACCGGTTGACAGGCTCGGAAAGTTAAATATAGACGAACTAAGGGAAACAATCACAAATAATACGGCAGTGGTCTCTGTTATGTATGCAAACAATGAAACAGGCGTAATCTTCCCTGTCCCTGAGATAGCAGAGATAACAAAATTCAGGGGCTCTGTATTTCACACAGACGCTGTGCAGGCAGCAGGGAAGCTTCCCATAGATATAAAAAAGATGCCGATTGATATGCTCTCTATCTCAGGCCATAAGCTTCATGCCCCTAAGGGCGTTGGCGCCTTGTATATAAGAAGGGGCACAAGGTTTTCCCCATATATAATCGGCGGGCATCAGGAGCATGGGAGAAGGGCAGGCACGGAAAATGTTGCCTCCATAATAGGCCTTGGCAAGGCCTGTGAGCTTGCCGGAAAAAATATGCATGAAGAAAATACACGGATAAAGGCCTTACGAGACAGGCTTGAACAAGGACTGCTTAAGTCATGCCCTGATGCAAGGCTCAACGGAGACAGCGAAAACAGGCTTCCAAATACGCTAAACATCAGCTTTGAGTATGTTGAAGGAGAAGCGATACTCCTGAGGCTTAATGAAGACAATATCTGCGCCTCGTCCGGCTCTGCCTGTACATCAGGCTCCCTTGAGCCATCCCATGTGCTAAGGGCAATGGGAATTCCGTTTACCGCAATCCACGGCTCCGTAAGGTTTTCCTTGAGCAGATACACCGCTGATGATGAGATTTCTCTTGTATTAAAGAGGATGCCTGAGATTATAAAAGAACTAAGAACGCTCTCTCCTTATGGCAGAAAGGCCGCAGGGACTCTGTAAAGCTATCTGCTACTTGACATCGCCGAATAAATCCGTAGACTGTATATATATGAATTTTATAGTAGAGCAGGTATCAGATGAAAATACACTTAAAGAGATATACAGACTGCGATATAAGGTCTATGTTGAGGAATGGAGATTTGAAAAGCCAGAAGACCATCATCAGGGCGTGGAAACAGATGAGTTTGATAAATACGCCCTGCATTTTGCCGCAAAAGACAATTCAGGCAACATAGTAGGCACCATAAGGTTAGTGCTTCCCTCACCTAAAGGCTTCCCGATTGAAGAGCACTGCCGGCTGAATATTAACAGAGACAAATTCCCAAGCAACTCTATAGCCGAGATATCAAGGCTGGCGATAAGCAAAGCATACAGAAAGAGGACGGAGGACAGTTATATCTACGGCCCCCTTGAAGAAAGAAGAACAGCCATTATTAACAACGAACAAGGGCGCAACAGAAGGAGTGATGACATCTATAATACAGAGGAGCCTCAGGAGAGGCGCAGAAGGCATGAACTGGTTTTAAGCCTTTACAAGGCAATATATCATGAGAGTAAAAGGAGAGGTATAACCCACTGGTATGCGGTAATGGCAAGGGGGCTTTATATACTGCTTAAAAGATGCGGATTTGAGTTTACTCCAATCGGTGAGGCAGTAAGCTACCATGGAGTTCGCACCCCTTATATTGGAGATATAAAAGAGATAGAAGAGAAGGTCTTAATAAAAAATCCGGCATTGTATGAAGAATTTACCAGAGACTTAAAAATAGAGATTTAATGCCTTCGTGACTTTGGCTGATACCGTCCTTTAGCGATGATTTGATGCTGGTCAAGGGTTCTCTTAATCTCGTCTACAACATCCCAAAATACAGACGAGCCTTTTGCTAATTTGTTCATAGACTGAATTCCAATTCTATAAGGAATATAACCTGCCTTCATAATAGCATCGAATAACTTGTCATAGCACAGGGTCGCCTTTTCTGTCTCAATAGGGTCTTGTCTATTATAAGAAATGGTCATCACACAGGCCATTGCCCGTTCGGTGATTAATGTTATTGTTATAAGGGGCTCGAAATCATACTCTTTAAAAATTGGGGTAACAATATCATTCAATTCTAATGCAGCAGCTCCTGTCATAGGCAAAACAGGGGACAGCCACATTAATCCTGCATTGTTATCAAGTGGATCTGACGAAACAGTGGTGTTTATCTCTTTTGTCCGCCAAAGAGTACCATGAAAAAATGCTTCTGTTGGAACCCCTTTTAACAAGTTATATACACTCTCAAGAGATCTAAGCATGCCTACGAACTCACCAGCAATGCCTAAAAATTGGCAAAAATCACCAATTTTTTTAGCGATAGTAAGTTTCGTATCATTGATAAACTTCACTTTAGCCAAACTACGTAATGCGTTACTAATTTCGTTACGCGCGCTTGCAACCTGCCCTTTAGAACCATACAGTGCGCCTGTAACATTCCATGCTCCAAAATTACCGCGGCGCCTTAGTTTCTTTCGCAATTCTTCAGGTAAAGGAGTTGCTCCGTTAGTTAACTCCCATGGATAATGCTGAAATGAAGAGATCACTCTAAGGTCATTGGCGATATGGACCAGACTCCTTACCGTTCCTTGGAGCCTTAAAGGCCGCAAAGCCTCTACTACAGAAAAGATATCTTTCTCCTCCGGAACAGAGAAAAAAAATGCATTAAAACACCTGGGCTCAGGCATAAGCCAGATGCCGAGTTTTGTAACTATACCAAAATTTGATTGGGTAAATAGCCCATCAAGGTATGGGCCGATACCCCATCTGAATACATTGGCTGCTTTAGCATTACTATAATGTCCAAATCCAGTTTTAAGCACGCGCCCGTCAGACAGCACTACCTCCATTCCGCATGTATTAAGAAGATGGTCACCATAAGGGGTGTGACCAAAACCGCGCTCCAGGGTATTACCAAAGACACTCGCTTCTGGCCCTGCACCTGTACAATCAAACCATAAGGGTATTTTATTCTCTTTAAGATATTTGTGGAGTTGAAGCTGGGTTACGCCTGGCTCAATTACAGCGTAGGCCAGTACCGGATCAATCTCAACAATTCGGTTCATCCTGCCAAGGTCAATAATAGCCTGGCCATCTCCTACTGCACAGGCATCACCATATCCCCAATTTTTACCACGGCTGATAGGGTAAATATTAATGCTATATTTAGTTGCTGTCTTGAGGATAGACTGAATATCTTCTACAGAGCCCGGTCGTAAAATAGCAGCAGGAGTGGTTCCCTGCGGAAGCGTGCTGCGGCTATAGCGATTGATAGATGCATCGTCATACAATACATTTTTCTGCCCAAGGACTGCTTCCCATTCTGAGATAGCAAGTTTAACTATTTCTTCTGTCAATGAGTTCCCCCAATATATTTCGCATCTTAATTTAGCAATCCAATTCTTAAGGATGCTTATTATTAATAACTATTGTTTTATGCGGTGAAAGCATTTCGTATTTAACACCACGCCATGTAATCTTTCTGGACAGAGCTGATCTGATTGAATTTATAACTAATAGAAATGATGCTGCTGGAGCCAAGAAGGCATATTGCCACTTTAAATTATTCAACCTGTCAGCATGCCGCGGTATTAACTTGACAACTGTCGGCAATAAGATAAAGACATCCAACATCTCAAGAGGAATCAGGAAAAATATCATTGCTGCATTCCACGGCATCACCCTGCCTGATACCAATGAATAGACGATAAAAACAACACCGGATATTAAGAGAAAGTTCGCTATCCCATGAACCACTGTAACACTCCACCAAAAAACAGGGGCATAAACACGGGCAATTGTCTGCTGTCTATTTGTCCATTCTAATGTTTCCAGTAAAGTAGAGTCTTCATAGGACACAACAAGACACCTCGGCACGAAATGTATTTGCAGTCCTATCTGTTTAACACATTGAGTCAAAGTGAGATCGTCAGATAAAGCGTTCTCCCATGCTTTCTTGATCCCGGCATACTCAAAGGTTGACCTTTTAACAGCCATAGCACCGCCCCATGCATAATTATGCTTTGAGTCTATTAGAAAAGGCAGTCCTCCGCCGTTCCATGTTGAACGCAAAAGTGAACCCAGCCAGCCTTTCTCAGGGAGATACCACCTAAAACCCGTAGTAGCGCCAATCCCCGGTTTGTTTAACGGTTTAATCAAGGAGCGCAAAAAGTCCTTATGTGGTCTTGTATCTGAGTCTACGAAAGCAAACACCTCTGTATCGGCAGATACCTCTTCTATTCCTTTCAGAAGATTATTGAGTTTCTGGCCCCTGTTCTCTTTAATTCCTGCTGTAAGGATTTTCGTCTTTATATTAGATTTCACATCGCCTGTTATTTTCTTCAACTCCATATAGGCAGGATCATCATCAGTAGCTGTTATAAAAATAAGCTCGTAGTTTGGATAGTCCTGTTTAAGAAAAGCATTTATGTTTAAATCAAATCCTGGATCGATGCCCTTGCATGGCAAAATAACCGAGGTTTTCGGTGAATAGTCATCTTCTTTTACTGCAAGTTCAGAATTAACAAATCGTCTTAACCGGAGGGCGTATATTATAGGTATTGTCCCTAAGAAAATAACCAGAACTCCAATAATGGATAAAAATAAACTCATCGTTTACTTTTAACTTCCCCTATCTTTTTAGCCGGGACACCGCCCCATATTTCATAAGGCAGGATATTTGTGCCTTTTATTACAACAGCGCCAGCAGCAACGATAGAGTTATTTCCTATTTCTACATCCGGAAGGATAACCGCTTTCACCCCTATAGTTACATAATCGCCTATTTTGACTTTCCCCAGAACAACATTACTCCCTTCAACAGCATGCGCTGCAATAAGGGTGTCTTCGCCAAGCATCGAATAATTTCCTATTTCTACAAGTGGAGGCTCTAAAATCTTACCGCCTATCATAACATTTTTACCGACCTTAGCCCCCATAAAAGAGAAAAAAAGCCCCCTGAGATTAACAGGAACAAGATAGGTATTAATAAGAAGGCCAAGGTTAAAGACATAGAGAAAACCCTGCAGTTTCCATGAAATGCCTTCTTTGGTTTCAGATAAGTCAAAGGTGCCTTCTTTTAATGGAATAAAAGCGCGAACTATCCGCATCAATAGTCCTGAGCCAAGAACCAGAAGGAAGAAAAAAACAAGAAGAATAATAATACCTCTAAAATCCTGTGGAAGTGGTAAGAATGTTACATACCATGCGCCCGCTGCGGCAGCTAATACAGTAAAAAGCAGGCATACCATAGCAAGTAGCTTATCTATAAAGCTAAAGTGCATACATGATTATCCTTATCTAAGGAATTCTTGTGATTAATTAAAAGTATAACAAATACTCCAAAAAAAAAGCTGAGTGTAGTTACACTCAGCTTTTTAAAAAGTTTATGTTGTAGTAGCCCTGAACGCATCTGTCCCGTCTGCTGCGAAAGGAAACGGCTCATCAACACTGAGATCAAAGGCATTGAGGTAAGCAAGCAGCCATGGGGTGCCTGTAATGATGTCTCCACCAAATGTTCCCGGAGCGCCTAAACCAAGTCCGGGCCCTGATTCGTAGCCGTCTGAGAGACTGCCTATAAAGTCATCTTCTGTGCTTTTAAAGGCAAAAAGGTATGGCAATGGCAACACCCCTGATAAAGCTCCAACCCCTGAAAGGCCTGCATTGCTGAAATAGGCATTGTGTGGAAGACCCGCGTCTATCCAGTCGTCATCAACATAACCTGCTCCAGGTATTGAAACATGATAGCCAGTTGTGCTAAATGGAAGTATATTAGGTGCACCAGGCGCTGGGTCTGCTCCACCTACACCAATTGAATGAAGTGTCAGGTTTCCATAGACACCATGAATATATTCACCGTTATCTCCACTCTGCCAGTAGATATTGCCAATACCATCAGACAAATTATTTATCCTGAAAACACCCCAAAGATTTCCACTTGCAGCCGGTGGATTAGGCCCAAATGGAATCGGATCATCAAAGAAAGACCAGTCATCCACATCCATCCTTATAGGTCCAGCCTCTAAGGTAAGGGCATTTGCATTTGCAGCAATAAGGCCTAAAGTTAGAATGCTTACTATTAGTAGTGATACTACTTTTTTCATCATTTTCACCTCCTCCCATTTTTTATTTTCCTTTATAGAGAATTTTCTTAACATTCTTTATCCCTCCTATTTAATTATTGGCTTCTTCTCACTTCAACTCTATACTATGTATAGCAATATCCATACCAGGCTTTTCCTAAATTCATAATAGCCTGAAATTAAATAATAATTTTTCTAAATTTTTCTCTCGCATAGTTTGAGTAATTAGGCTTGGTAAAGATTCTTTACAAAATTTTTTCATTTTAGAAATATAAACCAACTACAACACATTGATTTAAAAGTGAAAATATATATAAAACTTATACCATAGAAAGTGTAAAGATTTTTGAAAAATTAAGATTCTTTACAGAATAAAAAAAGGATTATTATAAACTCTTTGTTTTTTCACGGTTTAACATAGGCATAGCCATCATGCTGCCTTTTAATAATCTCGGTTATTCCGGCAGGGACAACGCCTATAAAAGGCAAAAGCGCCTCTTCTGTTACACAAACAGTCCCGTCTGAGCACATCTTTTTAAGCGAATTCCGGCAGGTAAGAAACTTTACCCCTTTTTCTGCAAGCCCCTTCATAACCTCAAGCTTCTCATTATCTGCGTAGGCAGAAACGCTTGGCCCATTGGCAAGCACTACTATGTCTGCATTGCCCTCCCCCACATCTTTTATCAGGTTGGTAATATTCCCAAGCGCCACATTCCACCTGTCAGGCTCATTCACATGAAATAAGACTTTAAGCATTTTCCCTCCTCTGATTTTTTAGGTTTAAAGTTAATGAGAGAATTCGTCTATGCTCTGCATCGGGGTTGCTATTGCAACTCCTGTCTTGTCATTGCGGCTTGTCCGCTCTAAACGAGCCTTCGGCAATCCTTCTTAAAGATGGCATAGTTACATCAATTCAAAAACAGGAATGAATTTTATTTTTGTCTTCTCTATCATCTCTTCATCTTTAAGGCTTATATTTATAACCCATGCCTCTTTAGGACTATACTTTCCAATGAACCCTCTAAGTGAGCGGACTACTGCCTTCTCTTTCATTTCCTTGCATTTTACTTCTACAGGTATAACGTCTCGTCCCCTATTTATTACAAAGTCAACCTCTGCCTTGTCTTTTGTCCTCCAGAAATGCAGTGTACTGCCATCGTCTTTTATCTTTTCAGTCAATAACCTAAACACGAGGTTTTGAAATAGAAACCCCATTTCAGGAAACATCATATTTTTGCTGAACTGCCCTATACTGAAATTCCTCATTCCTAAATCATTGAAATACACCACTGGCGACTTGCTAATCTCTTTTCTGATATTTCTGTAATAAGGGGTAAGCCTTTTTACTATAAAAGTCTTTTCTGCATAGGCAAGGTAGTTCTTTACAGTCTGAACAGAAACGCCAAGCGTTGAAGAAAGCTCGTTAAGATTAATAAGGCTGCCAATCTGTCCTGACAGAACCCTTATAAGGCTGCCAAAGGCGTCAATTCGCTCTACTCTTAAAAGATAGGAAATATCTTTTTCTATATAGCTCCTGTAAATCTCGTCCATTGTCTTAAGCTTCTCTGAAAGGGTCTCCTCAAGAATCACTCTCGGATACCCACCAAAGTTAAGGTATTCTATAAGAAGGTTTAAACTCTCAGCTCTTTTTATTCTAAAGTAGTCGTCAAGCCTGTCCTCATATTTATATCGTGTCTTGTAATTGATAAATTCCTTCAAGGAGACCGTATGAAGCTCAAACATCCTCTTCCTTCCAGCAAGGGATTCATGAACTTTTTCTTTTAATTCAATGCTGCCTGAGCCTGAAACGATAAACTTATAAGGAGTATTCATATCATAAAGACCTTTGAGAAATAACCCTGCATTTTCTTTTCTTTGGATTTCGTCAATAAATACAAACCCTTTTTGTTTGCCGAACTCAAGCCTTATCCTGTCCAAAAGAGCGGACTGCGCAGCAAAATAGGGCATATCCACCTCAAAGTCAAGGCTCAGGAACAATGTCCTTTCACCCTTCTTTTTAAGGTGGTCTTGCAAATGAAGCATCAAGGTGGTTTTCCCTGCCTGACGCGGCCCTACTATCAGAGATATCTCTTTTTTTGACAGATGAGAAATCAAATCGTTTAATAAATATCTTTTTATAGGCATAGCGTTATGTTAAATACGAGAAAATCAAAAGTCAATATAATATTTAATCGGGCTAAAAAGAAGAGATTAAAGGGAGAGTTAAAATCAAGCGGATATAAACATTAAAGCCCCGAGCGTTCCGCCGCGGGGCTTTAATGTTTATCCACACAAGCTGCTGTTATAATTTTACAATCTTCACCCTTGTGCTGCTGAAGTCGGGAATGCCTCCCACAACATCAACCATCGGGGTGTTTGCAAAGTCCTCGTCAAGACGGGCAACATAATTCATGCTTGCCCCTGTGCCGTATCTTGGATTCGGGATGAGCCTTCCTTTTTTATCAACAACCTTTTTACCGCCTAAAAAAACTGTTTTCGCATTCTTAACAGGAACGCTGACAGCTCCAAGCTGCGTATGCCCGTAATGGTGCGATAATCCAAGAACGCCCTGCCTGACTAATTTTGTGACCTTCACCTTTCCTGTAATTCCATTGGGGCTGCTCTTTGAAACAAGGCGCACCTTATCGCCTGTTTTCAGTCCCGTCTCCTTTGCGTCCTTTTCGTTAACTTCCACAAAGTTTGTGGGGAATACCTCCATTGACCAGTTATGCCATACTGTCCTTGACTGGGCATGGACATTCATCTTGTATGAGATAAGATAGAAGGGATAATCCCTGTCTGTTTCATCAATTACCCTGCCTTTAGGCGTAGTTGGAGTTATGTATTTCAGGGTGCCAGAGAAATACTCGCCTGAGATAGAGTTCTTTGTTGTTGCAAGCTCTTCATTATAGAGGACAACGCGCTTGAGTCCGAATTTGTGCTTTTCTCCGTCAAAGACATCCTCGTATCTCTTGTCAAATACGCCTCCCCGGGCAAGCACATAACTGACCTGCTTCCATTCGCTTTCAGAAAGCATATCCTTATGCCTTGCAGCAGGGTACTTTTCAACAAACTCTATCTCCTCCTGAGATGCTTCAGGAACCTTAGCGCCTGATGCAACATTGGCTATTGCCCTAAGATAAAAGTCTTCAGCCTTATTAAGCGGATACATTTTCCCGTCCTTGCCTTTAATGGCGTTGTCTCCGAAGCCCGGTAGTCCTGCGGCTTTTGCAATGTCAATAAAGAATGTCTCTTCGCTGAAAGGCCTTCCATCCGCAGTCTTTCCTGTAAGAGGCTCTATAGTCGGCGTGCGCACGCCCGTGAACTTTAATGCCGGCGCATGAGGGGTAAGAAAACCGTAGTGACCCTCTGCATAGGTGACATCAGGCACAATATAGTCGGCGTAGATATTGCTTTCATTGATGCCTATGTCAATAGAGACATGCAGCGGAACCTTTTCACGGCTTTTTAAGGTCTCTACATAGCGATAGCCTCCGGGTATTGAATAAATGGGATTGAAAAAGTAAGAGATGAAAATCTTGCAGGGATAAGGATACTGCTGGTCTATGCCGCTCATAGTCTCAACGCACAAACCGCCCTTAGAGAACGGAAACCATGGCCTCTTTGACGGGTAACCGTTCTTCTTGAACTCCGTCGTCTTTTCATAAGCGAACTTTTCGCGGGAGATGATCGGACCCTGAAGTTTTTTCTTCCCGGAAAAATCCTTTAAATCGTAAAGACCCGAATTCCATGCAGCAGCGCCGCCTCCGCCCTTCATGTACCCGCCCTTTCTGTCAACGCTTCCAACAAGGGCGTTAAGAATCGCCACAGGATATGAGGCATATGTTCCGCTGATGTAGTTTCCAGCGCCGTGATATTGTGTTACAGCAGCCCTTGTGCCGTAAGAGGTAAATTCCTTTGCCACCTTCTCAATCTGTGACTTCTCTACACCCGCGAGCTTAGCATACTCCTCAATGCTGTGCTCCATTACGCCTTCTTTCATTAGGCGGAATGCGGTCTTTACCTTTATCTCTTTCCCTGAAGAATCCTTTACCATTGCCTCTGCATCAAGAACCGCATCTTCAACCTTATCAAATGCAGCTGGCATGTTGTCCTTTGAAAGCACGACAAAGGCAATAGCCTCTTCTTTTGACGCAGCAGGGTTAAGGTCGCTCATCCTCAAGAACTTTCTGTTGTTTTTATGTTTGTCATCCGCTATTACAAGATGGGTTGCATTGATATAGCAGGCATGTCCTATTTTGTCTGATGCTTTTGGATTCGGCGCTGTCAGGAATTCCTTATTGTATCTTTCGTTCTCTAAAATCCATCTTATCAAGCCCATTGCAAATGCGCCGTCCTGTCCGGGCTTTATGGGTATCCAGTTTTCAGCATGTGTGGAGGCATGGGTCGCCCTCGGGTCAACAATGGTGAATTTTACCTTGTCCTCAGAATGCCTCTTTGCAACCGTCGCTGCATAGCAATTGACGCCCGGCTGGAGCGCTTCATAGATATTTGATCCAAAAACAAGAATGTATTCTGCGCTGAATGGGTCTGCCTTTATCTCTACCTCTTGCTTCTCTGTAAACGCATGATTGCCCATCCTGAATCCGATTCCGCAGATATCGGTGTGGCCGACGCGGTTGACAGAGCCGAGCGCATCTTTTACAAATCTGTCAGAAAACTCCTTCCTTGCATTCTGGTCCCTGCCGCCGATAAATACAAGCCCGTTTCTCACTGTTCCCAATTCAGGCGCCGAGGGGTCTATAAGGTCGTCCTTATTCAAATCCTTTACTCCCGGATATACCGTGTCTTCTCCAAGGTGCGCAAACAGCTTGCCCCCGTTGGCTATTTCGCTTATCATCTGTTCCCATTCAATGAGTTCAAACTTGGCAGAGCCCCTTTCGCCAGCCCTTTTAAGGGGCTTTATGATTCGGTAAGGGTTATATGCATAATTTGGCATGTCCTGAGATTTTCCGCACACAGGCGATGGCAGTGTAAGAGTTTCCTTTACCGGAGTCTTGTAAGCAATCGGCTCAAACCTGTTATTGTAAGGGTGATATGGGTTTCCTGAATGCTTTACGAGTTTTCCGCTTTCAACTACTGCCCTCACACCGCATCTTGCGTTACAGCCGAGGCAGACGGAATGAACAATCTTCACATCCTTGTCAAGCTGAGTTGCGGCAGATTTCTGAACTTTTCTCGGACTTAGCCACTTGACTGCTGCCTTTGCCTTATCAACTCCAAAAGCCAGCGCTCCTGCAGCAGCAGCAGTGAATTTAAGAAATGAGCGGCGGGTTATAGAGATACCGGATTCTATCAAATTTGTTATTTCCTTTTTCATAACGAACCCCCTTTCCTGCTGCGGCGATTCAGCACATATCTGATATTCGGGTTTGTCTTTTTCTCAGGTTTTCTGACCTTAAGGTCTGTCCTCTTCAGATACTCAGAGAACTCTCCATCAGGAGCATTTATGTCGCCAAAGAGTCTTGCATTTGCCTCACATGCCTCAACACAAGCTGGAAGGAGTCCCTGTTCAAGCCTGTTTAAACAAAAATCACACTTATCCACCTTCCCGCCCATCTCTCCTTTGTACCTTTGGTCAATAAATCTTGCTTCATAGGGACATGCCTTGACACACTCCCCTATGCCCTGGCATTTGTCCCAGTCTGTGACCACAATACCGTTGGGCAGCTTAAACGTAGCCTCTGCCGGACATGCAGGCACACAGGCTGGATTATCACAGTGGTTGCAAAGCACAGGCGTAAAGACTATCCTTGAATCAGGATAATTGCCATCCTCCAATGTGAGTATTTTTGTATTAAACTTGTCCTGAACTGTCTTGTTCTGCGCCTTGCACGCAACAACGCAGGACTGGCATCCTGTGCATCTATTGAGGTCAATAATCATGCCGTACTTCTTTATCCCGGCTACTGCCTCTGCCTTCGGCGTCTTTGACAACGCAGTAACCCCAACCATAGCCAACAAGCCGTTTTTTAAGAAAAGCCTTCTCTCATTCATAATATCCTCCTGCCTGCCTTATCTTTTTAACACGCACACGCCTCTTCTGCGGAAATATTAATCTGTGATGTTGCCTTCTGTCCGTTTTCATCTTCAACGGTCACAACTACCACATAGACCCCCTGCGTAAATGTATGCTGTGCCTCTTTTCCCTCAGCGCCCTCTCCATCGCCAAAACTCCACCGTATATACTTAATCTTTCCGCTGCCTCCGCTGACAACAGCCTTGAATTTGACTGTGTAAGGAGCATCTCCGCGCCTGCTCTTTACACCGCCGATTTTAATCTTTAACGGCCCTCCGACTGCCGCAGTCTCTTCCTCAATAAGCAGGCTGCCGCCAAGCCTTTTTGAGGTCTTCATTAAAGCCTCTTTAGTCTTTTCTGCTATGGGCTGAGGAGTCTCAATGCTTCCGTCTGTCTTAAGAATAATCTGATAACCCTCTTCTACCCTGGCAACATTTACACCCAAAGGAATTATCATCCTGCCAATAAGCGACCAGACAGTAAATTTCTTCTCTGCCTTATCGTACTTAAGGGCAAATTCTGCCCCCTGTGTTATAACTGTGACATTTTCTATTGCTACGCTAAACTGGCTGAATAGATGCTCCGGCACCTGAGCCTTTGCAAATATCCTTCCTCTTTCCATAGCAAGAATGGTCTTCTCTATCTTCTTCTCTCCATCAAAGATAATGCCTTTTAAGACAATGGATGTTTCAGGATAAACCTCTACTATGCTTCCGTTTGACCATGTAAAAACTGCTGAGGAATTCTCCTTTGTCTCCATCCTGTCATCACGCTGAATAATGTCGCCCTCTTTTATCTGAGAGCCGTTTTTAAGCACAACGCCGTTTACCTCTGTTGCCCTAACAATAGAGGCATCCTCTGCCAAGGCAACAGCCGCACTAAGCACATAAAACAAAGTAAATGTGGTTAAAAAAAGTCTGATAACTCTCATTAGTTTTAATATCTCCTTAATATTATTTTTTGTTAATCCGTGCTCTGCGTCATAGAGCATAGCGGCGCCCCTCCTATTGGAGAGGCAACATCAATTGTAACGCTTGCCGTGTACATCTTCCCTGCTTTATTGGTTACTCCTATTAAGACATTATATATACCTCCGGCATTATAATAGTGCGGCGCTGGAACCACTTCCGAACTTTCCAGCCCGTCCCCAAATAACCACTTAAACTCTACAGGCCGTTCTATGTCCCGGGTATCTGGCTCAAAATAAGCCACAACGGAGCCGCCTATTTTCTTTGTAACTACAATAATGTCAAGAGCAAAACCGTATTCACATAATACGGTGGCTGAAATAAGTAAAATTACATAATATAGTAAGAATTTAGAATTCAAATTCCGCTCCAAGCACAATCTCTGAGGCAGGGCCTGCACTTTGTCCATTAGCTTGTTGATAAACATCTCCGGGGATAAAATATCCTGCCTCTACAAAACCCCTCAGGCGTTTATACAGAGGAAAGTCAAGGTTTAAATCCACTTCCCACCCAAGGTCTCTTGTTTTGTCAGTTGCAGCGGATGTCCCGCGGCTCCAGTCACCTACAGGACCGCGCCCCTTAAAAACACTCTCTGTTGTCCAGAACTTTGCGAGGGAGATGTTTGTCCTTAATTGTTTGACAGGTTCAAAATCTGCAATTGCCCTTATAAATGTCACATTAGCAAGATTGCTGTCCCACAAAAAGAATCCCGCCCTTAAGTCCTCACTAAAGATATTCCCGAATTTTCTCCTGTCCTTGCATAGGAATAATCCGTTAAAATCATTTACATCCCCTGTCCCTGCAACTTTCTCCTCAGCAGTATTTCCTGAGCCCATGCCAAACTCTAATCCAGCTGACAGGTCATTTTTAATAAAATAATCACCTCTCACCAACAACTTAAAAGAGACCTTGCCTTCTTTACCTGAGATTGCAATGCCTGTCCAGAGGGGCTCAAAATGCCCGTCACGTGAAACAGTGCCTGCATTGAAATCTTTATCAAGGTTTAAATCAGGACTGCTTGTCTTTCCCCTGTCATAAACCTTAAGCGCATAGGGCTCAATCGTTAAATTCTTCTTTGGCTTTATGTCAAGGCTCAATAGCCAGCTGTCCAGCTTGTTGGCTACTCCAAATACAGCAGTCCTGTCGCCTGCCGGAAAAGTGAAATTGTTATAATCCCTCCACCCCCCTGCTATCGCCATATATGCAAGGTTAGCGGAGATTATGCCGATAGGCGTCTGGCCAAGCGGATAAGTAATCTTCAAGGCGTCCACAGGTCCTTCAAGAACAATACCGTCATTGCCGACAAAGAAGGTCTGCCTTCCTGCCTTAAATATAAAATCGCCTGTATACTGCATATAGAGCTCTCTTACAAGCGCTGCGCTGACAGTCTGAAACTCCGACCATCTGTCAAGCGTCCCCTGAGAGTCTTCCTTCCAGTCAAACACAAAGTTTCCTTTATCAAGCAGAAGCCTGAATGAAAGAGGCCCGTATATCGCATCTACCCCCAATTGAAACCTTTGATCAAGATAAGCGCCGTTGTCGTATTGCCATTGCTGTGCTTGGTTATCAAGATTAAGGTTGTTTCTTATATTCAGCCTGACCTTGTATTTACCGGAAAATTCAAACTTTACCTTTTCAGCCTCTTCCTCTGCCTCTTCTGCCGCCTTTGAATCAATCTTTCTCTTCCATGTCTCAAGCTCTGAGAGTCTCCTTCTTGCATCCTCATCCCTGCCTTTTAACTGCTCTTTAGCAGTTACAGGCTCAGCCCACTCATCTGCAGCCTCAGCAGTTTTTGCCGCCGGAGCCTTTGTCTCTGCTTTCTCCCCTGTCTCTTGCACCTTAATCTTTGCCCCTTGAACCTCAAGAAGTTTATTAACAACTGATTCAAGGTCTGAGACGCGTTTTTCCAACTGCTGAACATACCTCTGTGTATTTTCATATTCAGATTGAGAAACCCATTTTCCCTTTTCCTCTGCAGCAGCTATAATCGGACACACAAGAAGGGAAAAAATAATTAGATAAAAATTAAATACTTTATAAGTCTGTCTTCGTCCCATATAACACCTTTACCTTGCTGTCAGGGCCATGGCAATCAATGCACACAAGGCTATCCATAAGAGGCTTTAAAGTATATGGCTTCTTATGATGTTCAGGGTCTGTGTATAAGAATACAGGCGCAATGTCCTTCCTCTGAATATGCTTCTTCCAGAAGCCGCCTGGTTTCATTGCAGTATCAGGGTGGTATATGGGGCTGTCAGTCCATCCAACATCATCTGTCATCACCCATGCCTCATGGCAGGTTATACACATCTTATTTTTTCCGCCGTATTCTGTCCTTTTTGATTTAACATGCCTCTGGTGAAGCATGGCAATACCCTTTCGTTTTGTCTTCCCCTCAAAGACCTTTGAATGACATGTAAGGCACATCTCATTTTCAACCTGCTCTGTCTGTTTCTTCTTTTCCTTTGCAAGCCCGCTATTCATGCCAAAGGCTGCGATAACTACAGAGACTATTATTATCAGGCAGCTTTTTTTCATATTCATATCCCCTCCTCAATATATTTATTAACCCTATTTATTACTCAGTTTTTGAAAAATAACTCTCCTCTGCAACTCCGGCATAAAGATCAGAAATATAACCCTCTTCTTCTCCTATAAACTCCACTATCAAATATGCAAGAGCCTTATAAAGACCGTATGTTGACTGTTTAATAATCTTTTCACAGCATGCGTAAGCCCACTGTGCAAGGTGTTCTGATAAAAACGTCTTCTGAAACTCAATGCATTGCCTAAGCCCCTCAATATCATCCTTCTTCCTCAATTCTTTCTCTATGTCGCATAGAAATGCCATAAATTCAAGCTCTATCCCAAGATGATCAGGCACCTCAATACACTTATTAAGAATATCTGCTCCTGCCTTTTCATAGAATTGTTTCACGCTGATAGTAACCCTGCCGCCTAATCTCTTCTCCTTATCAAGATATACCGACTCATGAGGCAAAACCCCTCCTGGCAGGACAAAAAGGGCAGTGTGCTCTGCTGCTAATTCATCTTCAAGATTTTCTATCCGGCGGACATCTTCAACAAATCTGCTCAGTTCATCATAAGCCCTGCTTCCCTCTTCAACTAATGAGAGAATTCTCCCCTCCCGTATCATAGAGAGGATATAATCTGACGGCGGCTTAAGGCAGAGGCTTGAGAGAAATCTGTAAGTCCTTCCCCTTTCTTCTGCTGACAATTCTGTGTTATTCATATTTTTTCTCCATTAAGTTTCTATCTCTTTTTTACTGCTTAACAAATTAGCCATCGCTGACATCTGTTTTTGATGCCTCTCCATGCACAAAGGGCATACGCCCTCATTGCTTCCGATAAAATCAAGCCGGCAGACAATACATGTCTTTTTGCCTGCCTCAAAAATACTTGTCTCTCTCTGCTCCGAAAGCATGTTCAATGACACCTTATCCTTTATGCTTATAGCCTGAGGCATGCAGGTCTTTACGCAGACATCGCAGTTGGTGCATAACGCAGGAGTAAAGTATAGATAAAATCTGTTTTCTGTGCTTTTCTGAGTTATAGCGCCTGTTGGACAAAGCGTTGCGCAAACCCCGCATCCTGTACATTTATTGTTTATCTCAAGCTCTGCAAGCATTGCGTCTTTTGATGAAACCTCTGCTTCACGGCTCTCTGCATTTGAGCCTATGTCTCTAACGGCTTTCAGCAGAAGCATTCGTTTATAGTTCTCAGGCCTTGACTGAATAATATCCCTGAATATCTCTTCTTTTTTATCCTTAGCATCAGGGATAGAGGCTGCTGCTGCATTCAGGGTTTTCTGTTTTATTATCCCAAGAAATCCGCGGCGTGAAAGATGCCGGCTGTCCTCAGCCTTATGTTGCTGCTCAATATCTCCTTCCATGTAAGCATCAAACCTATAAATAAAGATGCCTTTAATTTTTAAACCTAACATAGAGTAAAGATGAATTGTGCGCTCAATAATCCTGTTTATATGCGGAAGGACTTTGTTGTTTGGGCATTTCTTGGAAGGAGGCTGTAGTATTTCTATCTTTTCCACCCCGAGCCTTACAGGCTCTAAGAGTAAATTTTCTGTCAGCCTGCCAAGGCACGGCACTATAAGGTCAGCAGAGCTGTCTCCTCTCTCGCAAGAGATGCGAAGTATCTTGAGCTTCTGGCTGTTAATTTTAGCCTCTAATTCCCTTAATATATTTTTATCGTCTCTCTCTTTGAAACTAAAGACACTGTTAGGACACACAGATATGCATACCCCGCAGTTATTGCAGCCTCCTGCTATTTCAGCGCCTTTGTCAGACAGTTCAATAGCATCCATCGGGCACAAATCAACACATGCCCTGCAGTCAGACTTCGGAGTCCTAAAGCGGCAGCACAACCTATTCTCTATTGTTAGTTGATGACTATTAAGGATATTATCTGCTGCCTTCTCAGCAATGCTCATATTCTCCTGCCCTCTTTAAAGGGTCCCCAAACAAGGAAGACAATCTATTTACTGAAAGACGCCTGTCAATCAGCCCTCTGCCCTCACAATATTGCTTCAGGGACCCAGTATTTTATTTACTGTACAGCACTGACGGCTGTGTACTTGTTGAGCCTACCATTACCCTCTGTGCGCGTTTCTCCCTCATTATTTTTATCAGCTCGCTCATCTCTCCAAAGAACCTTACCTTTGGGGTGCATGTCTCCACACACGCAGGCTTAAGCCCTTTCTCTAACCTGTGCACGCACAAGGTGCATTTCTCCATAACCTTTGCCTCTGCATTAAATGCCGGATGCCCAAATGGACATGCCCATGCGCAGTACCTGCAGCCGATGCATTTATCCTTATTGATAAGAACAATGCCGTCTTCCTTGCGCTTCTCAATAGCGCCTACAGGACATGCTGCAAGGCATGCTGGTTTCCCGCAGTGCATGCATGGCATAGGGATAAAGTTCACCCTGATATCAGGCTTCTCTTTGGAGTCCTTAAATTCTCCTTCTTCAACTTCAATCACACGGTTATAATCCACTCCAACAGGCGTATTATTCTCCCCTTTGCAGCCCATTGTGCAGCTCTGGCATCCAATGCAGTGTTCAAGGTCAACCCAGAGCGTATACTGTTTTGGACCAGGTTTTTTGAAGCTTGCCTCTATAACCTCTTGCGGTATAAATGCTCCTAATTCTGACATGTTATTCACTCCTTTCCATTTAATTTTTTATATCCTTTCAACCCTTAAAGGCGTGCCAAAGCTCTGCGTGCCTCCATCTACAGGGTCTATCAAGACAATATTTTTAAGCACAGGGTCTGTCATATAAAGCGGATTTATATGGAAGCCTGCTCCAATCCTCTCATCGTGGGGCTGTTCTTTTCCATTCATGGACCACTTCCTTGCGCCTGCGCCAAACCTTCCGTATGAGTTACAGATAGAGAAGCATCCAGGCCTTATCCTGCTTGTGACGCGCACCTGAAACTTAAACCAACCGCCTCCAAGGTAATTTGGATAATGCTCTTTAATATTCTTGCGGAAATTTGCGTACCTGTCAGACTCAATCATATCGCTTGACGGGGACTTAGCCTTTACCCAGTCGCCTGACTTCACCCCTAACTTTTCAGCGTCAGCAGGGTTTATCTCTGCGTAGTTCTGGGGCTTAATTGAAGCAAGCCAGAGGTTATTCATTGTCCTTGACTGCGTGTGGAATGCATCCTTCCACGTGTGAAGCTGAAACGGATACTCCTTATATATAGCCGCATCAAGAGGCTGCTCTTTGCAGTCTATTATGGTTCTATACTGTGGGAGTCCGTCAAAATGTTTGCCTGTCATGCTGTTTTTATTAAGCGCTGTCTTTTGCTGGTATGCAAAGAGCACACGGACAGGTCTCCCGCCGGGGAATGTGACATACTCGCCTGAGGAGTAAGCGCCTGAGTATTGATACTTTGGAGCAGGATTCTGGAACTTGCCGCCAAGTTTTACAAAACTGCTGTTAGGGTCTAACCCGTCTTTAAAGTCCTCGTGTTTATAGTATTCATTCCAGTAATCCCATGAATTATTAATGTCAATCCCATCGCCTCCGCCGTTTTTCCCAAATCCCGGAAGCCCGCACTCCTTGGCTATCATAATAAGCACATCGTCAGCCATCTTTGTGTCAGGCCTTATAGACTTATATTCATGTGTCTTAGGGTCAAGGGAGCCTACTACAGGCTGCCTGAGCGCCCATACCTGTGTCTTTACCGGAGGATAAGTTTTGAACCCGCCAAAACGCTCAAGATATTCTGTATCAGGAAGGATATAGTCGCAGAGCATGCTTGTCTCACCCATATAAGCGTCTATGGAGAATGTTAAGGGCAATGCCTTTGAATCCAAAAGCG
Source organism: Nitrospirota bacterium (assembly GCA_016208855.1). Taxonomy (GTDB): domain Bacteria; phylum Nitrospirota; class Thermodesulfovibrionia; order UBA6902; family DSMQ01; genus JACQXF01. The sequence goes on along the minus strand of JACQXF010000028.1, from coordinate 7,619 downwards.
CCTCAATAGTCTCAGCATTATACGGGGTAGTGTAAACAGGGTCATTATAGTAATTAAGATACGCTTTTATCCTATATGGATAGCCTTGTCTTACAGAAGAGAAGAACTCCTCTGCCACATTTCTTCTTGCAAGAGGATACCATGGTCTTGTCGGCGAAGTTTTCTTGCCCTCATACTTCTTTGTATGCCTGTCAACGGTGACGCCTGCCGGTTTGCGTAGCTTGCCTCCTACTTTTCCTTTGTATGCAGCATGCCCCGGTATAAACCCGCCTTTTCTGTCTATATTGTCAACAAGGATATTAAGGATACATAGCGCCTGACCGTTCCAGTGTCCGTTGGTCTGCTGCACAGGCCCCCTGAACATCTCTATTACAGGATGTTTTGCAGAAGAGAACTCCTTTGCAATACGGGCAATAGTGCCTTTAGGAATATCACAAACTGCATCGCATTCCTCAAGGCTCTTCTCCTGTGCTCGTTCTCTAAGCATCCTGAATACTGTCTTATACTCAACGCCGTTTATTGTGGCGCTTGCGTCAAGGTCAGCAGGCCCGTCTGCCTCCTGAAACATCTTTGGCTTTCCGTTAACAAGGACAACAAAGTCGCTTGTCCCAAGCCCTGCATCCTTGCCTGTAAGATATTTTTTTGGCTCTTTAGTGCCTACAAGATATGTCATGTCTGTCCATAGACGGTAGCCTTTCTTTTTAGCTACTGCCTCATTTGGCAGAGTCAGGAAATCTTTTTTATATCCGTTATTCTCAATAACCCACCTTGTCATGCCTAAAAGAAAATAGGCGTCTGTTGCTGGTTTTATAGGAACCCATTCGCCCTGCCCGCTCCTTGTTGAAGCTGCTGCGCCGTTTGTAAAGCGCGGGTCAACAACCACATGCTTAAATATCTTTGCGTATGGACCAAGGCGCTTGCCGAACTTCTGCAGATACCTTGCCCTTACCTGCATCGGATAATCTGCCTGAGTGATATTTGAGCCCATGCTTATCAGGTAATCGCAGTATTCATAGTCAGCATAAGCGCCAATCTCATAAGGAGGCAGGTTCAGCACGTCCTCTATAATGTTATAGAATGTCCCTGCGCAGCGGCTGCAATGTGTAATCATATGAGGAACGCCTGCTGCCTCTTTGACAAACCTTGGCGTTAAAGGAGACTGTTCATTTCTTCCATGCGCCCATACAAATTGATTTCTCTTTGGGCCGTATCCCTCCGGAGGAGCCTCATCTATATAGTCTGAGTCCTCAGGTCCTATTGGGGAGTCATTATTCAAGATAGATTTAAGTCCTTCTATATTGCGGTTTTCTTCACCCCTAACATCCTTAAAGAGATTTCCGCCGTTGCATATCTCTTTTATTGCCTGCTCCCATGTTATTGTCTTCCATTTCCCTGAACCCCTTGGCCCAACCCTTTTAAGTGGATGCTGAAGCCTGAAAGGGCTGTAAAGCGCATAAACCCCTGCATTCCCCTTTGGACATAATGTGCCGACATCTTTTCCATTTGGTCCTGCATCAAGGTCTGCCTCCTCAACAATATCGCCCTTTGCAGCATAGTCATAGGTATTTGGATGATAAGGATTGCCTTGCAGTCTTACAAGCTCTCCTTTAACAATCTTTGCCTGAATACCGCATCCGCCGTGGCACATTAGGCAGACACTTCTTACTATCTGCACCTCCCCATCCACAGGGTCAGGCTGGGAGCCTGTATTTCCCATCTGCTTTTTCCACTCTGCTGCACTAACCTCCTTGAAATTGGCCGCCATTACGCCAACGCCTGCAGCAGTAGCAGCGGATAATTTTAGAAACGTCCTCCTCTCCATCTTAGTACTCATTGAAGCACCTCCTCCTTCTTAAGTTAAGAGTTTTATTAAAAGAACTAAAAGCCATTACCACCTCCCCTTTTTGATAAGACACACTGACCCAAATCCCGATTTAGAAATTGATTCCTTCCTCTAAATCCCCTCCCCTTGCGGGAGGGGACTAAGGGGAGGGGTAACCTTTTGGGTTATCCTTCACCCTCACCCTAACCCTCTCCCGTCAAGAGAGAGGGGACTCTTGGAGGCTTCTATCTCTGTTTTTCGGACTGAAGCTTATGCAGATTAAATAGCAAAAGTAATGCCATAGCACAAAATATGTTTTAAATCATATAGTTCTCTTCATTTTGTTACTGCTCGGAAGCAATTAAGTTGCAAACCTGTTACTTAAATAGGCGGGATGTTGCATATATAGAACTTAAGAAGGAAATGCAGACAGAAGGCATTCATGCCTCTTGAGGAATAGTCGTTAGCCGTCATTCCAGCGAAAGCGGGAATCCAGAAAGAAACAAAAGAAATAAAAGACTGGATTCCGCATCAAGTGCGGAATGACAGACAAGGCAATCCTGTGGTAAAACCATAGGGAATTTCCAAGTTAAAAAATAACTGCGGGTTAATCTTCTAAATCTGATAGGGATGTAGGGAAACCATGCTCTTTAAGCTTTCTCCAGAGGGTCTCTCTGCTCATTCCGAGTTTCTTTGCAGCCTCTTTCTTCTTCCACCCTGTTGACTCAAGGACACGCACCAACTCTTCTTTTTCAAACAGCTTTATCCTCTCTGTAAAAGATAAGTCATCATAAGCCTGAGTTACGGCGCCTTGCTCTGCCTTGTTTCCCCTTATCTCTAAGGGCAGACACAGAGGCTCTATTGCCCTGCCACTGCAAAGCGTTACAGCCATCTCTATGGCATGCTCAAGCTCTCTTACATTTCCAGGATAATCATAAGTCAAGAGTTTCTCCATAGCCTCAGGCGAGATTGTAATCTCTGCCTTCCCTACTTTTTTACTGAAAACCTTTAGGAAGTGCTCAATAAGCAGAGGAATGTCTTCTCTTCTCTCCATTAAGACAGGCAAATTAATAGGCAAGACATTCAGCCTATAGTAAAGGTCCTCTCTGAATCTGCCTGCCTTTGCCTCTTCCTTTAGGTCTTTACTTGTCGCATAAACAGTCCTCACATCAACACGCACAGGCTCGTTTCCGCCGACCCTTTCAAATGACTGGTATTCAATAACACGGAGCATCTTTGCCTGAATTGCCAACGCCATCTCAGATATCTCATCAAAAAAGATAGTGCCTCTGTCTGCTGCCTCAAATTTACCCTTTTTCCTTTGATTAGCGCCTGTGAAGGCGCCCTTCTCATGACCAAAGAGCTCTGACTCAAGGAGTGTTTCAGGGATTGCAGCGCAGTTTATTTTTATAAATGGCTTATCCTTTCTAAGACTCAGGTTGTGTAGTGCATTGGCAACCAACTCCTTGCCTGTACCGCTTTTGCCGTATATCAACACCGAAGAGTCTGTCTTTGCAACAGCCTCAATTGTTTCAAAGACCTTCTGCATGGCAGGGCTAACACCCACAATATACTGAAACTGTTTCTTCTCCTTCAACTCCTCTTTAAGCCTTATATTTTCAAGCTCAATGCCTCTGTATTTGATAAATCTCTCTATAACAATGAGGAGTTCTTCGGGGTTAAAGGGCTTGGATATATAATCATAAGCGCCTTCCTTCATAGCCAGAACAGCATCTTTTACATCTGCAAATGCCGTAATTATGATAACGCCGGTATCAGGGGAAAGGTTTTTTATATGCTTTAAGACCTCAATGCCGTTAGCGCCGGGAAGCCTTAAGTCTGTAATAACAATATCAAACTGTTCTTTTTCAAAGAGTTTTATGCCGTCGGTGCCGCTCTCTGCAGCGGCAATCCTGCAGCCTCTATTCTCAAGGGTATAAGAAAGGCCCAGCTTCATACCCGGATCGTCTTCAATGATAAGTATCTTCATAGACATGGTCTTTAATTTTTTATTAAGCAATTTTTGTGCCATCATGCCTCTATTGGTAATTTAACCTTAAAAGTTGTCCCTGCGTCTACTTCGCTTGAAATCTCAATTGTCCCGCCGTGCTGATCCACGATGCCCTTGCTTACAGAGAGTCCAAGCCCTGTCCCTTCTCCTATGCCTTTAGTTGTAAAAAAAGGGTCAAAAACATTTGGCAATACATCGGGGGAAATGCCTGTGCCTGTGTCATTAACAAAGACTTCGCAGAAACCATTATCTCTCTTTGTTTTTATAGTTAAAACTCCGCCTCTATCCATTGCCTGCAAGGCATTTAACATAATATTTAGAAAGACCTGTGTCATTTTGTTTTCATCCATTAATATCTTCGGTATATCTCCGGATAAGTCGCTGACAATCTTAATGTTTTTTCTTGAGGCAGAATAGTTGAGCAAAACCAGAAGATGATTTATAAGGTCGTTCACATCTACCGGCTTTTTTTCTGTCACAGTTATCCGTGAGAAGTCAAGAAGCTGTCCTGTGATGCCTTTTATTTTTTGCAGTCCGTCGTCGATTGCAATGATAAGCTCCTCTTTTTTGAAGTCTCTTATGTCTGATTCTATAAGGTTCTTAAAACATAATGTAATAGCGCCAAGCGGGTTATTTATCTCATGCGCCACCCCGGAGGCAAGTCTTCCTATGGAGACCATCTTTTCTGTCTGAGCCAAGACCTCCAATGTCTTTTTATGCTCTTTGTCTGCTTCTTTAAGCCTGTGCAACATCCACAGACAACTTTTTTGAAGCTCTCCGATTTCATCGCGCCTGTCATTTAGCTCAAATGTCTGGGGGTTAAAATCTCCGTATGTCTTTATGCTGTCCATTTTCCCTGTGAGTTGTATAACCGGTTTTGCAAGCACCTTTGCGCCAATGCTTATAATCATAAGGGCAATTATTGAGGAGATAGCGCTGATAGCAAGAATTTCTCTCTTCAGAGAATCCACAGCGCTATGGACATCCTTTATAGACAGCCCGATTTGCAAAGCGCCCCAGTTTTTTGTCTCTATATTCAGAGGAGCTGTTATCTTTAAAATCTGTTCATTCTGAAATCCTGTCTCTGTTATCCTTGTCTTAAAGTCTGTAAAAACATCCGTTATTGACTCATCTATCACCGTGTCCTGCTTAGATACATTGCTCTGGGCAAGCGCCATGTTTTTATTATCAACAATAAATACATATCTCACCCTCTTATCCCGCTCCATTAAATTCATTATGAAGTAGTCAAGGTAATCAAAAATGTCCTGCTCATCCATTATGCCGAGGTCATTATAAACCATTACATTTGTTATAGTAAGCCTGCTTATCTCAGCAAGCACCTTCCCCTGATTGACTATATCCTGCATATATAAGTCCTTTTCTCTGGAGAGTATGAGAAAACTCCCTGCAATGGTAAATACAAGAAGGCAGACGGATGCAACAAGTATGAACTTCCCCTGTAAGCTGAATATCCATTTTTTAAGCCTATCAGTCATATCCTGTTAACAATGGGGGTATTAATGTATCTTTACCCCTTTTTTGCTTAAATACTCTATCATCTCGCGTATCTGATCATAATCCGAGTCCTTTGCCTCTGCAAAGCCGTATCTGAACTCTTCATCCCAGTGTTGCATCATCTTTCTATTTTCAGGATTACTGTAGTCTAACGATAAGAGCGCCTTTTTTATAGAATCTATCAACTCATGCGGCGCATCTGCGCGCACAACAATAGGCAGACCAGGAAGAGGTTCAGAAATGGATATAATCTTCAGTCCTTTGCCTTTAAATCTCTCTGCAACTGAATCTATGACAGCTCCTGCATCAAAGTCTCCCCTTAAAACCCCTCTCGCGACAGAATCATGGTATCTCAGGTTTTTATGTTTCTTGAGATCTCCGAGCGAGATGCCTGCCTTGCTGTAGAGATGGTAAAGAGGCGCAAGATGTCCGGACGTTGACAATTTAGAGGCAAAGGCAACAGATTTGCCCTTAAGATCAGCAAGGGAGTTAATCTCTTTATTTGCATTCTGAGTAATAAACACACACCTGTAAAATGGTTTCCCATCAGGGCCTAAAGGCCTGATGACAGGAGTTACATCAAATTCTTTTTTTGCCTCTAAGTATGTAACGCCTCCAAGCAGCGCAACCTGAACCTCTCTGTTTTTAAGGAAACTTATTATATCCCTGTAATCCTGGCTCAGCTTGAGTTCAAATCTATACGGCGTATTCTTTGTAAGATAATCCATTAACGGCTGGTACTTTTGGTACATTACAATAGGATGGTAAAGTGTTATGGCGCTGAAATAGACTGTCTTGCGAGGCTCTGCCGCTGAAAGAGTTGAACAAAACAACAGCAGAGCAACAGTACAGCAGGACAACAGAGCAGTAGTTTTTGCTGCACTACTGCGTTTCTGCGCTGCTGCTCTACTAAAACTCATACCTAACCTGAACATACATGTTGTCATTTCTGTCAAGCTGCCCAAACTGACTCCAAGCCTCTCCTTCGCCAAAGACATTCCCTCCGACTGCGCCCCAGAGGTGATCTGAGAAGTTGTACTTAATCTCAGGATTCAGCATATAGTCTCCATCGGACAGACTATAGAAGGCAAAAAGAGATAGCCTCATGGTTTGATGAATCAGAAATTGAGTAAGCCTTATGGTAACAAGGTCATGCAGTCTCTTTTCTTTTGGGAATCCGCTGGGCAGGTTTCTCTCATACTCTGAATAGTCAAGTATGTATTCAGCATAATATTGAAGCCCTATTGTAAAATCCTCCATCATCTGCCTTTGATAGCCGACTAAGAATCTTGTCTGAGAGTTTGGAGTTATCGGATCCGCGCCGCCTCTGTCCTGCCTTGAGTCATAATATCCTGCCTCAAGGCTCAAGACGCCGTCCATTGCCCTCCCCTGAAGGCTTGCCCCATAGACAGAGAGTTCAGGATAAAAAAGAGTTATCCTTGTGGGTGATAACATGCTGTCAGGAAGCATAGAAGGCTGACGGAAAAAGCCTCTGTAATAATACAGCGATGCATCAAAGCCGGCAATATCGCGGTATGCCCTGATAGCAAACTCTGTATTGTCAAAATTGCTTACCGGTTCATTTTCATCTCTGTTTGTGATGGTTGGCATCGGGTCATACATCCAGAATCTCTTTGGATCAGGGAAATTATTCGGCTCAAAGAAGGGGATAACAATCAATTCAAGGGAGGCAAAAGAGGGATACATTCCGAGTTTTACGCCGTCAATGCCTTTTTTAAGATACTCCAATGGCCTTCCAGAAAAAAACGCCTCATAGTCCTTTGGAAACACATCATTTATAAATAATAAATCTCCAAGCCCCCATGTAATAATCTGTCTGCCAAGTCTTATGTCCCATTTTGAAGATGTGAAGTCAACATATCCTTCTCTTAACTCCAGTTCAGCCTCCTCGTCAATATGGTCATAGAATGTGTCTGTTTTTAAAAACAGACGAAACGGCTCTTTATTTGCTTCAAGCTTGAGCTGCACCCTCTCCTCTGCCCATTTGAAATCCCCGCCGTCAGGATTTGCCCTTGTGCTAAAAGAATAATTCCCCTGCATGAATCCGTGGATAGAGATGTCGTCTCCATATAATGGGGCGGATAAAAGGAATGTAATAGCTGTAAATAATAAAAGGTTCTTTCTCATTTCAAGTGGGTAATTACTTCCCCTCCCTTGAGGGGAGGGGATTGAGGGGAGGGTGTCCGATGAAGCCTCTCCCTTATTACTTCAAGAACTCCGCTTGTATTCGTCAAAACCTCATTATCC
>JACQXF010000032.1 GCA_016208855.1 Nitrospirota bacterium | reverse complement strand
AATTATATACCCACAGAAATGTCGGAAGAACCAAAAATAATATGAAGCAGTTTTGGTCATCTTTTCGTTTTTTACTTGTCACTCGTTACTCGTCACATGTCACTCATAAAGGCTTTACCCTTATTGAAGTCCTTATAGCGCTCGCAATCCTTACAGTAGTACTTGGAGCTGTCTACAGTTCTTTCTTCACTGTGCAGGGGGCCATAGAGAGGTTTGACGATGTCTCTTTGCGGTATCATGAGGTAAGGACAGCGTTGGATATTATGAGGCGCGAGGTAGAGGCAGCGTTTATTGTGCCGGATGCAGCAAAAGAGATGAAAAACAGGCCCTATTTTTTAATTGAAGACAGGGATATATTTGGACAGCCTGCATCAAGAATTAGTTTTACCACGTTTATTTCTTTAGGCAGCGGAGTAAAGACCGTCTCCTATCTTGTTGAGGAGAAAGACGGCGCACTTGAACTTATAAAGACAGAGTCGCCTGCAATGATGCAGGATGAGAAATTTTCAACAACCATGATAGAGCAATTAGAAGGCTTTAAGGTTGAAGCCATGTTTAACAATAAATGGGTGACGGTTTATGATACTTCAAAAACCAATGCCGTGCCTGATGCAGTTAAGGTCAGCATTACATTTGAAGATAAAGGCAAGGAAGTAACACTCACTGAATATGCAAGGCCAAAGGTAGGGAAGAGGTTATGAGAAAACAGAAGTCAGAAGTAAATCAGAACGGTTCTGTGCTTTTGGTAGTCCTTTTACTTGTTACAATACTTACAAGCCTTGCAGTTGAGTTTGCCTATGAGGTTTATATAAGCACATCTGCCCTCTCAAATTATCAAAATGCCCAGAAGGCTTCGCTTCTGTCAAAGTCAGGCCATGCATTGGGGTTAACTTATATTAAAAGCCTTCAGGGCCTCACATCCACATCTATAAAGGAGAAAGAGATACCTGTTGAAGGTAAAATTAAAGAAGGCTTTCTTTCCATAGCAGTTATTGATGAGAATTCAAAGCTTAATGTTAATAAGATTGCAACTGATGATAATGCGCTAACTTCATTGAAAAAACTCCTTGAATATCTTAAGATTAATCCATCCCTTGCGCTGTACATAGCAGATTATATTGACACTGACAAAGAGCCAAGGATTTTTGCTGCAGAGGATAATGCAAAGAACTCTAACCTATGGAGCATAGAAGAACTTAACTCTGTTAAAGGAATAGACAAAGAGACATTTGAGACAATTAAACCATATATTACTGTTTATGGCAGTAACATAAATATAAATACAGCAGAATTACCTGTGCTTATTAGCCTACACACTGAAATGACCGAGAGTCTTGCAAAAAAGATAATTTACCAGAGAGAAAGCGCGCCGTTTAAAGATAAAGCCAAGATAGTAAATATATCAGGACTTGAAATTATTGGGGCAAATATCCTGAACAGGATTGATGTAAAAAGCTCGGATTTTAGGATTATCTCAAAGGCTGTGGTTAATGACATAAACCGTATCATAGAGAGTGTTATTGATACATCTATGAATATCAAATACTGGTCGGAAGGATAAAATGAAGATAGGCTTTATTGACTGGAGAGAGAAAGACCTTTTTCTATATATTTTTGAAAAAAAAGGCAGCAGCCTTACACTGGCAGATACCCTGTCTGTATCTGCAAAAGAAGGGCTGACTCAGGCAGTCTTAAACAGGATTGCCGGTGTGCCGGTTGAGCATATATATTTAAGCATACCCCTAAATCTGCTTTCTGTCAGGGAAATAACCGTTCCCTTTACGGACAAGAATAAGATAAAAGATGTAATACCTTATGAGCTTGAGGGGCTTTTGCTTAGTGATATTAATGACTACTGCATAGGCCACGTTGTAATGGAATCATCTAACGGAAGTAGCAAGGTTTTGGCTGCATCTGCAGAGAAGGCAAGGCTTAAGGAGATAATTGAGGCGCTCTCAAGGGTAGCGCCTGAACCTCGGGTCATTACATCAGTTGATATCATATCGCTGACCGGAGGTGTTGAAGATGTCCTTCAGAGGACCGGTTTGGACGAGAAGGCCAGGATAGAGGCTATAAAAAAGGAACTTTTAAATCCGTCAATAAACCTTAGACAATCAGAGCTCTCCTATACAGGAGACATTAAACGCTTGATGCAATCAGTGAAGATAACAGCAGCGCTTGCAATGATTCTTCTTATAGTATTAAGCGCTGACATGGTAGTAAGGTTTTTAGCAGCGAGGAAAGAAAATCTGCTTCTTGTTAGAGGGATAAATACTATTTATAGTGAAACCTTCCCTGAGGATAAAAAGATAGTGGATGCCGTAAGACAGTTTAAGGGGAATCTGAATAGCCTTAAAAAGAAGGAAGTATTGCTTACAGGCATATCTTCACTTGATCTGCTTCTTAGCATTGCTAATCTTAAGAAAGACGCCGTTCTCTATGAATTTAATGCAGACGGCAAAAACATAATTCTAAAAGGCACAGCCCAGTCTTTTGAGGGCGTTGATTCCTTGGGGAGCAGCCTCTCTTCCTCATTTATGGATGTGAGGATTACAGATTCAAAGACCTCTTTTGACAGGAAAATTAATTTTACAATTGTAATGAGGGAGAGATGATGCTTAAAAAGATTCTATTGTCAGATAAGCCGTTACTTGCTATGGCAGTGAGTGTAACAATTCTTCTTATATTTGTGACTGCCTTATTTATTTATACCGGGCAGATTGAAGATAAAACTCAGGCCCTTAAGACGCAGCTAAACGAGATGGCTTTGCTTAAGGATGAACTTATACGTATTAAAAATGCCGTAGAAGCTCAGGAAAAAAAGATGGGTTTGGCAAAGACAGGAGGCCCTGTTTCTGCGCTTGAACAAATGCTTAATGATACAGGACTTAAGGCAAACGCGATAAAGCCTGCTGAAAAGAAAAATATAGAAGGCATATACGAGGAGGATATGGAGCTTACGGTAGAGAAGATTGACCTGAATAAGGCAGTTAACCTTCTCTATAAAATAGAGAACTCGCAGGCGCCTGTAAAAATTAAAAGCATAAGCCTTAAGACGACTTTTGAGAACCCAAACATCTTTATTTTACATATGACCGTATCCTTCATCAGCAGGGCATAGATTGAAAAGGATATTGCTTTTTTTCTTAATCTTTACTACTGCACTCCTTATTTTTACCTGCCTTGTATGGTTCTTTGCTATTCCTGACAGCCTTATAAAAGATACTGCCGAAGGGGTTCTTTCAACCCCTCAACTTGAGGTCTCTGCAGAAGGAATAACAAAGGGGCTTCCTTTTACTGTATATGCTGATACGCTGAACTTTAAAATTAAAGGAGTTAACGCCCTTAAGATTACAGGTATAAGATTGAGATTAAATCTGTTTTATCTTTTTAAAGGGCAGACGGCCTTTTCAATAACAGGCGCTCTCGGCAAGGGCTCTGTCAAAGGCGATTTTAGGTTTCCTGAAGATGGCTATATAGAAGTAACCAATATGGACATTGAAGAAATTCCATATCTATCATCTCTTGGGCTTAAAGGGAATGGCGTTCTTTGGGGCAGGCTTGATATAGGGACTGATGTATCTCAGGTCAGATTTAAAATATCCAAGGCGCATATTGAAGGCCTGCTGCCTGCGATGCCTCTTTCTTTAAGTGTATTTCAGAATATACAGGGGGCATTCTCTATAACTAATGACATCGTCAGGTTAAATTCCATAGCCTTGGAAGGGGATAAGGGTTATGCGAGGCTAAAGGGCAATATTTCATTGCGGGGCAAAGCGTCAGGCGGATTTATGAACTTAACCCTGGAGTTGATGCCGATTGAGAGTAAGCTTGAGCCATTTGAGGCTGAGCTTATTAAGAGATATATGGTGTCACCCGGGTATTATGCAATATTAATTGAAGGCCCGCTCTGACGCAGTGTCAAAGTATCAAAGTATCAAAGAAGATAGGGTTAGTTGGTAATTCCCCCTTAGAAAAGGGGGATAAAGGGGGTTGTTGTTTTTATTGGACAGACCCGGATTGTTTAAAGGCAGCCTTACTTTTGTGAGAGTTCTATAATTGCATCCTGTGTTATCTCCCTTACAAGAATGTTTTCATCATTTAACAGTTCTTTAAGATATGGAATGGCGCTTTCATGGCCGATTACCTCCATGAGATACACTGCGTCTGCCCTTGCAATCGCATCCTGACTTTTCAGATTTTTTGCAATATCCGGGATTGTCTTGATAAGCTCTCCATAGTATTGTGGTTTTAGCGCTTCAACAAGGGCAATAACCCCGAGCCTTACCCGGTTGCGTTCGTCTGCCATCAGGCTGCCTAATAATTTAAAAAGGTTTCTGTCATGGCGAAACATGTCTATTATGTTTTCCAGAAACCCGTTCTCCATATAATCAGCTATCATTTTTATGTCAGGATTATCAGGCATGGATTTTATAATATCATAGGTTTTGGTGATTTTCTTTCGCACCTGAAAATACCTTTCAATTCACCCTCTCCCTAACCCTCTCCCCTCAAGGGAGAGGGGACTAACTTCTTTTCCCTCCCCTCAAGGGAGAGGGGGCTAACTTCTTTCCCCTCCCTTGAGGGGAGAGGATGAAGGGGAGGGTGAATATTAATTTATTTAAGTCGTTCACTATAATCTATCTTTTCTGGTAAAATCTTATGACTATGGACGACAAAAACTTTATGAAAAAAACAATAGCCCTTGCCGCGAAGGCTAAGGGCAGGACAAGCCCGAATCCAATGGTAGGGGCTTTAATAGTGAAAAACGGCAGGGTGATTTCAGCGGACTACCACAGGCAGGCAGGAATGCCGCACGCTGAGGCGCTTGCACTTAAAAAGGCCGGCAAAAAAGCCGTCGGCGCTGTACTTTATATAAACCTTGAACCATGCTGCCACACAGACAAGCGAACCCCGCCGTGCACTAAGGCGATTATCAACACAGGCATTAAGAAGGTGGTAATTGCTATGAGAGATCCAAACCCAAAAGTCAACGCAGGCGGCATAAAAGAGCTTATCAATGCAGGCATTGAGACAGAAGTGGGGATAATGGAAGAAGAGGCTAAAAGGTTAAATGAGGCTTATATCAAATTCATTACAAAGAAAGAGCCGTTTGTGATACTTAAAGCCGGGCAGAGCATTGACGGAAAGATTGCAACATCTACAGGAGAATCAAAGTGGATTACAAGTGAGGATGCAAGAAGGCATGTTCACAGGCTTAGAAGCGAAATGGATGCAGTGCTTGTCGGCATAGGCACGGTCTTAAAGGATAACCCTTTGCTTACGTCAAGAATAAAAGGCGGAAGAGACCCGCAGAGAATAATCGTTGACAGTAAATTACAAATCCCTCTTACTGCAAAGCTGCTAAAACATAAAGACGGGAAAACAATAATTGCCACAACAAATAATGCAGATAAAGAAAAGATCAGGCAATTAAAAAATTATGGCGTTCAGATTCTCAAGGTAAAAAACAAAAACAGAATGGTAGACCTGAAGGCGCTAATGAAAGAGCTTGGCAGGCTTCATATAATGAGTGTGCTGATAGAAGGCGGGTCATCAATAAATGCCTCTGCGCTTTCAAGCGGTATTGTAGATAAAATATTGTTTTTTGTGGCTCCAAAGATTATTGGCGGTGTTGATTCAATAACATCAATCGGAGGCAGATCTCCTGTGTCCCTAAAAGGCTCTGTAAAAGTAAAGGGCCTAAAGGCGAGAAAGATAGGGGAAAATATACTCTTGGAAGGATATTTAGCTCATAGCTGATAGTCTAAGAATCATCAGCCATGAGCCATGAACCATGAGCGAACATATGAACACATGGAAGTCTGAAAATCTTCTTTTAACAAAGGACCTGAAGGTTATTTTTAAGACTAACGCCGTCTCCATAACAGCCGTAGACGGCGTTAGTTTTAGAATAGGCGAGGAGGATGTCCTTGGCCTTGTCGGTGAAAGCGGATGCGGAAAAACACTCAGCGCCCTGTCAATTATGAGGCTCTTGCCGCCTAATGCCTCTCTTTCCGGAAAGATATTATATAAAGGCGAAGACCTTCTTACTAAAAATGAGTCTGAACTAAGAAAGATAAGAGGCAGGGATATAGCTATGATATTTCAGGAGCCAATGACTTCCCTGAATCCTGTTTTCACCGTTGGTTATCAGATAGCAGAGGTCTTAATGACACATAAGGCAATGAGCAAAAAAGATGCAATGAAGGAGGCAGCCGGGCTGCTAAAGGCTGTAAAAATACCCTCTCCTGAGGTAAGGGTAAAAGAATATCCCCATCAGCTTAGCGGCGGTATGAGGCAGAGAATAATGATTGCAATGGCAATTGCCTGTAACCCATCCTTTCTAATTGCAGATGAGCCGACTACAGCTCTGGATGTTACAATACAGGCGCAGATACTTGAGCTGCTAAGCTCCTTGAAGCAAGAGCATAAAATGTCCTTGCTCTTAATAACCCAAGACCTTGGCATTATAGCTGAGTGGGCAAAAAGGGTTGCGATAATGTATGCAGGGAGAATTGTTGAAGAGGCAGACGTAAGGGAGATATTCATTAATCCGCGGCATCCATATACAATCGGACTCCTTGAATCCCTCCCTAAAAGAAGGGGGCGGAAGCTTAGCCCAATACCGGGGCAGGTGCCGGGACTAAGCGAGCTTCCACAAGGCTGTAAGTTTTCAACGAGATGCCGCTATATAATCAAAGAATGCCTTAACAAAGAGCCGGAGCTTATACCTATAGATAATGCGCATCACTTAAGCAGGTGCATAAGGGCAAAGGAATTATGAAAGAAATTCTCAGCGTTCAATCATTAAAAAAATACTTTTCTGCTAAAGGAGGCGATTCACTTAAGGCGGTTGATGACGTGAGTTTCTCTGTCAGGGAAGGGGATGTCTTTGGTCTTGTAGGTGAAAGCGGCTGCGGCAAATCTACGCTTGCAAGGCTGATATTGAGGTTAATTATTCCTACTGACGGCAGAATTGTTTTTGATGGAATGAGTGTTGCGGACGCCCATGGAGAGACCCTCTCAAAGATAAGAAGAGGGCTTCAGATTATATTTCAAGACCCCTTTGCCTCTCTTAATCCAAGGAAACGCATTATAGATGCCATTGGCGAGGCTTTAATAGTAAATAAACTTGCGCAGAGGGCAGAGGTTAAAGATAAGGTGGCGGAACTGCTTGCCAAAGTCGGTCTTAATGGCAGCACGCTTTATAAATACCCCCATGAACTTAGCGGAGGGCAGAGGCAGAGGATATGCATAGCAAGGGCGCTGTCTGTTAATCCAAAGCTGATAGTAGCGGATGAACCCCTGTCTGCCCTTGATGTATCTATTCAGGCGCAGATAATAAACCTGCTTGAAGACCTTCACCGCGCCTCTAATTTATCTTTTGTTTTTATAAGCCATAACCTTCAGGTCATTGAACATTTCACTGATATGGTTGCTGTGATGTATCTTGGCAAAATAGTTGAGATGTCACCTACTGAGGCCTTCTTCAGGGAGCCCCTTCATCCCTATACTGAGGCGCTTCTGTCTGCTGTGCCTGTTCCCGAGGTTGACAGGCAGAGGAAGAGAATAATACTTGAGGGAGATGTCCCGAGCCCGTTACATATTCCTTCAGGATGTCCTTTTCATCCAAGGTGTCCGAAGAGGTTTGAACCTTGTGATAAAATAGTGCCTGTTTTAAAGGAGGCAAGAAAAGGGAGAGTGGTTTCGTGCCTTCTGTGGGAATGAGAGCGGAGACAGAAGACAGAATTCAGAATACAGAATACAGGGACAGAAGACTAAAAGCATTTATTCTGACTACTGACTACTGACTACTGAATTCTGAATTTGATAGATGGAGGGAAAGAAATGCTTCTTGGCGTAAATGTTGACCATGTGGCAACTGTGAGAAATGCAAGGGGCGGCTGTGAGCCGGACCCTGTGGAAGCTGCAGAGCTTGCTATTGCGGGAGGCGCTGACGGAATTACTGTGCATCTAAGAGAGGATAGAAGGCATATAAAGGATAAAGACCTTAAGCTCTTAAGAAGAAGCATCTCCTCTGTAGAGTTGAACCTTGAGATGGCTGCAACTGAAGAGATGATAGGTATAGCGCTAAGGGTGAAGCCTGATATGGTTACTTTAGTCCCTGAGAAGAGACAGGAGCTTACCACAGAGGGCGGTCTTAATCTGACAAAAAGCATGAGGCAGATAAAGAAGGCTGTAGAGGCTATTCAGGGTAGGGGGATGCCGGTAAGTCTTTTTATAAATCCATCAGTGAGTGATGTGGAGATTGCGAAAGAGACAGGCGCACGGATGGTTGAGATTCATACAGGGCTTTATGCAAATGCAAAAGGCAGGAGACAATCAACTGAACTTGAAAGGGTTAGAAGGGCTGTAGAGAGGGCTTCTGATATCGGACTTATTGTTAATGCAGGGCATGGGCTGGATTATAGAAATGTTAAGGCAATAACAGGGATTGAAGGCATCAGGGGATTATATATCGGACACGGTATAATCTCACGCTCCATCTTTATAGGCATGGAGAAGGCTGTGAGAGAGATGAAGCGGTTAATGGAAATAGGAAAGAAGTTTTAAGTTGTAAGTTTTGAATTCTTTATGATATACGGCATAGGCATAGACATAGTTAAGATTCAGCGCATGAAAGATGCGGTGGAGAAATGGGGCGAAAAATTTCTTGAGAAGATATTTACTAAAGAAGAGACTGCATATTGTTATAAACGAAACGAGCCCTATCACTCGTTATCTGTGCGGTTTGCTGCAAAAGAGGCGTTGATAAAGGCGATAGGCTCTGAAATAACCGTGCACTTAACTGACATGGAAATACTCAGTGACAAAAACGGCAAGCCTTCAATGAAAGTTAAAGGTATCCTTGAAGAATTTTTCAGAGAAAAGGGGATAAAAGAATGCCACCTCTCATTAAGCCATGAGAGGGAGTTTGGGATAGCTTTTGTTGTACTGGAAAAATAACAAGGCGCTCTTAGTGTGTAGATTTCTGGTTAAGGTTGTTAAATGCCGTTAAGTAATCCATTGCCTCAGAGTCAATGCCTGAATTGTAGTTTTGCAGTTCCTGCCCTTGTAAAATCTTTGTGATATAAAGATGAGAGGTCCTGTTTAGCTCCTGTGTTTTTTTTGAAGCATAAATTATTGAGATAACTAAGCCAAGAAATCCAAAAAAGGCTTCAAGGTTTTTTATACTGCTGTACCTTGAAAGCAGATAGCCTAAAAAGGCGCTCAGGAAAAGTACAATAACAGGCATAATAAAGATAAAGAAATATCCCTTGACGCGGGTTTTTTCTTCAATGCCAAGCATGACTATATCGCCCTTTTTAGCTCCCAAGGGATTTCTTACCTTCAGGGCCATTCCGGCGCCGCCCTTGCCGCAGGCGCCTGCCTGAGCCTTGCCGCACTCCCTGCAGGCTTTGCTCTTATTGGTAATCACCATTGCCCACTTTCCTTCTACGGAAATAACTGTGCTTGTTTCTATGCTGTAGTCAGGATTTGGCATTTTTTTGATTAAAACTATCAGTGTTATTTTAGCTGATTTTAGAGAATAAAAGCTCAGGAAGGTTGAAATTTCAGCACTGCACTCTAAAAAAATCCTGATACTTGACAAGTGTAATCCTGTCTGATATTAAGTATGTTAAAAACATATATGGAGGGATAACTTCTATCGTCATCTTTTTTTGCAATTAAAGACATCCTATAAAGGAGTCAAGGCAGCAAACGGATAATAGTTGGATAAGGACAGGGCAGAGAAAATCGATTCTGAGGGAAATCAGGAAGTCGATTTCTACCTAATCCAGTAAATTTCAGTTGTCAAGGATCGTTCTT
>JACQXF010000031.1 GCA_016208855.1 Nitrospirota bacterium | reverse complement strand
CCAGGCGCCCAAACCTTATGGCTTGGATTGCAGAGATTGGATGATATAACTGAAATGTGGAAAGTTTTCATGTCCAAATCTGATCCATCCTCACTACGTTCACCCCCTGTATCCAGACCCTAAATGTGGGTAAGGATAAGTCCCTTGAGGGGAGGGGATTAAGGGGAGGGGATATTTTGGGGACTTTTGCAACCGCCTCTATGGTAAGACGAGAGACGTGAGTGTCAGATAGAGTTATTTTCACTTTCCTTTGCGCTCCCAACATCTCAGGATCGCCGTAAGGTTTCAAGAGAATATATAAATGCAAGCACTTCTGCCACCGCCTTATACAATTCAGGCGGAATTTCCTGATACAGATCAAGCGCTTCCAGCACCTCTGTGAGCTGCCGGTCTTCCTGAATGGGAATGCCGTGCGCCTGTGCAATCTCTATTATCTTTTTAGCCGTCTCTCCCCTGCCCTTAGCAACAAGCTGAGGGGCACGGTCTTCACCGTGTTTATATTTTAGGGCCGCTGCCTTTTTCTGAGTATTTTTCATATGAAAATATTTTTGGTTCTTTCTCATTTTAAGTGGGTAGTTACTTCCCCTCCCTTGAGGGGAGGGGATTGAGGGGAGGGTGATCTTTTTCTGAGGCCTTTTGCAAGGTGCGTTAACCCCTTTGCCATTGATTTAATCACCCTCTCCCTACCCCTCTCCCCTCAAGGGAGAGGGACTTTACCCACTCAGCTTGAGAAAGAACCTTATTTTTATAACACGTCCCTTCACCCCTCTTTTTAGAGGGGAATTATAGAGTTCCTCCTATTTTTTAGAGTGGATTTCTGTGTCCTTCTTACTCCCCCTCTATCAAGAGGGGATTAAGGGGTGTGTATTCCCCCTTTAATAATGGGGAATTTTTACACCTTTATATTAACGTCATCACTGTCCGCAGCCTCAGTCCTTTGAGTTATATTTATAGCCTTAAGGCTTAGTCCTGCGTCCATAAATCTTCTTTCAAGCGGACCCTTTTCTGCGGTTATAGCCGCCCTAACATCTTCACCCCCAGAGTAAAAAGAGATGTAGAATGCCTTATCAAACATGGTTACAGAGAATGAAAGCCTTCCGAGTCTCTCAAGGTCAAGGTTTATGCTGCATGTATATGAGTCATCTTCATTTCCGCGGTTCTTCTTTAAAAATACATTTTCGTCTATAGTTCTATTATCTAACGCAGATAAAAATGCATACATGTGCAAAAGGTTCTCTATTGTCTTAAACTCTCGTAGATTTGCCTTTATATCAGTTGGCATTGAGTTAATCAGCTCTCTTAGTGAATTAAGGGTCTCGGTATCTTTATTTAGTTGAAGCTTAAAAAGCGGAACTACATCTTCACTCTGTTGAGATTGAAGCGGCCCGGACATATTGCCGCTATTTTTAATGCCTAAAAACTGAAGCCTGACTTCGCCGTCACCGCCTGTAACCTTAAGGAGTATATTATCACCCTTATTCAAGGGGATATTTGTCTTTGATACTATAATCTCTTTCTTTCCGTCTTTAGGTATCAGGCGAAGAGATATGGTGTCGCTGCTTAGTATGTTTACAACTTCGGCCTTTACTATATCGCCAAGCTTTAAAGAGAGCAGGCTGCCAGAAGGTTTTATTAATATGAGGGTGTTGTCAGAAACAAGAGCAGGAGAGATTTTCATAGTATTAATCAGGGTTCAAGGATTCAAGGGTTCAAGTGTTTATTTTTGAAAGGTTTCGCTCGAACCCTCAACCCCTTGAACCCTTCTTTAGACTTTCTCCAATACTGCCTGAACGCCTCTTTTAAGGCTTGCATTTATCAGGAGAGGGCCGTTAAGGTTTGCTATTACCTTATCATTCTCTACCCTTACAATCAGAAGGACGCTAAGGTCATTGTTATTCTCTAATCCTATCGCCTCTCTCGCATCAGCGCCTATGTTTATAGAATAATCTGCTGCGATGAACTGCGGCTCTACAACTATAAATGCAACCTGATGATTATCAACTGCCTGAAGCCACTTGACCGTGGTATCCTTGTAATCCATCAGGATATACCGTTTCAGATTAGGGAATCCGAGAAGCCCCTGAGGAAATACTATAACCTTGTCTTCATCTACCTGTAATGTTCCGAATCTTGAGGTCTCTATTTTTAGCATTACGTTTTTATTTTAATAATTTTGAATTTTGAATGCTTAATGTTTAATTAAGGAATTTTTCCATAATTTAAAATTTATAACTCAAAATTCAAAACTTATTTAAGGTCTCTTTAATTTTTTCAAATTCCTTCGCAGACAGTCCTGAAGAGGATATATTCTCTGCCATTATCTTTTCGTATATCTCTTTTCTGTATATCTTGACGCTTGAAGGGGCATTTATGCCGAGCCTAACCTGGTTTCCCTTTACTTCAACAATGGTGATTGTTATATCATCACCGATTTTTACTGCCTCGTCTGACCTCCGTGTCAATACAAGCATCCTGCCTCCCTGTCTTAGAACATGAGAAAGAAGTTTTGAGTTTTAAGTTTTGAATTTTTAGTTATGGAAAAATTTATTTTATTCCTTAACTCAAAACTAAGAACTCACAACTAAAAACTAATTTTTACTTCTTACTTATCATTTATCTCAAAAAATCCAATAGCGACTGCGATAGTATCCTTGATGATGACTCCCTTAAAGACTGAAGCGCTATCTCTGTCTTTGAAAGCTCTCCTATGGTCTCGGCTATATCAGCATCCTGTGTGTTTGACAGGGCAATCTTCATATTATAATTGCTGCTGTCAAGCCTTTTTCTTTGATCATCAAGCCTGCTCAACTTTGAGCCTATTTCTGCCCGCTTATTAACGGCTGATGAGATAGAATCATCTATAGATGTAATAGCTGACTGAACACCTGAGACATTATTATTTTCCAGATCAGTCTTCAAGGTATCAAGTACATTGAAAAATGTTGCAACGCCATTGCTGAAGGCGTCATCTCCCGGAATATTAATTGCTATCTTTGCGTTTTTATCTATGGCTACCTCTATCCCGCCTGAGTCTCCGTTGTATGTAAAAGTACTGCTGAATGCTGCCGTGCCAGTCTTAAACCCTGAGAAGACATACCTGTTGCCAAGCCTGCTGTTTGCAAGACTGAGAAGGTGGTCTCTTATCTGGCCTACTTCTTTAGACAATGGCAGCCTTGACGCCGCATCAACCGTGCCTGTTGCCCCTTGAAGCGCAAGCTCCTTTGCCCTCTTCAGGGAATCTGTAACAGACGCCATAATGCTGTCAGTGAAACTTAGGTAATTATTAGCCTCATCAATATTCCTTTTATACTGCTCGCCTGCATTTATGGTTAATTTATAATCTATAGACCTTGCCATCCCTGTTGCATCGTCTGAAGGCCTGTTTATCTTTTTCCCTGACGAGAGACGTTCCTGAAGCCTTGCCATCTCAGAAAAGTTTTTCTGAAGCTCACGGGTGAGCTGATTATATATCATAAACGGTGTAGTTCTCATATATTAATTATTGTCTCCAGCAGTTCATCCGTAACCTTTATAAGCCTTGCCCCAGCCTCAAAGGCGCGTTGGAACCTTATAAGGTTCATTGCCTCTTCATCAAGAGATACGCTTGAGACAGAGGCCTGTTTGTTTGTAAGTTCTTTAAGCAGCGCATTATCAAAACTAAGGCTGTCTGTTGCAGCCCCGCTCATAGTTCCTGTGGTTGAGACAATGCCTCCATAGAAGTCTGTAAATGTAAGATTTCCGAGATTCCCTATTGCTGTATTAAAAAGCCCTGCAATGCTTAATGCATTGGTATTGTCTCCGGGCAGGGCTGTATTTGACGAGGCTGCAGCCACCTTGTTTGCGTCTGATACAGCCACGCCAAAGTTATTAATGCTGCCCTTCAGGGGGCTTATAAAAAATGTATCGGCAGGGCTGACTGTACCGGTAATAGCTATGTCTATTCCGTTAAAGGATATAGTGTTTCCTGAAACATAGGCTCCTGAGGTTACTGTTGAGCCCGTGTCTGCATCCTTCACATAATAATTAACAGCATCAAATGACACCTCATATTCCTGAAGCGTGAGCGCTGAAAGGTTTGCTATTGAAGATGATGTAACAGACGCCCCTGATGAATAGTCCTCTATGGAGAGTGTAAGTGGATTAAAAAAATTATTCCCTGTGCTTGAGTCAAGGCCGTAGCCGGCCCTGTGCAGAAGATTTATTTCCTTTGTAAGCGAGGCGGTAAGCTTTCTTAAATCCTTCAATGAGTCTGCCTCAATATCAGAGCGCGCAGCTATCATCCCGCCAAGTTTGCCCTTATTTATCATTGATGTTATGTTTACGCCTTCAAGATAGAGATCATTATTCAAGTCATTATTCATATTTACCTGAAGTGCATTTGTGCTTTCCCCGTAAACAAGGTTTCTCATTCCAACAGCCACATTTATTGAACCGTCCTGATTTTCATAGTGCGTAAACTCAACAAGCTCTGAGAGTTCGTTAAGGAGGTTTTCCCTCATATCCCTGAGATCATTTGCCGTCTTAGTGCTGCCAGCCTCCATAAATACTATCTTGCTGTTTAATTCAGCAATCTCACCGGCAAGGGAGTTTATTTCTTCGGTGATATTTTTAATGTCTTTATTTATCTGGTCTTGTGTATCAGCGATATTGTCCTGCATCTTCTTTGCAACAAGCGTCAGGTTTTCAGCCTTTTCAAGCAGCGCTGTCCTTTGCGCCCTGTCTTCAGGGTTCGTTGCCACCTCCTGCCAGGAGTTGAAGAAGTCAGAAAGCGGTTTTCCTATTCCCATGCCACCTGCCTCGTTAAATACCTGTTCAATCTGGCTTAGTGACTGATCTAATGCAAGCGACCTGCCGTAATTCTGCCTCTGCCCGAGCAATTGAGCCTGGACAAACTTGTCATAATGCCTTCTTATATTGCTAACCGTTACACCCCTGCCAAGATAGCCCCTGCCTAATGATATAGGCGAGGCTATATCAAGTATTATCTCCTGTCTGCTAAAGCCGGGGGTATTGGCATTTGCTATATTATGGCTGGTAACGTTAAGCGCTGCCTGGCTTGCAAAGATTGCTGATTTCCCTATATCAAAGAGTCCAAAAAGCGACATCTATGTCTCCCTTGAGATTATTGCGCCCTTACGGTCAATACTGCAGTTCATTCCTAAGGCGCCTAAAAATTCTGATGTGCTTCTTACATAGTTTAAGGAACGGTCAATCAGCAGCCTGTTAAATTCGTTCAGCTCTTCTATTCCCTGAATCAAGGATATAAGCTTTAACCTTATATCAGGCAATTTGCTGTCCCCTGTAATTTCATATAATCTCTGAATAGAGATGCCGCCGGAAAGCCTTTTTCTTTCCTCTTCACGAAGCTTGAGCTTTAAAACAATAGTGTCTTTTTCCTTTGAAAGCCGTTCCACTGCCTCTGCATCAAAGTCAATAAGGCACGCCCTTTCCCTCTGAAGAAGATCAAGCAGGCCCCTGTAGCCTTCTACCTGCTCGTTTAGTATATTGTTTACAGCATCTGTAGATATCATAGAATCTCTTCTTCCAGCATCCTCTCCGCAACTTTTATGGAGTTTACCTCATATGTGCCTTCCATAATAGCGTTCTTTACTGATTCCACCTTTTGCGTCCTTACGTCAGGAAGATCATTTATCGCCTCTTTTAATTTCTCTATATCCTTGGCGCGGGCTGATATATTTACCTTGTCAGATATCTTTACCCCTTCGTCTTTTCCTTCTCCTGCCGCAACCTTACTGACATTAACATCAGGCTTTTGGTTTTTAACGTATATATCCTGTGTTTCAGGCGGTTTATTATGATGTATTTTCATGTCACCCTCCTTCATAAGCGTTATACAACGCCCTTGCTGTTTAAGAAAAAGAAAAGGCTTTTGAAAAGATTAAACAGCTTTTTATGCTGATTGTCAACCTCTTTTATTTTGATGCTATAGGTGTCGTTCCATTCAATCATACTCGCTACCCCCCTTTTTGATAAGCTTACAAGCTAATAAGCCTACAAGCTTACACTTATATTTTATATTTCTTAATACTCTTATCGGCATCACTGTAAAATTCTTTA
The DNA here is from genome assembly GCA_016208855.1 of Nitrospirota bacterium. Classification (GTDB taxonomy): domain Bacteria; phylum Nitrospirota; class Thermodesulfovibrionia; order UBA6902; family DSMQ01; genus JACQXF01. Next base: position 12,618 of record JACQXF010000031.1, on the reverse strand, counting down.
ACGCTTTACTGGTTCTTTCTCATTTTGTGTGGATAGTTACTTCCCCTCCCTTGAGGGGAGGGTGTAATATAAAGCCTCTCCCTTATCTGTTGATCTTTTTCTGAGGCCTTTTGCAAGGTGCGTTAACCAGTTTGCCATTGATTTAATCACCCTCTCCCTACCCTCTCCCCTCAAGGGAGAGGGACTTTACCCACTCAATTTGAGAAAGAACCTTTTATCTTTTAGCGATAAGAGTATAGGGGTTTATACTTTCACCATTATGTCTTACCTCAAAATGCAGGTGCGGCCCGGTAGAAGTCCCAGTGCTTCCAACCTGCCCGATAACTGTGGAGGCGTCAACAATATCGCCATCCTTGACACGGTTAATACTGTTATGGGCATATTTACTTACAAAACCATCGCCGTGCTCTATTATAACCGTATTGCCATAGCCTCCCTGTATGCCGCTGAATATGACCTTCCCGCTTTTTATCGGATATATATCTGTGCCCTCAGGGGCGGCAATATCCATCCCATGGTGAAATCTCATATCTCCATATATAGGGTGCTTGCGCATTCCAAAATCAGAGCTTACTGCGCCGTCAACAGGCATGTTGAGCTCAGGGATTAGTGATTTGGGGTTAGGGATTGGATTCAAATCTTGACCTATCCCTCCTGTACTTTGTGCCTCTGTGCCTCTGTGCCTTTGTGCTGTTGTGTCTGTGTTCTGTGTTCTGGGTTCTGTGCTCTTACTCTGACACTCTGACACTTTGATACTTTGACACTCAGTTTTGTCTGTTAAGTCTGCTGTCTGAATTCTGTATTCTGAATTCTGTATTTTATTTAATCCTTTAAGCAGCATCTCTTTAAGTCCAAGCTGCCCGCTTTCAGCAAAAACCTTTGCAATCTCCATATCAAACATACTTGTGTATGCGTCATTGCCCAAGCCCTTGCCAAAAAGACTGTTCTTTGAAGCCTCCCTCATTGCCTTAATAAGTTCATACGCAAAGAGGGCCTCCATCTCCTTTGCAACAGCCTTGATAGCTTCAGGGTCGTTTTTCCCCCTGAGCTCTTCAATGTTGCGGGGATAATAACTTCCTATGTCTTGTACTGGTTTCATCATTGCCCTTTAAGCTTTAAATCCTAATTTCTAATTTCTAATTTCTAAATCCTAAACAAATCTAAAATCCCAATGCTCAAAACTCTTGTAAAGGTCAAAAACTCAATGCCGTCATTCTCCGGCTTGACCGGAGAATCCAGTGTTTTTCTCTGGATTGCCCGATCAAGTCGGGCAATGACACAAACTTGGGAAGCAATTCATTAAATTTCACCTGAAATCCCCCCTCGCCCCCCTTTGTTAAAGGGGGGAATATTTAAAGTCCCCCTCTTTGGAAAAGAAGAGCTTGCTTTAATTATATTATCTCCAGCTCTGCCTTAAGCGCCCCTGCTGACTTTAGCGCCTGAAGTATTGATATAAGGTCCCGCGGTGTTACGCCCAGGCTGTTTAGCGCCCTGACTATCTCTCCAAGCGTCACGCCTGACACCTCTATAAGCGACGCCTTCTGTTCCCTGATGGTGACCTCCTTCTGAGGCACCACAACTGTTTCAGCGCTTTCAGGGGCAAATGGCGGAGGCTGCGATATCTTAAAGTCTGTCTTGATCTCTATTGTAAGATTGCCGTGCGCTATGGCAACAGGAGATAATTTGACCTTGTCTCCTATTACCACCGTGCCTGTTCTTTCATTTATTATCACCTTTGCCGGTATATCAACAGAAACGTCAATTCCTTCTACAGAGGTTATAAGCTCAACCACCTTGCCGCTGAACTCAGGCGGTATTTTTAATCTCACGGACGACGGGTCTATGGTGGATGCATAATTAGACTTCATGGCATCATTTATCTTCTTAACGATCTCAGATGCAGTAGTAAAATCAGGTTTGCTCAGAAATATCTTTATCTCTCCTCCATCGCCTAAGACAAAAGGCGGCTCTTTTTCTATAGTAACCCCTTCAGGGACTTTTCCTACCGTAGTATGATTTTTCTGCGTCGTTGTGCCGCCTCCGCCGCCGACAAACCCGCCTACTGATACAGAGCCTTGTGCAAGCGCATAGACTCTGCCGTCAGGGCCTTTCAACGGCGTAAGAAGAAGCGTGCCGCCCTGAAGGCTCTTTGCGTCAGCGATTGTGGATATAACCGCATCAATGTTCATGCCAGGCTTTGGAAAAGGCGGAAGCGTTGCAGTAACTATAACAGTAGCGGTATTTTTAGCCTTTATATCATTGGGCTTTACTGTCAGGCCCATCCTCTGAAGCATATTCGCTATGCCCTGCATTGTTGCAGTGCCCTTATCGCCTGTGCCGTCAAGCCCTACAACAAGCCCATATCCTATAAGCTTGTTCTCCCTTACGCCTTCAAAGCTTGCAATGTCTTTAATACGCTCAGCGTGAACGGCAGTAGGCAGTAAGCAGTAGGCAGTAAGCAGTAGGCAGTAAGCAGTAGGCAGTAGTAAAGAACAAATAGATATGACTTTTTTGTATTCCTTTTTTGGATTTTTTGCCATTAACATCATTCTGTTGAATCCTCCATAGTGCTTACTCCCTACTGCCTACTGCTTACTCCCTACTTATTTAAAACGGCCATACCCTATCCAAAACTCTTACAAGCCAGCCCGGGCCCTGTTTATCATGTATCACGCCGTCTCCGACAAAAAATATCGCTGCGTCCGCCACCTTACTGCTTAAAACCGTGTTATCCATATTCACATCTTCAGGCCTTATCATGCCCCGCAAGACGAGTATTTGCTTTTCCCTGTTAATGGTTATCTCTTTTCTTGACTCAAGAACAAGATTGCCGTTAGGCATAACCTCTACAACCTTTGCCGTTATCTTGCCGGTGAGTTTGCCTTCCCTGTTTGTTTCGCCGCTTCCCTTGAATTCTGACTTTCCGCTGCCTTTTATTGTCGGCGAAAATACATTAGCGCCCTTATACATATCTTTTAACCCTATGACATTATGAAGATTAAAATCATTATTCATGCCAAACAAGTCAGATATGCCGTAATCCGCAGATGAATCTTTGTCAGTATTTGTGTCAGCCTTGCCGGAGCCCGCAATGCTTTCATCCACAAGTATAGTGACGATGTCATTAAGCCTTCTTGCCCTCATATCCTCATATAGGCTCGCTGTCTCGTACCAGAGAGAATTCTTAGACGGCTGCAGCGCCCTTTCTTCCTGATAAACATATTTTGGAGGAGGCGGCGGCAGTTCCGGAGAAGTGGCGCAGGAAGACAGTAAAAACAGTAGGCAGTAGGCAGTAGGCAATAGGCAGTAAAATAGTAACGACGAACTTTTGCATTTATTTTTATCCTGCATACTGCTTACTGCATACTTCTTACTATATATTATGTTTTTCATCTTAGAATTCCACCCTGACCGTATTTTCATCCACAAGCAATCCCCTTACAAACTTTTTTGAAGCAAGGTTTATGACCTTTACATGGCTGCCCACAAAAGCGCTCTCTCCTGTCTCGCCTGATGTGGTAATACTAAAATTAGGAGACTCAAGCAGAAGCACTACCTTATGCCCTTTCTTAACAAGCGGGGTATCGTTTATCATGCTGTCAGTAATTATCATATTAGAGATAAGGGAGCGGTTTAACGGTTTTCCGACAACGTTTGCAGAATCCCTTACAGCGCCTTTTGGCATTTGGACAATATCCATCATGGTCATATAAACATCTTCCTCTTGAATTACATAGCCCTTTCTCAATGCCCTTCTAACCTTCACAACAGGGTCAAATGCCTTCACCTCCGAAGATGCTGTTATCTTTTTTCCGTTCTTAAATTCCAGATTAAAGATCGTCTTTCCCGGCGGAGCCTTCTCTGCTATTATCCTTGCCGGCTTTTCATCAGGAACATCCCCGTTTGTTACAATATTTTTTATCTCTATCTCAGCCCACGGATAATTCTCTTTGAGATATGTCTTCAGCACGTCGCTTATATCGGCAGCAAACGCTGGGGAAGCAACGAGTAGTAAGCAGAGGAGACAGGAGACAGGAGACAGAATACAGAATACAGAATACAGAATAAAAGCCCTTCTACTGACTCCTGAATTCTGTATTCTTAATTCTGCTCTTTGAATTCTGTCTCCTGTATTCTGAATTCTGTATTCTGTCTCCTGTATTCTATTTTCTTTCATAATTATCTCTTCATATTGTTTGTAATCTGAAGCATCTCATCAGCCATCTGCACAGCCTTTGAATTTATCTCATAGGCCCTTTGGCTTACTATCATATTTACCATCTCTTCCACTACATTTACGTTGCTCATCTCCACAAATCCCTGCGAAACAGTTCCAAGCCCGTCAACGCCTGGTGTTCCTGTAGAAGCCTCACCCGAAGCTGCGGTAGGGGTATAGAGGCTCTTGCCTACAGACTTAAGCCCCCCGGGGTTTATAAACTTTGCAAGCTCTATCTGCCCTATCTCTGTAGGGGTAGAACTTCCTGCCTGAAGCACTGTAATCTTGCCGTCTGTGCCTACCGTTATACTCAACGTATTAGCAGGAACGGTTATGGAGGGCTCTATGGAATAGCCGTCAGGGCTTACTATGCGGCCTTCGCTGTCAAGTTTAAATGTGCCTGCCCGCGTATAAGCCACTGTGCCGTCAGGCATGGTTATCTGAAAAAATCCGTCTCCCTCAATAACCATATCAAGGTTATTGCCTGTATGCACAAAGTCGCCCTGCTGAAATGTCTTTTGCACTGCAACAGGTTTTACGCCAAGCCCTATCTGAATGCCTGTTGGTATCTGCGCACCTTCGGCTGATGTTGCGCCCGGTGTCTTCAGCTCCTGATATATAAGCTCTTCAAAATCAGCCCTGCTTTTCTTATAACCTACTGTGTTAACATTGGCAAGGTTGTTGGATATTACATCAATGTTAAGCTTCTGCGCCTCCATGCCTGTTGCTGCGATGAATAATGATCTTATCATTTTAAAACCTCCTTCTTTTACACCCTTCCCATCTCATTGATTGCCTTTGTTGTAGTCTCATCAAAGGACTGTATTGCCTTCTGAAAGGCCTCAAACTCCCTCAGCGCAGTTATCATAAGCGCCATCTCCTTAACAACATTAACATTTGAAGCCTCAATATATCCCTGCTCAACCGTAGCGGTTGATGCCTTGCCTTTTTCATTTGTTAAAAATATACCGCTGCCTGCCTTTGTCAGCTTCTGCATGTCAGGAAACTCAACTACCTTTAAGGTATCAATCTTTGCGCCGTTTACAGAGACGTCACCGCCGGGGCTTATCTCTATCTTTCCTTTTGGTATCTGAATCGGCCCTGCTTCACCCATAACCTTAATATTGTCATGCGTTACAAGATAGCCTTCACTGTCAATCTTCATGTCGCCCTTTCGTGTATATCTGTCGCCTTCCAGGCTTATAAAACCATTGCCGCTGAGCGCTATATCAAGAGGATTGCCTGTCCGTAAGAGCGTGCCTTCCGAGAAATCCACCCTGACGCCTGAGACAGCGCTTAAGACTGCGGAGTTATTGGCCTCAGCCGGTTCATTTGCTATCTGTGACGCAAGGTAGTCTTTAAAGGATAACCTGTCCTGTTTGTATCCTACGGTATTGGCATTGGCAAGATTCTGGGTGATTGTGTCTATCAGGTCATATCTGCCTACCCCGCCTGAGAGCGCTATGTAGATTCCTTTGCTCATACTGCCTGAAGTTATGCAAACATCATGCCAGGTACAAACTAAAACCGTTCAAACCGTTCAAACAGTTCAAGCCGTTTAAGCCGTTTAAGCCGTTTAAACCGTTTAAGCCGTTTAAACCGTTTAAGCCGTTTAAACCGTTTAAGCCGTTCAAACCGTTTAAGCCGTTCAAGCCGTTTAAGCCGTTTAAACCGTTTAAACCGTTCAAACCGTTTGAACTGTTTGAACGGCTTATCATGGAAAATATTTCCCTTTAAGGAAGGTTTTACTTGTGGTGAAGCTCAAGCATGAGCTCTACTTCGCCCCTCGGCATGTCAAAAATACGGGCAATCTCGTCAATTTTCAAACCCTTCTTTGACAGGGCGATAACAGTCTTTCGTCTGGTATCTGTGGAAAGTTCAGGCGGGACATTTAACTCTTTTACTTTTTGAAGAAGCGATTCAAGGGCGCTTATCTTTTCGTCTACCTCTGCGCTTACTGATTTAAGCACACTTATTCTTTCGTCAATTCTGTTGAATAATCTCTGCGCTATTTCCTCTATTTCTGCGAGCTCAAGCGTAAGGAGGTCTTTTTTATCCTTTGCCTTTTTTGTCTTCTCTCTTTTTCCTATAAGCTTTCTTAGCATAATAACCCTATTGCAAAATCTTCTCTGCTATATTAAGTGCCCTCTTTGCATCGGCATCAGTCGGCTCTCCAAGAGGCAAGAGTCCTGCCTCAGCAGGATACCTTCCTCTATAAATGCCGTCTATAAAAACCATGTCCTCCTCAGAAATGTTTATCTTTATCTTAAATTCCTCTGACAGAGAAATTAACCGTTTAATGCTGTGAATCTTCTCCAATTCCCACCCCTTGTCTAAGAGCATTGCCTTTAGTGTTTTTTCTATCGCCTGCTGAGAATGGAAACAGACGCCTTTATAAAACCCTCCATCAAATAGATATTTAGCCATATTAAATTCATCCTTAGCCTGTTTCATCCATTCCTTTACAGCATCTTTCATATACAGTAGCCTCCCTTCCTTTAATATTAAACTTAAAAACGGGCTGCCATTCAGATAATGTTCACGAAAAACAGAGAGGGGAATAACAAAGGGGTCAATAGCAAATTTTCTATAGAAGTCTTTTAAACATTTGTGTATTAAAAGATCGGCGTTATCAATGGGGCTTGCCTTATCGTCAAGGACGACTAATAAATCAAGGTCATTTCCGATGCCTTCTCTTGCAATTGAGCCGAAGACAGAGATTAAGACAGGATTGAATGTTTTATTTATTGTCTCTGATACCTCTTTAGCGTCTTTTAAGGTAACCATGTCTTATCCTTTAGGAAAGAGTATATCAGAGAAGCAGGAAAAAATCCTCAGACCTTAATATCTATCTTATGCTTGGGTTCAGCGCTTTCTTCCGATTCTTCTTTTGCTTCTTCTTTTTTGTGCTTTAGAAACTTCTTGCGGGGGGCTGAATTGAAATTAACTTCCTGTTCTTTTTTTACTATTATGCCGTGAAATATGTTGTCTACTTTTTCTACAGGCATACTTACATACCCGAATACAGAATACAGTAGTCAGTAGTCAGAATAAAAGATAGAAAATTCTGAATTCTGTCTCCTGTATTCTGAATACTATTTTTAGATAAAGAAATCATATCATAATATTTGGTTATCTTTCACTTAAAAAAATTATCTATCTCATGCCTCAAGCTGCCAAGCCTCTGGCCTATTGATATGATATGCTCCTCATTAAAGTTAAATTCAAGCATAATGGCATCATGCTCCTGAGTCCAGATGCCGTCGTCTTCTATCTTTGGGCTAAAACGCCTTGACAGCGCCTCTGCGAGGGCTGTGACGCTTACGCCTGTTTTATTTCCGGTAGCCCTTGAGGGCTGATGATGGTATCTGATTGAAAGTATAACGTCCTCTGGCATCCCTGCATACTCTGCATACCATCCCCCTGCTTCAGCGTGAGTGCATCCAAACAGCTCCCTCTCCTTCTCAAACATATTATCGTCTGTGCCTATCTCAAAGAACTTTTTAGGGTCTTTTTTGTAAAATATGGCCCTCCCCATATCATGTATAAGCCCGCAAAGGAAGCTCTCTGATGCCTGAGACATTGATATTGTATCTGATATGGCTGCTGAGATGTATGCCACCTCGTAGCCGTGCATCCAGAGGTTATGAACATCAAAGGACTTATCATCCTTAAATACATTCAGCACAGCCATGCCTATGGCTATAGACTTTATCCTCTCGTAGCCAAGAAAAATTATTGCATGCCTTATATCCCTGACCTGCCCTGAATGCCCAAACATTGCTGAGTTTGCCATCCTTACAACCCTCTCTGCAAAGCCCTGATCATGAGATACAAGGTTATACAGGTCCTGCGGCGGCGAGTTCTCATTTCTTACAACAGCGAGTATCTTTGTCAGCATAGAGGCGAACGTATGGGATTTATTCATTGTCTCTATAAATTTTCTTATATCTTCACCGTTTTCCATGTCTTCCTCTCTCTAATTACCTGAAAATACCATTCAAATACCCCTCGCCTTCACCCCCACCCTAACCCTCCCCCCTCAAGGGGGAGGGAACTCTAACTAACCCTCTACCTCAGGGGGGAGGGAACTCTAACTAACCCTCTACCTCAAGGGAAGAGGGAACTCTAAAATCCCCCCTCCCTTGAGGGGGGGGGCGAGGGGGAGGGTTTTATAGTTTTCATTCCTCACTTATACATTACCTGCTGATGCCTTCTCTTCAATCTTTACCCACTCAATATGTTTTTTTAATTCTGACAGAAGGGCCTGAATTGTATATACAGCATTCTTAACCTTTTCCGACGCCTCTGCAGTGCTTGTTGAGATAACGCTCATGTGCCTGCTAATGCCGTCTGCAACGCTTGACTGTTCTTCTGCTGCTGTGGCAATTCTCTGCACCATATCAAGCGATGTGGAGGATGCCCCGAGCATGGATTCAAAATACTGGTTAACTGTGCTTATATAAGTATTTCCCTTGTCTACCTCTTTATCTCCCTTTCTCATTGCCTCTACCGAGCTTCCTATACTTGCCTGAATTGAGGATATTTTTTTCTCAACATCCTCTGTTGCCTTGGCGGTTCTCTCAGCAAGTTTTCTTACCTCATCAGCAACAACGGCAAAGCCCCTACCCTGCTCTCCTGCGCGTGCAGCCTCTATTGCGGCATTCAGCGCAAGAAGATTTGTCTGGTCTGCCACATCCTTAATAACGCTTATTACCTCTCCTATTTCCGCAGAGCTTCTTCCGAGCTCCTCTATTGTTTTTACAGCTTCATTAACGGCATCTGCAATTCTCTGCATGCTCTCAACCGTCATCCCCACCATTTTCTTTCCGCCTTCTGCCACATCAAATGAATTCTTTGCCGCTTGAGATGCGTCATGGGCATTCTTTGCAACATCATTAATAGTCTGAGACATCTCAGTGGATGATATCACCACCTGCTCTACCTGAGACGTCTGCTCCTGAGCCTCGGCGCTAAGCCTGTCAGCAGTAGAAGAAAGCTCCTCGGAAGAAGAGGCAAGTATATCTATTCCTGTCCTCATGCCCTCTATTATATTTATGACATTACCGCCCATCTCTTTAAAACTCTTTGTCATATCAGCAATTTCATCTTTCCCCTGAGGTTCAATATTTCTCAATGCAAAGTTTCCGGAAGCCATTGTTTTTAAATTATCAGAAAGCTTAACAACAGGCTTTATTATTGTTGACAGCAAAACCCAGCTTATGGCAATTGTGGCTATGCAGATAGACACGCCTCCTGTTAGGTATATAACCTTGAAGGCATTCACCCCTGCCGTGGTCTTTTTTACCATAAGCGGAACCTGCGCCCTCGCCTCATCAACCGCCGCCTTAGTCTCTTCCATAAAGACATTATAGCTTTCGGTCTGAACGCCCTCAATCATCTTCCGCGCATTATTGGTTTTTCCTGCCATGATTAACGGCATCAATTCACTATGCGCTGTATCTTTAAATGAACTCCATGCCTCGCTCGCCCTTTCCATTGGCTTGAGCACTTTTGTAAGACCGCCTTTTTTTGCTGACTCCTCTATTTTGCTGAAAAGTTCATCCATGCGTTCGCTGTTGGATTCAATTATGCTTACGGATTCTTCTCTTCCGTTGCCTGAGACAAGCATTCTTGAGAGGTTAAACCTTATTATGTTCATATTAACGCGCTGCCTTGCAATACTATCTGCAAGTTCCATGCTTCCCTCTATTGTTTTATAAGCAGTACCTCCTATCTGAGCCTTTGAAAGAAGCATAAGCCCTGATATTATCCCCCCAATATTGCCTGCAACTATGAGGAAGATGAGGATATAAAATTTGGTTTTAATACCTATGTTATAAAAAAAGCCAAGCGCTTTATTTATCATATTCATATTCATTCTTCTCCTTTAAGCTGCTATATTAAGCCCGCTTGTCAGCCCCCTCAGGTTCTCCGATATCTTTGATATCTCATTAACCTCGCGCATTACGCCATCGGACATTATCTCCATATCCTTTGCTATGGATGATGTCCTCTCTATATTTCTTGCTACTTCTTCTGAGGCGGCTGACTGCTGGTCAACCGCAGCGGCTATATGAGTTATCTGATCACGAACCTTCTGCACAGCATTCACTATGCCGTTTAAGGAATCTCCAACCTGCGTTATATAATCTGTCGCCTTTGTAACCTCGCTTGAGGCGTCTTCCATTGATTTTGTCGTCTGCTGTGACTCTGCCTGAACAGCGGCTATTTTTTCTGAAATCTCTGCTGTTGCCTTTATTGTCCTCTCAGCAAGCTTTCTTACCTCATCTGCTACAACGGCAAAGCCCCTGCCCTGCTCACCTGCCCGGGCTGCCTCTATCGCAGCATTCAAGGCAAGCAGGTTTGTCTGGTCTGCTATGTCATTGATAACTGTCACAATGTCTCCGATTTCTGCTGTCCTGTTGCTAAGCTTATCTACCATTCTGGCAAGCTCAACCGTTGATGTATAGACCCTGTTTACTGTATCCACTGCGCCGTCTGCCACTTCCTTGCCCCTTGATGCTGTTGCCATTGCCTCGGCAGATGTCTCTGCTGCCACTGACGCATTCTTTGATATTCCTACTATTGTCTGGCTCATCTGCTCTGTTGCCGCAGATATCTGATACGCCTGTCCTGATTGTTGCCTTGAGCCTTCCTGGCTCTTTCTTGCCATCGTATTGAGTACATCTACCTTTTGTACTGCTTCATTTGCAGAGGCCAAGATGTTGTTTGTTAAAAGCCTGAAGTTGTCCACTATCTTATCTATTCCGCATGTAAGCACTGCCACCTCATTCTTCTCTGCACTGCACCCGGAGAATGTAGCTGAGTCGCAGCCTGACAATTGGTTAGTTTTTATGGCAAGCTCTGTGAGGGGCGCTGCTATTTTTTTACGCTGTATTATCCAGATATACGCAAGCACTGCTCCATTTAACACAAGCAGGGCAGTCTGAACAGACTTAAATGTTTTTATCTTGCCCTTGGAAGCCTCCTCTGCCGCTGAGACAGCCTTGTTTGTTAATTCAAAATACTCTTCACTCTCTTTTATGAGTCCTGCATAGAGCTTCTTATCCTGCCTTGCTGTGCTGATATTTTCCTTCAGGCTTGCCCATGCCTTTTCAATCTCCTTCATTTTTCCGAGAAACGCCTCATCTTGCGCCCTTGGCAATTGCAGATCCTTATCTCCATTTATAAGACCTTTGATGATTGCATCTATTTTTGCAATGAGTTTATCTGAGGGCTGCCCTGAGATCTCAAGTTTAATAAGCCGTTGCGTGCCTCCCCTTACTATTCCTGCATAATTAACAACACGGCTGTCGCCGGTCATCCCGTGTATCTGATAGAAAACAGAAGACATACTGATTAAGGAGAATATTAGTAATGCCACAACAATAATCTTGAGATTTGTGCTTATCTTCATAATGTCACCCCTATGTTGTGTTTCTTAAATTCCATACTATTGCTTTTTGTCATTGACATATGGATTCCTTTCCCTTAATAAGAGGTTAACCTCTTATTCCCCCTTAATAAAGGGGGTTAGGGGTTGTTATGTAAGCCTTCAGTTATGGGTTCTAATATCCCCCCTTTAGCAAAGGGGGGCGAGGGGGGATTTTTATATGACTCTAAAATTATTCAATAAAATCTCCCCTAACCCCTCTTTTCCAAAGAGGGGGATTATCTAATCCCCCTCTTCACTGAAGGCTTACCAGTGTGTCAAGGCAAAATAGAAATGTCCGGTTTTCGGCAAAGTAGAAATGTTGTCAAGGCATCATATTAATATTAAAAATTATACATATATAATAGCGATAAGCTATTAAAACTGCGGAAAAAATGCCCTCTCTCAATGACTTTCTCTAACTTCTTTGGTAAACTTTCCTTCATGGGGAGGATTTATTGAACCGTTTAAACCATGGGACATGAAGCAAAGAAAACCGAACATTCCGGCGCCAAGAAGGGAAGCGGAGCATACTGGGGCAGAAAAGCGGCGGCCAAGAAAGAGTCGAACAGGAAAAGACGGGAGAATGATAAGAGGAGCGTAGAAGATCCGGGGATCGATAAGAGATCAAGATGACGAGATATTATGCGCATAGCTTGGAAGGCAAACCGCCTGACGAATGGCATCTGCTTGAGGAGCATTTGAAGGGGACTGCTGAACTGGCGAGATCGTTTGCGGCGGAATTCGGGTGCGGGGAATGGGGGGGTTGGCGGGATTGTGGCATGATGTGGGGAAATATCGGGGACAATGAAAGCACATTTATTATGAAAGACATCCTATAAAGGAGTCAAGGCAGCAAACGGATAATAGTTGGATAAGGACAGGGCAGAGAAAATCGATTCTGAGGGAAATCAGGAAGTCGATTTCTACCTAATCCAGTAAATTTCAGTTGTCAAGGATCGTTCTT
>JACQXF010000030.1 GCA_016208855.1 Nitrospirota bacterium | reverse complement strand
CAGAGAAGGGCTTACGGTCTTCGTGATGAGGAATATCTCCGACTTAAAATCCTTACTTGCATGCTCAAGGAGATATAAAAATGCAAAAAATCACCTACACTCTTACGCGAAGAGCCAATATTCAGATTAGTCAATTTAAGGAAGGGTTTTAATTAATACAAACGTAATAAATAAAGGTTCTTTCTCAAATTGAGCGGGTAAAGTCCCTCTCCCTTGAGGGGAGAGGGTAGGGAGAGGGTGATTAAATCAATGACAAAAAGGTTAATGCACCTTGCAAAAGGGCTAAGAAAAAGAACAACGGATGTGGAGCGGTTATTGTGGGAGTCGTTTACGAGCAGGCAGCTTTGAAGGTATGAAGTTTAAGGGAGAGGCTTCATATGACACCCTCCCCTCAAGGGAGGGGAAGTAATTACCCACTTGAAATGAGAAAGAATCTAAATAAAGTTATAAAATCCCCCTTCGTCCCCCTTTTTCAAAGGGAAATTTATCCCCTCTTTGGAAAAGGGTTATGGGAGATTTCATAAGATGTTACAAAACTTTTTGAGTTTGTATTAAATGTAAACAGACTTCAGGTCATTAACAAATTGCTTGTATGCCTGCGGTGGTTCCAGGAGTTCAACGCCTACGCCGTTATGATTATGGCCGCTGTAATCTGCGTGGGGATTGCCTGGTTTTTTGGCCCTTCTAATTCTTACAGGAAACTTTAAAACTTCTTTTGTAGGCAGAAGCACCACTACATCAACCTCAGAGCCGACCAGGGGATGTAAGTTCGTTCCTATAAACATTCCATTCTCTGAGATATCACTTATAACGCCTGGATAAATCATATTACCCAGAAGAAACCTTACCTCTACTTTTTCTGATACCGCTATTCTTTCATAAAGCCTTTTGTTCACGATTGTTGTCCCATGTTTTTTCTAAACCTTTTAGCACATAAAAAGATGCTTGTCAATGCTAAAGTTGCTTTATGTTACTTGCAACTTAAAAATATTTGTCACTTTCTTTATCGGAAGATATGATAAGTTTCTTTAGGGCAGTGCAGTCAATCGCTCATAGCTCATGGCTTATAGTTTACCGTTCATAGTCTGTGATCAGCTTGAACGAAAATAGAATTTATTGCTTTGATTATGATAAATTAATACGTTTCTAAATAAACATTCATAGAAAGGAATTATGCAGATGTTAAAGAAGAAAGAGAAGTATGTGGTCGCCGTGGTTGGCGCAACAGGAGCGGTTGGAAATGAGATGATCTCTGTTTTGGAGGAGAGAAAATTTCCTATTGATAAGCTGAGGCTCTTTGCGTCAGAACGCTCGGAAGGCAGGGACATGGAGTTTAATGATAAGGCGGTTGCAGTTGAGATACTTAAGGAAGACGTATTTAAGGGAATAGATATTGCGCTGTTTTCCGCAGGCGCAGAGAGAAGCATTAATTTTGCCCCTGCCGCTGCAAAGGCAGGATGCGTGGTAATTGATAACTCAAGCGCATGGAGGATGGACCCGGGGGTTCCGCTTGTAGTCCCTGAGGTTAATTCCCATGACTTGAAATGGCATAAAGGCATAATTGCAAATCCCAACTGTTCAACAATCCAGATGGTTGTAGCCCTTAAGCCCATACATGATGCCGCTAAAATAAAACGGGTTGTTGTTACAACATTTCAGTCTGTCTCAGGCACTGGCAAGAAGGCAATGGATGAGCTTCTGAACCAGACAACAGATTTGATTAACTTCAGAGATATTAAACCCTCTGTGTATCCGCACCAGATCGCCTTTAACTGCCTTCCTCACATTGATAAGTTCCTTGATAATGGCTATACGAAGGAAGAGATGAAGATGGTTAATGAGACCAGAAAGATTATGGGAGACAACTCTATAATGGTTACGGCAACTACGGTTAGGGTGCCTGTGTTCAGGTCGCATTCAGAGGCGGTAAATATTGAGACTGAAAAGAAGCTTTCTGCCAACGAGGTGCGCGCAATGCTTTCAGAGGCTCCGGGCATTGTTGTTTATGACGCGCCTGAGAAGAATCTCTATCCGCTTCCTGTTCAGGCAGCGGGCAAGGACGAGGTATATGTAGGCAGGATACGGGAGGACGAGTCCATAGAGAACGGGATTAATATGTGGGTTGTATCGGATAACCTGAGAAAAGGGGCTGCGCTTAATGCGGTGCAGATAGCAGAGAAGCTGATTGAGCAAGCCGTATAAAAGTATAAAAGTGTCAAAGTGTCAGAGAGTCAAAGTATTAAGGTCTCTGATACTTTGACTCTAATATCGACGGAGGATGAAGATGGAAAAAGCTGACATTATAATTCGCGCTGATTATGTGCTTCCAATGGAAGATGACATGGCAGTTATAAGAGACGGGGCTGTTGCAGTAAAAGGGGCAAACATTGCAGGGGTCGGCGCATTTGATGAGGTCATAAAAGAATTTACATCAGAGAAAATAGTAGGAGGGAAGGGCAAGGTTGTCTTCCCCGGGCTTATAAATACGCATACGCATGCAGCGATGGTCTATTTCAGGGGGCTTGCAGATGACATCCCCTTAATGGAATGGCTGCAGAACCATATCTGGCCTGCTGAAGGCAAGTGGCTTACAGAGGATTTTGTAAACGATGCTGTTGAGCTTGCCTGCCTTGAGATGTTTAAGGCAGGGGTTACTACTTATTGTGATATGTATTTTTATCAAGGCGCTGCAGGCAGAAAGCTTGAAAAAATAGGTATGAGGGGAGTTTTAGGGGCAGGCATAATAGATTTCCCTTTCACCGGATATGCGAGTTCTGTGGATGATTATTTTGTTAATGCCGAAAACCATATTAACAATTTTAAAGGCAGTGAGCTCGTATTCCCCTGCATTGCTCCTCATGCAACTTACACCTGCGGGCCTGATAATTATAAAAGGGCAGATAAACTTTCTGAGAAATACAATGTCCCCATACATACCCATCTTGCTGAGACGCAGTTTGAGGTCTCCGAAACGCAGAGGCACTATGGCAAAACGCCTGTTGAATACCTTGAAAGCCTTGGTGTGCTTTCAGAGCGTATGTCAGCGGCACACTGCGTATGGCTTACTGATAATGAGATTGAACTGCTTGCAAAAAGAAGGGTAGGGGTTTCCCACTGTATTGAAAGCAACCTGAAGCTTGCCTCCGGCATTGCCCCTTTACCCAAGATGCTTAAGGCAGGCGTAAAAGCAGCTTTCGGAACAGACGGGGCTGCAAGCAACAATGACCTTAACATCCTTGGAGAGATGGCTACCGCAGCAAAGGTTCATAAGGCTGTATCGGGCGATCCCACTGTTGTTGACAGCAAAACCGCGCTTTTAATGGCAACAAGATGGGGCGCTGAAATTTTAGGGCTTGGAGATAAAACCGGTTCCATTAAGAAAGGCAAATTGGCTGACCTTGTTATAGCCGGCCTTCAAGAGCCTCACTTAACCCCGCTTTATGATATTTACTCCCATATTACGTACTGCCTTAGGCCGTCTGACGTTGAGACAGTAGTGGTTAACGGCAAGATTGTAGTTGATAACAAAAGGCCTCTTACTATAGATGAAGAAGCGGTTATGGCAAGGGCCAGAGAATGGCAGGAGAAAATAAAAAGTTAACCTCCCTACCTTTTTGGGTGATAAGGACGCGGTGCAGGCGGCTGTGGAAAGTGCGGCGCAGGACGTAAATCTTTCCATTGCCTGTACATCTTTTTAAATTCCTGTCTTTCTTCTGGCGGAAGTCTTTTCCAGCGTTTAAAGTTTTCTATAATCCTCTTCTTTTCTTCAGGGGGAAGCTGTCTGAACTTTTTGAATTTCTCCTTTAAAATTTCACGCTCATGAGGAGGCAAGCCTTTAAAACGCCTGAAGTTCCTCTTAAGCATCTCCCTTTCTTCTGGCGGCAGATTTTTCCACTCCCTGAATCTTTCTCTTATCTTCTCCCTTTCCTCTGGCGTCATCTCTTGCTTCTTCATCATCCTTGCTTATTGTCGCCTGCTTTTCTTTAGACATTGCTGTGTCCCTGCATCAAAAAACAGAGAGTAAAATTACTACGAAATATAGTCTCATGTCTTTTTAAGCGCTTCTATTTCTTCCATGTGCTCAAGTATCTCAAGGTCTTCAAAGAGCTCAAGGTTCTTCATAAGCTCATAGTTTTTGGCGATAAAGTCTTTTTCCTGTTTTGATTCATAAAGCCTAATGCCTCCAAAGATGCTGAGAGACAGCGCTATTACTATCGCAGCCACTGCAGGGGCAAACCTTGGGAATCTTGATAAGTTAGATGACTTTTTGCCTTCTATTTTTTCATATACCTTACGACGGTATCCCTGCCAAAAGGCATGCGGCAAATCAGGCTCTTTAGCCTCAATGTTGTTGAGGGTGGTTTTTAGCCTTTCCCATGAAAACATGCACTTATCACAGGTTCCGAGATGTCTCTCTATTTCTGCTTTTAGCGCATCATTCAGCTCCTGATAGTAATAGCTAATCAGCTCTTTCTGGATGTCTTTACACTTCATTATATAAACCCTCTCAGCTTTTTCTGAAGTTCATTAACTGCCCTGAATAAGTGAGACTTAACAGTCCCTTCTGCAGAGCCTAATATCTCTGCTATCTCGCTTATTTTCATCCCCTTTATATGTTTCATTACAAAAACCTCTTTCTGTTTCATAGGAAGCCTCCTCACAGCTTTCATAATAGCAGAGCCGAGCTGTTTGCTTGACAGTTCATCCTCAGGAGTTGCCTCTGCCTTAATATCCATCTCCTGCTCTTCTCCTTCTTTATTGTGGAAATAGAGCGGAATAAAGGACATGAGTTTGTTTTTTCTATAATGCTTCCTGCATAGATTTATGATAATCCTGTAAAGCCATGTCTTAAAACTACTCTCCTGCCTGAATTTCCCTATCTCTGTATAAGCTATGGCAAATGCCTCCTGAGAAATATCTTCTGCATCTTCAATACTGCCTAACATGTTATAAGCCAATGAAAATCCCATCTTTTTATGCCTCTCTATAAGCTCGTTAAAGGCGTCATCGTCTCCTGCCTTTAGCCGCCTTACTATCTCCTCATCTGAAATATATGCCACATTGTTCTCACTTATTTAGAGTTGTATTTAATGAAAAAGTTTACATCAATTATTTCAAAGTCCGCAAGTAAACCTTTTTTGTGGCGTCTGACTCTATATAGCTAAAAAGGAAGGGACTAAGAAGGGAGGTGCTGGGGATGTGAAAAGAGAAGTGAGAAATAAGAAGTGGGAAGTAAAAATTAATTTAGATGGAGAGGAGAAAGCGTTATGAAAAGAATTATGAATGCTTTAACAATTAGTCTGGGAGGGTTATTAGTATGGGCAATGCCGGTATTTTCAGAAACACCGGGCGGAGAGAAGTATATGGAGCTTTATGATATGGAGAGGTTCAATGAAGTAGATGCCAACCATGACGGTATCCTTGACACGAAGGAGCTAAAGGCAAATCAGAAGTGGTTTGAATATTACAAGGACAACAAGAGGTTCAAACACGCAGATACAAACGGCGATGGCGTGATAAGCCTTGACGAGGCAAAGGCGCAGAGGGGATGGGAAATAGAACACAGGGGTAAGGCTAAGGATAGGCTTGAAGACATCCGTGACAAAAGGGAAGATGTTAGAGATAAAAGAGAAGATATTAGAGACAGGGCAGAAGATATCAGGGACAGAAGAGAAGATATAAGAGACCGTAGGGAAGACAAGTGGGATGCCACTCATAATCCTCCACCGGGAACCCCTGGCTATCGTAGAGATAAGTTAGAAGACGTAAGAGACCGTAGGGAGGACTTACTTGATAGACGCGAAGACATCAGGGATAGACGTGAGGACATCAGAGACAGGGCAGAAGACGTCCGTGACCGCAGGGAGGACAGACGTGACAGGAGGAATGACCCGCCTCACAGGCCGCATCCGCCAAGACACAGACCGCAGAAATAAGGAAGGTTTAGGTTAAGGTTGAGAAACAAAATCAGGCTAAGGTCAAAGGTTATAAGCTTTTCTTAACCTCGACCTTAGCCTTAACCTTTTAAAGAATTCAGTGTCTCAGAAAGGCTTTTTGAGTCTTCAATATTAAGGGTTACAGCCTCTTTGTCTATCCTCTTTATAAGGGCTGAAAGAATCTTGCCGGGGCCGACCTCCACAAATGTCTTTACATCGTTTTCAAGAATCAGCTTTACCGAGTCTTCCCATAGCAGAGGGCTGTTTAATTGTTTAACCAATGACGACTTTATTTCTTCGGGTTTACTCAGGAATGCCGCATCTGCATTACTTACTAAAGGTATTTTAGATGAATGAAGCGCAATGCCATTTAGTAAGGTGCCAAGTTTTTCTGACGCCCCTGCCATAAGCCTGCAGTGCGACGGCGCTGACACATGAAGCACAACCGCCCTTTTGGCGCCAGCCTCCTTTGCAAGCTCCATTGCCTCTTCAACCGCTGCCTTCTCGCCGGCGATTACAATCTGTCCCGGACAATTATAGTTAGCAGGAGCCGCATATCCTGAGGATACAGAATTACATATATTGTCTATCTCCTCCCTCTCAAGCCCCAGTACCGCAGCCATAAGCCCTTTGCCTTCAGGCACAGCCTCCTGCATGTATTGGCCTCTTTTCTCTGTGAGCTTTACGGCGTCTTTAAATGAAACAACCTCTCCTGCCACTAACGCTGAATATTCACCAAGGCTGTGTCCTGCGATAAAGGATGGTTTTATGCCTTTGGCTGATATAACCTTAAACGCGGCAATGCTTGCTGTCAAGATGCACGGCTGGGTCCTGAATGTTTTATTTAATTCTTCCTGTGGGCCATTAAAGCTGAGTCCCGCAACATCATAACCCAATGCATCAGAGGCCTCCTTGTATATTTCTTTGGCCTCATTAAAATTATCATAGAGGTCTTTCCCCATGCCGATATATTGTGAGCCCTGACCCGGAAAAACAAAGGCTACCTTCATAGCCCTTTTACCTCCTTAATCTTTTTTATTAACAGCGGAACAACCTCATAAAGGTCGCCGACTATCCCGTATGTAGCAACATTAAAGATCGGAGCCTCTGGATTTTTATTTATTGCAATAATTATATCAGAAGACTGCATTCCCACAAGATGCTGCACTGCACCTGATATCCCGCAGGCTATGTATATCTTCGGGCAAACGGTCTTTCCGGTCTGTCCTATCTGGTGGCTGTAAGAGATCCAGCCTTCGTCAACTGCAGCCCTTGATGCGCCGATTGCTCCGCCAAGTGCCTGCGCAAGCTCTTCAAGGAGTTTGACCCCCTTTGCATCTCCAAGCCCTCTGCCCCCTGCAACTATAACATCTGCCTCATGAAGATTTACTGTAAGCTCAGATATTTCCTTTATTATGTCTATGACCTTTGTCTTTGAGAAGAGGTTTTCTGCTTTAATATTTAATATCTCTCCTGACCTGTCAGCATTATATTCTCCTCTTTTCATTACACGCGGCCTTACAGTTGCTATCTGCGGCCTATGGTTTGGGCAGATAATCGTTGCCATTATGTTTCCGCCAAAGGCAGGTCTTACCTGAAAGAGGCTTCTTGTCTGTTTGTCTATCTCAAGGGAGGTGCAGTCAGCAGTCAACCCTGTTCTCACTCTTGCTGCTACGCGCGGGATGAAAGATCTGCCGATAGGAGTTGCGCCTGCAAGCAAGATGGCAGGTTTATGCTCCTTTATGAGCCTTGAAAGTAAGTCAGCGTACGGTGTGTCATTAAACTTCTCCAGTAGAGGATCATTGCAGAGATATACCCTGTCTGCCCCCCACTTGATTAACTCCCTTGCCTCTTCTTCATTGGCTCCAAAGAGGACTGCTGAGAGTTCTGTTTCAAGCTCTTGAGAGAGTTTTCTCCCAACTCCAAGAAGTTCATAAGATACGGATGAGACCTTGCCGTTTCTCTGCTCTGCAAAGATCCATACACCTTTATAGGCTGACAGCTCATGGCTTGTAGCCGACGATTGAGGCGTATCTTCAATTTCTGCAATAGCGACCTCAGGGCATACCCCAAGACAGGCCTTGCAGAGCTGGCAGATTTCGGGGTTTATATAAGCCACGCCGCTTTGCAAAATAATAGCGTCAAACGGGCAGGAAGATATGCAGCCCTCGCATCCTGTGCATTTATCAGGCTTTACAACTATATACATTTAATTCTCCTTAGCTCTTCTATCAGCTTATCCACTTTTTCCTCAGATGAACCGTCAAGCATTATCCTGTCTGATTTTACATCAGGCGCAAATATATTTTTTACCTGTGTTGGCGAGCCCTTAAGCCCTATATTGTCTTCTTCAGCGCCTATATCTGAATGCCCTGTCTTTTTAATCTCAGTCTTTTTTGCAGCCATCTTGCCTTTCAAAGAAGGAAGCCTTGGATTATTCAGCTCCTTAACAACAGTAAGAAGAACAGGCAATGAAGACTCCACAATATCATAACCATCATCCATAAGTCTGTGAACCCTTATATAGTTTTCCTTTACTTCCTCTATCTTTTTTATATAGGCAATATGGGGGATAGCTAAGAACTCAGCTATCTCAGGGCCGACCTGTGCAGTGTCTCCGTCTATAGCCTGTTTGCCGCAGAGTATAATATCTGCTTCAAGCTTTTCAATTGCCTTTGCAAGCGTGTATGCTGTTGCCCATGTGTCAGCGCCAGCAAAGGCCCTGTCTGTCAGAAGCACTGCCTCATCAGCTCCCATAGCTATGGCGTCTCTCAGGGCATTCTCTGCCTGAGGCGGCCCCATAGTGAGGACAATTACCTTTCCTCCGAGCCCATCCCTTATCTGAAGTCCTGCCTCAAGTGCATGAAGGTCATAAGGGTTGATAATACTCTGAATCCCTTCCCTGATAAGCGTATTTGTCTCAGGATTTATCCTTACCTCTGAGGTGTCGGGAACCTGTTTTATACAGACTACGATATTCAAAATTATTCCTCCGGAATCTCTAAATGATAAAAGTTTAAAAGCCAAACAAATTTATTTTAAAATTATCAATTAACATTTATCATTTTGCAATTCTAAATGATAAATTTAACTTTATTCTTTAGTCTCCTTCAAACTCTGTGAGATAAAATACGTTGTATCCTTTGCCCGTCAACTTCTTTTCACCGCCTACATCAGGCAGGTTGACAACAAACGCCATCTCAGCCACTGTGCCGCCTAATTTTTCAATCAATGTGGCAGCAGCTAATGCGGTCCCGCCTGTTGCAAGGAGGTCATCTATCAGAAGAACCTTCGTGCCTTTTTCTATTGAGTCCTCGTGCATTTCTATCCTGTCTGTTCCATACTCAAGCTCATACTCATGGCTTACTACTTTGGCAGGAAGCTTGCCTTTTTTCCTTACTGGAATAAAACCTTTTCCAAGTGTGTACGCAAGGGCTCCTCCAAGAATAAAACCGCGCGCCTCTATTCCGACAATAGTATCAAACTTTATATCACCCTTTAGGTATCTCTGTGTCAGGTTATCAATGACAAGCCTGAACCCGACAGGGTCTTTCATGAGGGTTGTTATGTCCCTGAACATAATGCCTTTCTTTGGATAATCAGGGATAGTTCTGATTTTTGACTTAATCGGCATAGTTTTCTCCTTTTAACTCTTACCTCATCTTAAACATATATCATCATATTCTTTGAGCTTGGGTATTACATCGAGAAACAGTTTTATTACATTGCTGGCATTTTTCTTCATGGTCTCAAGAATCATATCCCATGTCACTGACTCTTCACCCTCGCGCCAGCAGTCATAATCTGTGGACATGGCGATTGCTGCGTAATGCATCTTCTTTTCCCTTGAGAGGTTTACCTCGGGCACTGTGCTCATATTTATAATGTCTGCGCCCCAGCCCCTGAACATGTGACTTTCTGCCTTGGTGGAGAAGCGCGGGCCTTCTATAGTTATAACTGTCTTGTTTGTATGATAAGGAACTTTTATATGTTCAGCAGATGACGCAAGGAGCCCTAAGAGATTTGGGCAGAAAGGCTCTGCCATTGGCGTATGCACAACCACATCTTCATCAAAAAAAGTTGTCTCTCTCTTTTTGGTATGGTCTATAAACTGGCTTGGAAATACAAGATGCCCCGGTTCTATCTCCTCTCTAAGCGAGCCAACCGCAGTTGAGACGAGGATATGCGTACAGCCTTGCTCCTTCAATGCCCAGAGATTAGCCCTGAAATTTACCTTTGAAGGATATATTGAGTGATCTTTGCCATGGCGGGCTATTATAACTACCTGAACGCCTTCAATTGCGCCGCATGTCAGGGCAGATGTAGGGGAGCCATAGGGGGTTGCGACCTCTAACTCCTTTGCCTCTTTAAGTATCTTCGGGTCATCAAGTCCTGAGCCGCCTATTATTCCTACTTTAATCATAAGTAACTCCTGATTTTAATATTTTTGCGGTATAAGTTTAAAATTGCAAGCTGAATTATGATAAATAACGCCTGCCTGAAAAATCAAACCATTACAGGTTTTCTTCGCTAAAGTTTGAGGCGTTACTTTAATGCTATTCAGAAGTTATAAGGACCTCAGCCCTTCGGTTTTCAAACCTGCCTTCCCGCGTCTTATTGGAATCTGCAGGCTTTAATTCACCGTGGCCTGTTATTGTAATTGAGCCCTCACCAATACCGCCTTCTTTTATAAGGTATCCTTTTACAGTATTTGCTCTTCTTTCAGAGAGCTTTTGGTTATATTTCTCAGGGCCTGTGCTGTCTGTATGTCCTTCTATCTTTATCTTTGAGTTGGGGTGTGTTTTGATAAAATATATTGCCTTTTTAAGACCGGCTATATCAGCTTCCCTGATTTCTGATTTATCAAAGTCAAAATTAATCTTCACTTTTAATGTTTCAACAGCTTTTTGGGCATCAGGCTTCGGCTGCTCCGGCTCCTTCCCCGCTTGTTTGGGTAGTTCCGGTTCTTTTATCGCGGTTTTTGGCTGCTCCGGCTCTTTTAATACAGGTTTTGGAGTTTCAGGACAGAGGGCATTTACCTTATTGGTTGCGTCATTAGCCATAGCAATTGCCTCCTGTGTCCTGCACTGCCAATATGTATCATATGCCTTATTTTTTAAATCCTCTGCTGACTTAAATGCATCTGGACATTCCTTATCTTTCCCTGCTGTGCGGGCTTGCGCTACAGCCTGTTCTGCCTCAGGCAGCTCCTGATGATAGTATAAGAGGCCTTCCTTAGGAGCAAACTTCATACCTGCACAACCTGTGAGAACACTTAAGAAACACAAAGAAAATATTGCAAAAAATATTTTTACATGACCTGTTTTCATGCTTCTCCTCCTGTCGTAATATATAGGCATATAAATATACCTATTTCTAATGACACTGTAAAGTAAAAAAGCTATTTCTCTGTTTTGATATTTGACAAAGTAACCGCTTATTCATATTATTATTTTTTATGAAGATACTCGAAGGGTTTAAAGGTCTTTCTGAAAAGCTTCCTTATCCTGTTTTGACTATAGGAAATTTTGATGGTGTACACCTCGGACATCAGGCGATTTTTCATATGATTACAAAAAGGGCAAAGGAGAAAAGGGGCATATCAATAGCATTGACATTTGAACCCCACCCGCTCAAGGTTTTATTCCCTGAAAAGGCGCCGCAGCTCATCACATCATTTAAAGAAAGAAGAAAGCTCATAGAAGATGCAGTCATTTATATGCTTGTATATATTAAGTTTACGAAGGAGTTTTCTAATATGCCTGCAGAGGATTTTGTAAAAAATATTCTTGTAAATGCCCTTGCAGTAAAGGAGGTATTTATCGGAGCAAACTATTTTTTTGGAAAGGATAGGGGAGGGACTCCTGAACTTCTGAGAAAAATGGGTAAAGAATACGGCTTTGAGGTAACAATAGTGCCTGAGATAAAAATAAACAATACCACTGTGAGCAGCTCTAAAATAAGAGGGCTTATAAATAAAGGAAAGACTGAAGAGGCGTCAGAGCTTCTGGGGAGGCATTATTGCCTTGAAGGCATTGTGGTTGAAGGCGCAAAGAGGGGTAAGAAGCTGTTTAATATACCCACAGCAAATATCTCGGTATTTAATGAGCTTATTCCCAAAAACGGCGTCTACGCTGTTACTGTTGATATTGACGGCAAAATATATGGCGGAGCTGCAAATATAGGCTATAACCCTACCTTTGGCGGCAGTAAGATAAGCTGTGAGGTGCATGTTCTGGACTTTGAAGGGAACCTGCTCGGGAAAATCCTCAGGGTCAATTTTATTAAGAGGATAAGAGACGAAATAAAGTTTTCAAAGATTGAAGACCTTGCAGAGCAGATGCGAAAAGACATAGAAGTTATAAGGGAGATAGTAAAAGATAAGGTTTAACTTACTGTATGGTTTCTATGTATTTTTTGTATTTCAAAGGCGGCTTTACAATCTCCATTCCCATACAAAAACTTGCCCCATAAGAAGAGCATTTCCTATTAATCCATTTTACCCTGCACTGCAGATCAACAGTCTCTTTTAATGGGAGATGGCATCTTAATTTGACCTTTGAACGAGAGGTTATATTCTCTGCCTCAGATACCGTGGCTGTTACAAGGTATAGGCCGTTCTCCGAGCAGTTCATTACAATGCCGTGATAATTCATTGCGCCCAGAATAATCTCGGCATCTATGGTATCAATAACCCTCTTATGGCGTCTTTTATCGTTATTCATAGTTAACGGTAATTATATAAAAATTTATTGTAAATATGTAAAGAAAAATTTACTGCTATAAAATTTTAGTGATTTCTGATAGGACAGCCTTAACCTTCTCTCTTGTACTGTTTATCCCAAGATTATTATTTATCAGGAAGTCAGCCAGCGCCTTTTTCTTTGATATTGGCATCTGTGCACGGAGTCTTTTTATAGCATCCTCTTTTGAGAAGCCTTTTGCCACAAGGCGGCTTATGGCTGTCTCTCTCTTGCAATACACTACTATAACTTTTTCAAAAAGTTTCTCATAGCCTGACTCGAACAAGAGGGGGACTTCAAAGATAATGACAGCAGATGGATTTTTCTTTAGGGTCTTTGCCTTAAACTCTTCTGCCTTTTTTATAACCTCAGGGTGTATTATTTCTTCAGCAAGCCGCCGTTTTTGAGCATTATTAAAGATTATGTCCGCAGCGCGCTTTTTGTCTATGGATTTTCTGCCCGCTCTTTTTATAAGGATTTCTTTGCCGAGGGCGGTTGTCAGCTTATTAATTATCGCGGGTCTTTTAAGGATGCCGGAGACTGTTTCATCAGCGCTGATAGTATATGCTCCAAGCTGTTTGAACAGCCTTAAGACTGTAGATTTGCCCATCCCAAAATTGCCTGTCAGTCCGATAAACGGCATGCCAAATTATAGCAAAAAATTTTAATTATAATAGCCTTGACTTAGAGGTATAAGGCTTATAATATAATTTCTGCTTCTGAGTAAAATAATTTTTAGTCCCTTCAATGGGCATGCCATCTTTAAAAGAGGGTGCATAAAATGAAGATTGCTATCGGTTGCGACCACGGCGGGACGGCTTTAAAAAAAGAAATCCTTCCTGTTCTTAAAGAACTCTCCATAGAGTGGGAAGACTTTGGCACTGATACGGATGAATCTGTTGATTACCCTGACTTTGGCGAGAGGGTGTCTCAGGCAGTTTCAAACGGAAAAGTTGACAGGGGCATCCTTATATGCGGCACCGGCATAGGCATGACGATTGTTGCAAATAAATTTCCAAGGGTAAGGGCAGCCTTATGCAATGAAATATATTGCGCAAAGATGAGCAGGCTTCACAATGACGCTAATCTGCTGGTTCTGGGCGGCAGGATAGTTGATAAGGAGACTGCCAGACAGATAGTGCAGATATGGTTTACAACACCCTTTGAAGGGGGCAGGCACCAGAGAAGGCTTGATAAAATAAGGGCGATTGAGGCAAAACTGAAATGTCAATAAACATGCAGGAGCTAAAGAAAACAGACTATGAAGTTTATGAAGCTATTGTAAAGGAAATAGAGCGGGAGAGGAATCATCTCATACTGATTGCCTCGGAAAACTACGCAAGCAGGGCAGTGCTTGAAGCTCTCGGCTCTGTATTCACCAATAAATATGCCGAAGGCTATCCGGAGAAACGTTATTACGGAGGATGTGAGTACGCTGACAAGGTTGAATCTCTTGCCATAAACAGGGCAAAAGAGCTTTTCGGCGCAGAGCATGTGAATGTCCAGCCCCATTCCGGCACGCAGGCAAATATGGCAGTCTATTTCTCCTTTCTTAAACCAAAGGATAAGATACTCGGAATGAACCTCGCCCACGGAGGGCACCTTTCACACGGCGCTACCGTAAATTTTTCAGGTGTTTTTTATAAATCTGTTTTTTATGGCGTTAATAAGGATACAGGGCTTATTGATTATGATGAGGTAAGAAAGCTTGCCAAGAAGCATAAGCCCAAAATGATAGTTGCAGGTGCAAGCGCTTACTCAAGGATACTTGATTTTAAGGCATTCTCTGACATTGCAAAAGAGGTTAATGCATTGTTTCTTGCTGACATTGCCCATATAGCAGGTCTTGTCGCAGCAGGGCTTCAC
This sequence comes from Nitrospirota bacterium, assembly GCA_016208855.1. Classification (GTDB taxonomy): domain Bacteria; phylum Nitrospirota; class Thermodesulfovibrionia; order UBA6902; family DSMQ01; genus JACQXF01. The sequence goes on along the minus strand of JACQXF010000030.1, from coordinate 18,277 downwards.
CCATCGCCCGTGCCTTATGCTGATTTTGTCACCAGCACTACACATAAGACTCTCAAGGGCCCAAGGGGCGGAATGATCATGTGCAAGGCAGACTATGCAAAGGCAATAGATAAGATGATATTCCCCGGCATACAGGGCGGGCCTCTTGTCCATGTCATCGCTGCAAAGGCAGTTGCGCTTAAAGAGGCGCTAAGCAATGAGTTTAAGGAATACCAGATTCAGGTTGTAAAAAATGCAAAGGAGCTGTCCCATGAGCTTGTAAATAATGGCGTCAGGATTATTTCAGGAGGGACTGATAATCACCTTATGCTTATAGACCTTAGGGAAAAGTCTATTACAGGCAAAGATGCAGAGACTGTTCTTGACAGGGCAGGCATTACGGTAAACAAAAACTCAATCCCATATGACGATAAGCCGGCAACCATAACAAGCGGCATAAGATTGGGCGCCCCGATAGTCACAAGCCGTAAAATGAAAGAGCCTGAGATGGTTACTATTGCAAGGCTTATATCAGATGTGATAACCAACCCTAATGACAGTACTGTTATCCAGCATGTAAAAGACAAGGTCAGCTCTTTATGCAGGAGCTTTCCTGCATATGTAGATATAGAAATCTAAGCACAAATCCTAACTAAATCCTAAATCAATTTTGGAATTTGGATTTTTAATTTGGTTCTTTATCAAACTGAGTGGGTAAAGTCCCTCTCACTTGAGGGGAGAGGGTAGGGAGAGGGTTATTAAATGTTAACACACCCTCCCCTTAATCCCCTCCCCTCAAGGGAGGGGAAATAGAGAAAGCGTCTCCCTCAAGGGATGGGAAGTAATTACCCACTTGAAATGAGAAAGAACCTTAATTTGTTTAGAACTTAGGATTTGAAAATTGATGTTATGAAGTGCCCATTTTGCGGACATATAGAAGATAAAGTCATAGACTCGCGTCTTAGCAAGGAAGGCGATATCGTCAGGCGGAGGCGTGAGTGCCTGAAGTGCGAAGGCAGGTTTACAAGCTATGAAAGGATTGAGGAGATCCTTCCTCTGGTTGTGAAAAAAGACGGCAGGCGTGAGCCCTTTGACAGGCAGAAAATCCTTCGGGGGCTTGAGAAGGCATGCGAGAAGAGGCCTATAAGCATGGAGGCGCGGGATTCTCTTGTATCAAGGCTTGAGAAAAAACTTCAGGAGGTTGGTGAAAAAGAGGTCTCAAGCCCTTGGATAGGGGAGCAGATAATGAATGAACTTAAGAATATAGATGAGGTGGCTTACGTAAGGTTTGCCTCTGTTTACAGGCAGTTCAGGGATATAAAGGAATTTATGGACGAGATTACAAATTTATTTTCCGATAAAAAAGGAGTTAAAAAAGGCTTGACAGGCTAATTAATTTTATGTTTTAATGATAACAATTATCATTATTGTCAAACGGTAAAGATGGGCAAGGCTGAGGCAAAAGATATATTTTCCGATTATGTAAGGGAGAAAGGGCTGCGTAATACCAGGCAGAGAGAGGCGATCCTTGAGACTTTTCTTTCTTCAGGCAAGCATATAACTGTTGAGGATTTATATAACTCTCTTAGAAGAAAAACGCCAGGGATAGGCTATGCCACAGTGCACCGCAACCTGAAATTACTGTGCGAGTCAGGCCTTGCAAATGAGATAAAGGTCGGCACTGATAAGGCAAGGTTTGAGATAAAATACGGCCATGAGCATCATGACCATTTAATATGCATTAGGTGCGGAAGGTTTATAGAGGTCAAAGACGAGAGGATTGAGAGGCTTCAGGATAAACTTGCAGAGGCTAATGACTTTGTTCCTGTGAGGCACAATAAGTGCTTTGGTAGGAGCAGAAAGGGGGCGTGACGGAATAATAATTATGACTACTAAATAAAAATTCCACGTCGTTTAAAACAGCCTGGGCGTATAAATTAATTGCAAATTCAATTGGAGGATAAGAAAATGAGAAAAAAACAAAGTGTATTTTTTATTTTAGCGGCTGCAGTTTTTATGGCAGTCTCTCTAAATGCATATGCAGGGGATGTTGAGTATGAAACTCAGATAAAACCTGTCTTTGAGCAGAAATGCATAAAGTGCCACGGAAGCGATTCGCCGGAACTGCCTGAATTTGAGAAGGATAAAAAAGGATATAAAGATAAGTTGAAGGGGCCGAGGATGGATACTTATACCACGATGATTTCCTTTGTCGGCTGGCCGGACACAGGCGCAATTATGAGAAGGCTTGACGACGGCAAGAATACAAAAGACGGAAAGCCTGGCAATATGTATCAGAACCTCGGCGACACAGAGGAAGAAAGGCAGAAGAACCTCGCTCTCTTTAAGGGATGGGTTGGCAATTGGACGCTGAAGAGGTGGAAGGAAATCTCAAAGGAAGAGCTTGACGGAATAAAGGTTAGATACTAATTTTAGGGCAGGGTTAAGTCCCTGCCTTTTTTATAACTTTATATTGATAACGATAATCAATATAGGCAAAGAGATTGAAGTGCTTAATAACGGGGGGGCGCGGAGCTATGCTGATAAAAGTTGATGAGTCACGGATAGCCATTGCCAGAGGTATGGCTATGAAGATAATGGTGAGTAAAAAACAAGCGTCAGGGGAATAAAACCACATTAGCTGTCATTCCCGCAATCAGTAAGCGGGAATCTAGACGCTTAAATCACTGGATGCCCGATAAAAAACTTCGGGCGTGATGTCTAATTTATATGTCATTACATATAAAAGTTGAAAGTGAAACAAGGAGGCAGTATGAATCTTGCAATGCTAAAACCCGGTGAACACGGGAAAATTACAAAGATCGGGGCCATCGGCCCGCTTAGAAGGAGGCTCATGGATATGGGCGTGCTCGTGGGTGAAAAGGTGAAGGTGGAAAAGATCGCCCCGCTCGGTGACCCCATCGAGGTAACAATAAAAAATTACAACCTCTCCCTGAGAAAGAAAGAGGCGGAAGGAATTTCGGTGGAGGCAATAAAATGAGAGCTCAGATCACATTAGACAGAGCACAGAGCGCAAATAACCCCCCTCAGCCCCCCCCCCAAATTAAGGAGGGATAAAAGGGAGATTACCGTTGCCGTTGCCGGAAATCCCAATTCCGGCAAATCCACGCTTATAAATGCCATCGCCGGCACGAGACTTTATGTCGGCAATTGGCCCGGTGTGACGGTGGAAAAGAAGTCTGCCGTGTTTGAACACGAAGGCAGGAAGATAAAATTAATTGACCTGCCCGGCACGTACAGCCTGAGCCCGTACACTCAGGAAGAGATCATCGCAAGGGACTACCTTGTAAAAGAAAAGCCGGACGTAATTATTAATGTGGTTGATGCCACAAACATCGAAAGAAATCTTTATCTCACCGTCCAGTTGCTGGAGCTTGGCATACCCCTTGTTATTGCCTTAAATATATACGATGAGGCGGAACAGAAGGGTTACAAAATAAACACAAATGCAATGCAGGAGATGCTTGGCGTTAAGGTAATACCCACAGTGGCAACAAAGAAAGCGGGATTGGATGAATTATTAAAGGCAGCCTCAGAGATGGCTGATAATCCGTCCCGGTATAAGCCGAAGCAATTAAATTACGGTGACGACATCGAATCCGCAGCGGCCCTTATCCAGACACATGTCAGGGAACAATATCCGTCACTTGACGGTAAATATCCTATGAGATGGCTTGCCTTTAAATTTATGGAAGGCGACAGCCATATTGTGGGAGAAGTCTCCCTTAATATCGACGCCTCTTTTGTTGAAAAAGCGACGGCGCATCTGAAAAAGGCGCACGGTGATGATATTGAGTCCATCATGGCTGATGAAAGATACGCATTGGCAACCGGCCTTACCCGCGAGGTTGTAAAAAGACCCGAAGTCAGGAAGATGGAAATAACAGAGAAAATCGACAGATTCGTTTTAAACAGATTCCTGGGAATACCGATATTTCTGGCTGCGATGTGGATCGTGTTTAAACTTACTTTCGATCTGTCACAGCCCTTTGGCGACTGGATAGATGGGGCCACGGCCGGGCCGATCAGCAGGCTGGCGGCAAAGGCAATTACGGCTGTTAATGGACCTTTGTGGATTGCATCTCTTATCACAGAGGGGGTCATCGCGGGCGTCGGTTTTGTGCTGGCATTTGTGCCTGTGATATTTGCTATGATGTTCTTTATAACATTCCTTGAGGGAAGCGGTTACATGGCAAGGGCCGCATTTGTCATGGACAGGGCGATGCACAGCATGGGGCTGCACGGCAAATCGTTTATACCTATGCTCCTCGGTTTCGGCTGCAACGTGCCCGGCATTTATGCCACAAGGACACTTGAAAACCCAAGAGACAAGGCGCTTACGGCGCTGCTTTTGCCCCTTATGTCATGCGGGGCGAGACTGCCTGTATATGTAGTCTTCATCGGGGCCTTCTTCTCCGCATATGCCGGCACCGTTTTATGGTCGATGTATGTTATGGGAATAGGCCTTGCGGTATTAATGGGCGTCATATTTAAACGGACTCTTTTCAGGGGGGAATCTCCTATGTTCATTATGGAGCTTCCGCCTTACAGGATGCCGTTCCTCAGGAGCCTTATGATACACACGTGGGAAAAGGGGAAGCACTTTCTGATAAAGGCCGGGACGTATATCTTTGCGGTGTCTATCCTCGTATGGTTTTTACTTAATCTACCGTGGGGTGTTGAGAACAAAAAGGATTCCTACCTCGGGAAGGCCGGGCAGGTCATAGCTCCTGCACTGGAGCCCATAGGGTTTGGAAACTGGGAGGCAGCCTCATCGCTTATTACAGGGCTGATCGCCAAAGAGATAGTAGTAGGGTCAATGGCTGAAATATACGCGGTGGAACAGGAAGAAGAGGAGACAACTACCGTATCAGAGGATTTAAAAGAGATGGGGACAACCTTTGTTACCGCTGTCGGAGATTCCTTCAGGAATGTCTTTGCCACCTTCGGAATTGCAAGTATTTCCGCTGAGGAGGATGAAGGCGCCTCAGGCCTGAAAACGGTCATACAAAAGACATTCACGCCCCTAACCGCATATGCCTTCATGGCATTCGTTCTCCTCTATATGCCGTGCGTTGTTGTAGCCATTGCCATGAAACACGAATTCGGATCATGGAAGTGGTTTGGGGTGGCGTTTGCGTATCAGATGGTTTTGGCATGGGTGGTGGCGTTTGTGATTTATCAGGGAGGAAAAGTTTTGGGAATAGGAGGTTAATATGGGGATTGTAGATATTTCATTGATGGTGTTGATTATCGGGGGAGCGTTTTATCTTTTGTACCGTTCGCTCTGGAAGAAAAAGGGGCATTGCCAGGGATGTGATTCAGGTGCATGTGATGTAAAAAAGAAAATTAATTCAGAAGATTGTTAAAATAAACTATGGCACATAAAAATGCTACACCCTATAAATTGGCTTCAGCGCTGGCTCTGATAACTATCTTTTACAACATCCTTGAGGGTGTAGTTTCTGTTTACCTTGGCTTCAAAGATGAGACTATTGCGCTTTTGGGTTTTGGGATAGACTCCTTTGTAGAGGTAATATCAGGCATTGGAATATGGCATATGATACGGAGGTTAGAAAAGAACGGCAATGAAAACCCTGATATATTTGAAAAGGATGCGCTGAAGATTACAGGCACAGCATTTTATATGCTTGCTGCAGGATTGGTTATTACCGCTGCTATAAATCTCTACTATAACCAGAAACCAGAAACTACTTTATGGGGCATAGTAATTTCCATAATATCTATTCTTATAATGTGGGCGCTTATCCGTTATAAAATTAAGGCAGGCAGGCAGCTAAACTCACAAGCTATATTGGCAGATGCTAATTGCACAAAGGCGTGTATGTATTTTTCGGTTGTCCTTTTTCTCTCAAGCCTCGGCTATGAACTCACAGGCATTGGCGGTATGGATTCGCTTGGCGCTGTTGGAATTGCCGCGCTTTCAGTAAAAGAGGGAAGGGAGTCTTTTCAGAAGGCTAAAGGGTTGTCATGCGGCTGTAAGTGCAGCTGCAGTTAGCAGCGAGGGGCTAAATTATTAAATCTACCTGCTGTATTGTTCCTGCTGAGCCGTTTTCATTAAGGAAAATACCCGTGCTTTTTACTTCTCCAAGTGATTCATTTTGGGAGTCTTTAATGCTAAACGGCGTTGAAAGATTTCCAAGATATATTGCCCCGATATTTTTATCTGTAAGCGTATATAGCGAGTCAATCCCCTCCGCGTCTTTTGTCCAGATGCGCAATTGGTTATAAACCGAATCTGCCTCGTCAATCCATTTGTTGCCGTCTTCATCGTACTTGCTAAGTTCTAAAAACCCGTCTCCTGTATTGGGCCCAAAAAGCTCGCTGCCATTGTTTATAACGCCGTCATTATTTATATCCAGCGCAAGAAAGCCGTTTCCTGCCTGAACAAAGGATATGTTGTCTCCTGTTCCGTCAGAGTCCAGATCAAAACTGAATTTTGTGTCAGTAAGTTCTGCTGCCGTGCCGTCAAAGTTAACCACGATTGGGTCAATCTTCTTTGCATCGCCTGCCCTGATGCTTATGTCCTGCTGCATCATACTTTCCCTGCTCATCATAATCGTTACGTTAAAGTTTATCTCCCGGCCGTCTTTTGTAGTGACTGTTCCGCCGGCTTCAAACTGCATGCTCTCTTTTTCAAGATATGATTCGTGATAATCATATTCAAGCCCCCAGCCCTGCTTCTCTTCAGCATGATGTGGCTCTGCTGTGTTCTGCTTGATATCAGGGCTTTCAATTTTTTCTTCTGATGTGCTCAGTGTTTTTATCTTTAGTTTTTTGCCTGTAAGCGTTTTTATCATGGACTCTACAATGTTCTTTAGCACAAAGTCGCCGTCTGCATGAACTTTATCCTTGTCTTTCTCCTTGGTTTTTTGCATATGTCTTGCCTTATCCGAAAGGCTGACCAGATCTTTTTGAATAACATGAGTCAAGCGCGAAGCATGGTTTCGTCTTTCAAAATCAGGACGCTCATTGCCGATCCACATTCTTAGAGATTCCTCTTTTTCATGCTTCTGAACTAAGCTGTGATTGCTGGACATTGAGATATCCGAGTTACTAATCCTCATGCTTTTTTATCGGAAAATAACGGAAGAAACTTTAATTAAATTTTTTATAAAAATATACGATAAGGAAGATAGTCAGTCATCTTGACAATCTAACTCTAAAAGGATATATTTAAATTAAGATGTTTGAAAGATTTACGGAGAGAGGCCGGAAGGTCATAATATACGCAAGAGAAGAGGCAGAGAAGAGGCAAAACGACTACCTCGGAACTGAACATCTGCTGCTTGCACTTTTAAGAGAAGAAGACAGCCTGCCTGTTTTGATACTTAAGAAAATGGGCATCTCTATCCATGAGGTCCGTATTGAGGTAGAGAGAAACCTGCCTTCCGGTTCAAACATCCTTACTTTTGGAGAAATACCGTTCACCCCCCGCGCAAAACGGGTCCTTGAGCTTGCAGTAGAAGAGGCGAGGCTGCTTGGCCATAGTTATATAGGAAGCGAACATCTTCTTATAGGATTAATAAGGGAAGAAGAGGGTATTGCAGGCAAGATACTTCGCAGTTTGGGCGCAAGCCTTCTCGGTGCGCGCCAGCTTGCTATAAATTTCACCGCCCGCGGGCAGCAGCTTGCAGGGAAAGACAAGAAGAGCCATACCCCTGCGCTTGATGAATTCGGAAAAGATATCACTCAGATGGCAAGAGACGACAAACTCGACCCCATCATAGGAAGAGAGGTAGAGATAGAGCGGGTACTGCAGATTTTAAGCAGAAGGACAAAGAATAATCCCGTAATTATAGGAGAAGCCGGCGTTGGCAAGACCGCAATTGTAGAGGGCCTTGCACAGAGAATTGTTGCAGAGGACGTTCCTGAAACACTTCTTGGAAAGAGGCTTGTCAGCCTTGACCTTGGCTCTCTCATAGCCGGCACAAAGTACAGGGGCCAGTTTGAGGAGAGGCTAAAGATTATAATGAAGGAGCTTACCAACGCAAACAATAATGTAATCCTCTTTATAGATGAGATTCATACCCTGGTTGGCGCAGGCGCTGCCGAGGGCTCTGTTGACGCCTCAAATATGCTGAAACCTGCCCTTTCAAAGGGTGAGATACAGTGTATCGGCGCAACTACGCCAGGTGAATACAGGAAGTATATAGAAAGGAATCCTGCACTGGAGCGGAGGTTTCAACCTGTATTCCTGCAGCCGCCAAGTGTAAATGATGCTATAAATATCCTTAGCGGGCTAAAGGGAAAATACGAGACCTTCCACGGCGTAACAATAGGGAATGAGGCGGTAAGGTCCTGCGTTATACTTTCAGACAGATACATAACAGGCAGGTTTCTGCCTGATAAGGCAATAGATGTTATGGATGAGACAGGCGCAAGGATAAATCTAAGCAGATACACCATGCCGCCTGAACTCAAGGATATTGAGAAAGACTTAAAAAGGCTCAATAAGGAAAAGAATCTTTATATAAAACTCCGTGATTTTGAAAAGGGCGCATCTGTAAAAAACGAAGAAGAACGGGTTAAAAAATTACATGAAGAACTCTATAAAAACTGGCGAGAAAATCAGCAAAAGGAGCTGCCTGTAATCAAAGAAGATGATATTGCATACACTGTTTCAAGGATTACCGGCATACCGCTTGCAAAATTAGAGGAGAAGGAATCAGAGAAGCTCCTGAGGATGGAAGAAGAACTTCACGACAGGATTGTTGCGCAGGAGGAGGCAGTAAGGGCGGTATCCAAGGCGATAAGGCGGTCCCGTGCCGGATTGAAATCACGCAAGAGACCGATTGGAACCTTTTTCTTCCTTGGCCCTACAGGCGTCGGGAAGACAGAACTTGCAAAGGCGCTTGCCGAATTTCTCTTTAATGATGAGAGCGCTTTAATAAAGATTGACATGTCTGAGTACATGGAGAGGTTTAATGTTTCGCGCCTTACAGGCGCGCCTCCCGGATATGTAGGATACGAAGAGGGCGGACAGCTTACAGAGGCAGTGCGCAGAAGGCCCTACTCAGTTGTGTTGTTTGATGAAATAGAAAAGGCGCATCCGGATGTGTTCAATATCTTACTGCAGGTGCTTGACGAGGGAGTGCTTACTGACAGCTTCGGCAGGAAGGTGGACTTTAAGAATACCGTTATTATAATGACATCCAATATAGGCACGAGATTTGCCGAGAATATACCCCTTGGGTTTCAGCTGCCAAGCCATGAAAATGTCTACAAGAAGCTTAAAAACAGCATGCTTGATGAACTTAAAAAGACCTTTAACCCTGAGTTTCTGAACCGTATTGATGAGGTGGTTGTATTCCATCAGTTGGAAAAGGAGCATCTGGTTAAGATAGTCAGGCTACTAGTTACAGAGCTTACCAAACAGCTTATGGATAACGACCTTGCCGTGGAGCTTAGTGATGAGTCGGTGGACTGGCTGATTGAAAACAACTATCAGCCCTCCTTTGGCGCAAGACAGATGAGAAGGGCTATTCAGAGAAATGTTGAAGACCCCCTTTCAGAAGGGATACTAAAAGGCAAGTTTAAGGATGTGAAGAAGGTTAAGGTTATCCTTGAAGGCGATTCCCTCGTATTTGTTGAGAGCGACGTAGAAGCCCTGGTCTCGTAGTAAAGTTTTACTCTCAAATCCTCGTCTGTTTGACTTAATCCTGCCTCGTGTTTTATAGTTAACCCTATGAAAATTCAGTCAATGACAGGCTATGGCATGGGTAGAAGCGGCAGCTATAAAGTTGAGGCGCGCTCTGTAAATCACAAAGGCCTTGATATCCATGTGAAGATGCCTTCATATCTTTATTCCTGCGAGCCTGAGATGAAAAGGCTTATTAAAGAGAATTTCACAAGGGGACGCATTGAGGTATTTGTCTCATCAGAACGCGGCGAAAATATAAAGATTAATATAAATAAGCCGTTGGCAAAGGAATTCTATGATGCTCTTTTATCTTTAAAAGAGGAGCTTTCAATACCGGGCGATATAGGCATTAACATCCTTGCCTCCCAGAGAGATATATTCTGGCATGAAGAATTAGCGATTGATCTTACATCGCTAAATGAAGCCCTGAATGCAGCCCTAAGCGACCTTAAGAAGATGCGCACAGAGGAGGGTGAAAACCTTTTAAAGGACATAACCGGAAGGATGCAGGTTATAAAGGAGAAGGTTAACCTTCTTGAAGGCAGAAGACATGAGTTTATAAGCAGCAAAAAAAGCTCCCTTTCAAAACGTATAGCAGATATCCTTGGAGACAGGCTTATTGATGAGAGCCGCCTGATTCAGGAGGTTGCCATCCTGACAGAGCGTTCTGACATTACAGAGGAACTTGTAAGGATAAAAAGCCACTTAAAATATATGGAAGATATGTTCAGTTCAGGAGACACGATAGGCAAAAAGCTGGACTTTCTCATGCAGGAGCTTAACAGGGAGGTAAATACAATAGGCTCAAAGGCAACGAGCACAGAGATATCTCCTGTTGTTATAGAGTTAAAATCAGAACTTGAGAAGATAAGGGAGCAGGTGCAGAACTTACAGTGACCTAAAATGCAAAATTAAGGAGACTCCTACGAAAGTTCTGTGTTGTCATTGCCGAGGTAGTAATCGGGAATCCAGTATTTTCAAAGGAACTGGTTTCCCACTTTCGTGGGAACGGCGTCTGGATACCCGTTCCCCGCAGGTCTTAAGCGGGGAACGGGTATGACGGCACAAATCATTTTATAAGGATTTGTGCAAGAGGCTTTACAGTTTGTAATTTGTGGAATATAAAATGAAAAAAGGCGCTTCTATAATACGGCTTATAAACATAGGATTTGGAAATGTCGTATCTGCAGGAAGGATAATAGCTATAGTAACGCCCGGCTCCTCTCCGATTAAAAGAATGCGCGAAGAGGCGAGGGAAAGAGGAAAACTCGTTGATGCAACAGAGGGACGCAAGACAAGGGCTATCATCGTTATGGACAGCGACCATGTAGTACTTTCAGCGCTTCATGTAGAAACCCTTACACAGAGACTTTCAGGAGAAGATACTGAAGATGCAGAAAAAGACTAAAAAACAGGAAGGCATATTGTTTGTCATATCAGCTCCTTCCGGGGCAGGCAAGACAGCCCTCTGTAATGAAACTATCAAGGCTATGCCAGAGATAAAGCTCTCTGTTTCATATACCACAAGGAAGCCCCGTCCAGGCGAGGTAAGCGATGTTCATTATACGTTTGTAAGCAGAAAGAGATTTGAGACGATGCTAAAGAAAGGTGAATTTGCTGAATGGGCAATGGTTCATGGCAATCTCTACGGGACGTCTTTGAAAAGACTGGCCCTGATGTGCAAAAAAGGCCATGACACAATTCTTGATATAGACGTACACGGAGCAAGACAGATTAGGCGTAAATTCAAGAATACAGTCTTTATCTTTATACTGCCGCCGTCAATAGAGGTATTGGGAAAAAGACTCAGGGGGCGGATGTCCGACTCTGATGAGCAGGTAAGGCTGCGCTTAAAAAATGCCGCCGAAGAAATACGTGATTATAAGAATTATGATTATGTTATTATAAACGACAATCTTAAAAAGGCGCTTAAGGAACTGGAAAGTATAATTATAGCCGAGAGGCTCAGAACTATGAGGAGGAGTATAAAATGGACTTAATTTCACTGCCAACCGAATTTGACAAGAAAAAGATTGACAGCCGTTACAGGCTTGTAATAGCTGCTTCTATAAGGGCAAGGCAGCTAATGTCGCGTACGGCTATGCCAAAGATAGAGAGCAAGTCAAAGAAGGATACAACGAAAGCGCTTGAAGAGATACTCACTGAAGCCGTAAAAGTCCTGACAGGCGAAGCCGCAATGGCCGCCATAGAAAAGGCAAAGAGCTTAATACCTGAGCACATAATGATGGATGAGGCAAAGCAGAAAGAGACCCTTCCCGAAGATCTGACAGAGCTTGAAAAAGACCTTAAGGTCTATCTTCATGAGAAAGGGGAAGGCAAAAGATCAATAGATGATATTTTTAAAGAAGAAGGCAAAGAGTAGTGCTGAATGGGAAGAATATACTTTTAGGCCTTACCGGCAGCATAGCTGTATATAAATCTATAGACCTTGTTCGTGGAATGATTAAGGAAGGCGCCAATGTCACTGTTGTTATGACAGAGGCAGCTTCCCGGTTTGTCACGCCTCTTACCTTTGAAACAGTTACAGGAAGAAGCGTCCATATAGATACCTTTGAATCTCCATTAAGCCATATTAACCTGCCTCGTGACACTGAACTTTTTATCATTGCCCCTGCAACTGCAAATACAATAAGCAAGCTTGCCTCAGGCATTGCAGATAACCTGCTTAGCAATATCTACTTAGCATATAAAGGCCCTGTTTTAATAGCCCCTGCCATGAACTACCGGATGTATGAGAACCCGATAATAAAAGAAAACATCCTCAGGCTTGAAAAAACAGGAGTGAAATTTGTAGGACCTGAGGCTGGAAGCCTTGCCTGCGGTGAAGAGGGCGTGGGAAGGATGTCGGAGGCGGGGGATTTATTGGAGGCTGTAAGGGCGGCCTTTACCCAAGGTGATTTATCAGGCCATAATATATTGGTTACAGCAGGCCCGACCCGCGAGGCGATAGACCCTGTAAGGTTTATCTCTAACAGGTCATCAGGAAAGATGGGGTTTGCCGTAGCTGCCGCAGCCCTTAAAAGAGGGGCAAAGGTAACGCTCGTAAGCGGCCCATCGTCAGAACATCCGCCTCAAGGGGCTTCTTTTGTATCCGTAGAGAGCGCCTCTCAGATGAGGGATGCTGTTATGCAGCATATAGAGAACTCAACTGCGGTTATTATGGCTGCGGCAGTAGCTGATTTTTCTCCGGTTTCAAAAAGCGAAACAAAGATTAAAAAGGCAGACTCAATCAGTATTGAGCTTCAAAAGACCCCTGATATACTTCAGGAGGTTGGAGGGAAAAAAGGCAGCCGCATACTTATAGGATTTGCAGCAGAGACAGGCAAAAACACAGAAAAGGCAAAAAAGAAACTTAAAGATAAAAACCTTGATTTAATAGTTTTAAATGATGTAACACAAAAGGGCGCCGGGTTTGATGTTGATACAAACATAGTTACGATAATCGGCAGGGGCGGAGAGATTACTGACTATCCCTTAATGAAGAAGATGGATGTTGCAAATATTATAATAGATAGAATGCTGCAGCTTAAAATGAGATAGTAGATATCCGAGTCGTTCAAGCAGTTCAAATCGTTTAAGCAGTTTAAACGATTTGAACTGCTTGAACGGTTTGAACGATTTATTACAGGAGACCATATGAAAATACTGATTATTCACGGCCCTAACCTTAATCTTTTAGGCTCAAGAGAAAAGGACATATATGGCAGCAAGACGCTTGCAGAGATTAATAGTAAACTTAAAGCTCTTGCTAAAGAGATATGTGTTAACATAATGATTTTTCAATCAAACCATGAAGGAGAAATAGTTGATACAATTCAAAAGGCAAAGGGTTATGGCGCAATTGTTATAAACCCTGCCGCCTATACCCATACAAGTGTTGCCATAAGAGATGCTATCGCTGCTACAAAGATACCTGCTGTAGAGGTTCATTTATCAAATATATACGGAAGGGAAGAGTTCAGGCATAAGTCCCTTATCGCACCGGTTGCTGCAGGGCAGATCTCGGGCTTCGGGCCTGAGAGCTATCTGCTTGGCCTAAGGGCTGCCGCCTGTATAGCAAATGCAAAAAGAGGCCATTCTAAGAAAAAGACTTCCTAAATTAAAAGTTGACGGACTCCTTATTACAGACCTTAACAACCTTAGATATATCACGGGGTTTACAGGGTCTTCAGGTTTCCTCATAATCACGAAAGGTGCCCCTGTCTTTGTTACCGATTCCCGCTATGAAGAACAATCAAAACATGAAGTAAAAGGGTTTAACATACTGATTGAAAAAGAAGAAAGAATAAAGGTCATAAAAAATATCACTAAAGAGGCAGGCATAAAGAAGCTCGGATTTGAGGACCACAGCATAAGCTATAAAACATATAGAAAACTCTTAAATAGGAAAATAAGACTTAAGGGCTTAACAGGCGCAGTCGAAGAGCTCAGGCGGATAAAATCCTCTGAGGAGATTAAAAATATCAAAACAGCGGTTCAGAGGGCGGAGAGGGCGTTTAAAAGGCTTTTGCCCTTAATTAAGGCAGGGGTTACAGAGCAGAGCCTTGCCATGAGGCTCGAATGGTTTCTTAAAAAAGAAGGTTGCAAAACAACACCTTTTGGAGTTATAGTAGCTTCGGGTTTGCGGTCAGCACTGCCTCATGCCCGCCCTTCAAGCAGGCGATTAAGAAAGGGAGATATTGTACTTTTTGACTGGGGCGGGGAATGCGAAGGTTATTTCTCTGATATAACCAGGACGGTTTTTATAAATGGCAGGGGTGACGAAAAACTGTCTAAGATATATTCAATAGTGCTTAAAGCCAATGCCGAGGCTGTTAGGTCAGTAAAAGACGGGATAGAGGCAAAAGTTATAGACAGAGCTGCGCGGGATGTTATTAGGCAGGGTGGATATGGTGACTATTTTGGACACGGCACAGGGCATGGCATAGGACTTGCAATTCATGAATGGCCGTCTATATCGCACAAGAGCAGGGATAAGGTAAAAGAAGGCATGGTCTTTACAATAGAGCCAGGGATTTATTTGCCGGGTCTTGGAGGCGTCAGGATAGAGGATATGGTTGTGGTGACTAAAGGCGGGGTAGAGGTATTGACAAGGCTTTCAAGGAAGATACATATAATAAACCCATAACTTATAACTAGGGAGCCTCTTGCAAAAGTATCAAGGAAATCGTTTCCGCCGTCATACCTGCCCTCGAAGGTCTTAATCGGGGGTCTTTGATTTTAAAGAATACTGGATTCCCGCTTATAAACTGCGGGAATGACGAATAAAGACTTTTGCAAGGGCCTCAAAGAATTAAGAATTAATTTAGAGGGGGTAGTTTTGATAACAACAAACGAGTTCAGAAGAGGCGCAAAGATTGAATTCAATGGAGAGCCTTATGAGGTCATTGAGTTTCAGCATGTGAAGATGCAGCAGAGAGCGCCTATTGTAAGGACAAAAATAAAACACCTGAAGACAGGCAGCGTGCTGGAGGAGACATTTAAGGCAGGAGATAAGTTTAATACGCCTGACCTTGAAGCAAAAACCATGCAGTACCTGTACGGCCAGGGTGATTCATATGTTTTTATGGACATGGAGAATTATGAGCAGTTTTTTCTGAGCGCAGAGCAATTAGGCGACAGCAAAAAGTTTATAAAAGAGAACATGGAGGTCAAAATACTCTATTACCGCGGCTCTCCCTTGACGGTTGAGGTGCCGATGTTTGTTGAATTAAAGATTGCAGAGACTGCCCCCGGAATAAGAGGCGATACAGCAACAGGCGGGAGCAAGCCGGCTACTCTTGAGACAGGAGCGGTTATAAAGGTGCCTTTTCATCTCAATGAGGGAGATGTCATAAAGATAGACACAAGGACATCTGAATATATTGAGAGGGTAAGATAATGGAATTAGATGAAATTAAACAACTCATGGATCTTCTTAAAGACACTGACGTAACCGAGCTGCAGGTTGAACGGGACGGTGCGAAGATCAAGATAAAGCGAGAGAAGTTTATATCATCATGGGAGATACCGGCGACTGCAAAACATGTCACCGCGCCTGAGGTAAAAGAAATAAAAGAGGAAGCCCCGGAGACCAGGCTTCTTACTGTTTCCTCGCCAATTGTCGGCATATTCTACAGGTCCCCTTCTCCGGAGGCGCCGTCTTTTGTTGATGCCGGAAGCACTGTTAAAAAAGGGCAGGTGCTGTGCATTATTGAGGCGATGAAACTCATGAACGAAATTGAATCAGATGTTGACGGCACTATATCAAAGATACTGGTTGAAAACGGTCAACCTGTGGAGTACGGAGAGCCTCTCTTCCTGATAGAGCCAACATAACTAATGTAATCATAAATAAAGCCGCATGATATCGTTTTTTGTCATTGCCCGGCTTGACCGCGCAATCCAGAAGCAAAGGAATTGGATTCCCCGAATAAATCGGGGAATGACTAATTAGAGGTATTTTTAGGTGAAACTATTTAAAAAAGTTCTTATAGCAAATCGCGGAGAAATAGCAGTAAGGGTTATCAGGGCATGCCGTGAACTCGGCATCAAGACAGTGGCTGTTTATTCTGAGATTGATAGAGACGCCCTTCACGTAAGGCTTGCAGATGAATCAGTATGCATAGGCCCCGCCTCCTCTGCGCAGAGCTACCTTAATATCCCTGCTATTATCAGCTCCGCTGAGATAACTGATTCAGAGGCAATTCATCCGGGCTATGGGTTTCTTGCAGAAAACCCGCATTTCACAGAGGCCTGCAGCACCTCGGGCATAACATTTATAGGCCCTACGCCTGACAATATAAGGATTGGCGGAGACAAGGCAAAGGCCCGGCAGGTAATGAAGAAAAAAGGCGTTCCGGTAGTCCCGGGCAGCGATGGCCCTGTATCAGATGAAGAGAATGCATTAAAAATAGCTAAAAAGATAGGGCTTCCGGTAATACTTAAGGCCGCTGCCGGCGGAGGCGGAAAAGGTATGAGGATAGTTAATGAGGAAAAAGACCTTGGAAATCTTTTTCATATGGCGCATCGTGAGACCCTGGCAGCTTTTGGAAACGGAGATCTCTATATGGAAAAATATCTTCCTGAAATAAGGCATATAGAGGTCCAGATTCTTGCTGACAATAAAGGCAATATTGTTCATCTTGGCGAGAGGGACTGCTCGGTCCAGAGAAGGCATCAGAAGCTTATTGAAGAGGCGCCCTTTGCCTTTGCCCCGCCGAGGTTCAGAAAACAGATAGGCGACTTGGCTATAAAGGCTGCAAAGGCGATGCGCTACAAAAACATAGGAACGATTGAGTTTATTGTAGATAAGGAATGGAACATCTATTTTATGGAGATAAACACAAGGGTGCAGGTTGAGCATCCGGTAACAGAGATGATTACAGGCGTTGATATAATCAAGGAGCAAATAAAGCTTGCCGCAGGTGAGCCGCTCTCTTTCAAACAGCATAATGTAAAGTTTTCGGGCCATAGCATAGAGTGCAGAATTAATGCCGAAGACCCTGAGAGGTTTGTTCCGTCACCAGGAAAGATTACCTTGTTTATTCCCCCGGGCGGCCCGGGCGTGAGGGTAGATACTGCAGCATATACCGGATGGACAGTGCCTGCACATTATGACTCGCTTATAGCAAAACTCATAGTTTACGGAAAAGACAGGGAAGAAGCTGCTGCGAGGATGCGGCGTGCCCTTGACGAGTTCATAGTAGAGGGCATAAAGACTACCATACCATTTCATAAAAAGATTCTGAATGACCCTGATTTCCTTAGTGGAAACTTCAATACCAGCTTCCTTGAGAAGAAAAATGAGGCAGGGAAGAAGCCTCTTTAAAGGCGCAAAGGCATTATACCTCATAACAGACAGGGCTATAGCAGGCATTCCTCTTGTAGAGATAGTCAGGCAGGCAGTATCAGCCGGCGTCAGAACGATTCAAATAAGAGAGAAAGAACTTTCTAAAAAAGAACTCGTTAGAGAGATTATCTCCATTAAGCCTCTTCTTGTAAAATACAAAGTCCTGCTTATAATTAACGACTATATTGACATTGCCCTTGCCGTGGATGCCGCAGGCGTGCATCTCGGGCAGGATGACATGCCGATAAAAGAGGCAAGAAAAATAATGAGAAATAATAAAATCATCGGCATATCAACGCATACCCTGAAACAGGCGCTTGATGCCCAAAGGGCAGGGGCTGATTATATCGGCTTTGGCCCAATGTTTCATACTATGACAAAAGATGCAGGAAAGCCAAAGGGAATTAATGCCTTGAGGGAAATAAAGAGACATATTAAAATACCTGTCGTAGCTATTGGCGGTATTGCGATTGATAATGTAAGTGATGTCTTGAATGCAGGCGCTGACGCTATGGCAGTAGCTTCAGGAATTCTCAAGGGAGATATCAGGGATAATGTAGGGAAGTTTTTAAGGGCTATCAAGCTAACAAGCTGACAAGCCTGCAAGCTATCAAGCTGTTAAAAGACATCCTATAAAGGAGTCAAGGCAGCAAACGGATAATAGTTGGATAAGGACAGGGCAGAGAAAATCGATTCTGAGGGAAATCAGGAAGTCGATTTCTACCTAATCCAGTAAATTTCAGTTGTCAAGGATCGTTCTT
>JACQXF010000029.1 GCA_016208855.1 Nitrospirota bacterium | reverse complement strand
GCCAGCCATAATAACCACCCCTCTGACAGGTGGTCCTTTAGCAAGGCAATCATTATATCGTTTGCCTTTGTGTTAACCTCTCTTAGCTCAGCATTCATCGGTGAAAGTAATTCGCTGCTTTGCCCGCCGCTTGTATAAACCTTTGCAAAAGGGTCTCCTGCCATAAGCTTGTTAATATCCTTTATAAAATCAACATAAACAAGGTCTCCTGTTAAAAGATAGTATCTCAAGTCGCATCCTATTTCCCATAAACCTGCTTTAACAGGCCTTGCCCATGTGCCTTCCTTATAAAAGATAACCGGATTTTCTTTGTCTCTTAAGGGAACTACAGAGTCCCTGAACTCATCAATAAATGCCTGTCTCAGAATCCAGCCTCTTTTGTCAAAAACCTTTTGGGCCACATTTATCATAAAATCAGGGGTAAAGGGTTTTTCTATATATTCTGCGGCGCCAAGCTTTACTGATTCTTTTGCATCTTCAAGTGTGGGATAGCCTGTGATTACAACTACATCAGTCTGCGGTTTAACAACCCGCGCTTCTTTCAGCACGGTCATGCCGCTTATATCGGGGAGCCTTATGTCTGTTATTAATAAATCAAAGTCTTCTTTTGAGAGTTTATTGAGGGCGTCTTCTCCTTTTTCAGCAGAAACAATGTGATAACCTTCAGCGCCTAAGATTCTTCGGCAGCTTAAATTTACAACAGGATCATCATCCAGCACTAAAATTTTGCCTTTCTCCATATACCCTCCTTCCAATATTCATTGCTATTTTAGCACATTTAGACTATTCAACTACCTGATTATAGTATCTTAAATAAATTTTATAACGTTTCCCTTCACTCAATTTGGGTTATAATTAGACTATGGGAGATGTTTTACGTCGTTATTACAGGACGCTGGCAGCTAAACTCATAATTGCGGTAGGGCTCTTAATGCTTGTGGGAAGCTTTGTTTTCTGGTATGCAATCTTATATAAACAGGAAAAAGATCTTCAGTCTATTGCCGTAAGGTACAGTGATTCTTTCATAAAGTTTGTAAAAGAACGCACATACAGCGGGATGCTCACAGCGCAGAGACCGTTAATCCAGCAGACACTTGAAGACATAAGCATAGCAGAGAGCATAGAGGGGGTAAGCATATTTAATCATGAAGGCGCGACGTTCTTTTCTTCAAAGAAAGAAGATATCGGCAAGTTAGTTAATAAGGAGACGATTACATGCAAGGGATGTCATTTGGAGATTGAAAAACCGGTCCGCCTGATGCCCTATCCGCAGAAATGGACTATCTATAAAAATGATAAAGGTTTCAGAACCTTGAAGGTCGTTGAACCAATATATAATGAGCCGTCATGCTATACGGCAAAATGCCATTTTCATGCACCGGAGCAAAAAATACTCGGATTTATAGAGGCAAATTTATCTTTAGCCCTCATTGATAAGGCAGAATTCAGGCAGGGCATTGCCCTCACAGGCTATGTGCTAATCTTTTTTCTGGCAATCTCTGCGTCTCTGGGCATCGTCCTTTATAAGATTGTCTCTAAGCCTGTTTCTCAGCTTGTAAGCGGCATGGAGAAAGTAGCAAAGGGGGACTTTGAACATTCAGTAGATATAAAAACAGGGGATGAGATAGGGGCTTTGGCTGACGCATTTACTTTAATGGCAAAAGACATTAAGGCAGCAAAAGAGCAGCAAGAGCAATGGACGCATAAACTTGAGGCTGAGGTTGCAAAAAAGGCAGAAGAGATACAAAAGACACATGCAGGGATGCTGCAGACAGAAAAGCTTGCATCACTGGGCAGGATGGCAGCAGGGGTAGCGCATGAGATAAACAATCCATTAACAGGCATAGTGACATTTGCGCACCTGATGCTAAGGCGTGTTCCGCCTGACAGCGAGGATGCAGAAGACCTTAAGGTTATCATAGAACAGGCTGAAAGGTGTGCAAAGATAATAAGAGGCCTTCTGACATTTGCAAGGGCAACCCCTTCTGAGAAAGCAGAGGTGGTTATAAACGATATATTAAGCAGGACTATTTACATGGTAAAGAATCAGGAGAAATTCCATAATATAAAATTTAATATTAATATAGACGATTCCCCCCGTTTTATTGCGGTCGGAGATTTATCGCAATACCAGCAGATATTTCTCAATATGCTCATAAATGCCGCTGACGCAATGAATGAAAGAGGCGTTGTCACTATTGCAACGCGTAAAATTATCATCAATGATAAGCCGTTTGTTGAAATAGAGTTCACAGATACAGGCTGCGGCATTCCTGAAGAGGACATGGACAAACTATTTGAACCATTTTTCACCACAAAGCCTGTTGGCAAGGGGACAGGGCTTGGACTCTCAGTAAGCCATGGCATAGTTAAACATTACGGAGGAGAGGTCCTTGTAAAGAGCGCTGTTGGAAAAGGCACGAGCTTTTTTATTAGACTACCGTTAGTAGAGTCAGTGCTATGAAAAAAATACTTGTCATAGACGATGAAGATATTATAAGAATAAGCTGTGAAAGGGTGCTTGCTCCCCACGGCTATCAAGTGTCTGTTGCAGCAAGCGGTATGGCAGGGCTTGAACTGCTTGAGAAGGAATGCTTCCCTCTTATACTGCTTGATTTAAAGATGCCTGATATGGACGGCATAGAGGTTCTTAAAGAGATCAAAAAGAGATGCCTGGATGCAAAGGTGATAATGGTAACAGGCTATAGCACAGTTGAGACTGCTGTAAAGGCGCTGAAATTAGGAGCGTTTAATTATATTGAAAAGCCATTCGCTCCTGACACCCTGCTTGATGCTGTAAGAGAGGCCTTTAACACTTAAGGATATGATTAAGCGTCATAAAAAACTCATAGTAATAGTTACAGCTTCAATTTTAGCGGTTGTCCTCGCTCTCACAGTTTTCATAAAAACCTTCTTTACGCCGGAAAGAATAAAGACCCTGCTTCTTCCTGTGGCCGAACGTGCATTGGATAGGGAAATAGCAATCGGCAAGGTAGATATAAGCCTGTTTAAAGGCATAGAGATAAGTGACTTTGCAATCAAAGAGGCAGATAGAAAGACAGATTTTGTCAGGTGTAAAAACCTTGTCCTTAAATACGAACTTTTATCTTTGCTCCGAAGAAAGATAGCCATAAACGAGTTAAGTCTCCTTTCTCCGGAGGTTAATATTGTTCGCAATAAAGAAGGAATATTTAATTTTAAGAGCATTGGCGCTAAAAAAGCTCAGGAAGAAAAAGAGGCTGATAAAGAAGAAGGGCTGCCTTTATCGCTCGTGATAAGCAAAGCGATCATAAAAGGGGCAAGGTTTTCATTTGCTGACGATAAAAACGCCATGCCTGATATAAAGGGCTCTGCTGATATTGATATAAAGATGAGAAGCCTTGATGCCCAGAAGCTATCTTCTGACGGCGAGGTAAATATTAAGTTTGATGAAATTAAGACCCAATCCAAAAATATCAAAAATATTTTTGCCGGGCTTAAATACTCTGTTGCCATAGACAACAACTCAAACACTCTCAATATAGGCAAGACAGAGCTTAAGGTTCAGAATGTGCCTCTAACAATAAAAGGCGTTATTAGAAATTTCAAAGACTCGCCTGATCTCAATATATCTCTCTTAATGCAGAAGACAAAGGCATCGGATATGCAAAGGCTTATCAGTTCATTTATTGATGTAAAAGGTCTGGGGCTCTCAGGCAATATGACAGCGGATTTAAAAATAGAGGGGGCGCCCAAAAACTTAAGGTCAAACGGAGAGCTTAGGTTAGACTCTCTGAAGTATAACAGCATAGCAGCGAACAACCTCTATATAAAATTTGCGCTTAAAGACAAAAGGCTTGAGGCTAAAAGCGCAACTGCTTCAGTTGGAAAAGGCAGATTTAGCTCTCAGGGCGTTATAGACATTTCAAAGCCCGGTTATGCCTATGCCTTTAACAGTAAAATTGAATCCCTCCGTGCAGAGGAGATAATGAATTCTTTTTTCCCAAAGGCAAAGGATACAGTTTTTGGAACTCTTAATGCTAATTTTAAGTTTAATGCTGCCGGCACATCAGCAGATGCAATTAAGAGAAGTCTCAATGCTGACATTGATTTCAATGTGAAAGACGGAAAGATAACCAACCATAAAATGCTTGATGCACTTGCCATATTTGTGGGGATTGATGAATTAAGGACAATAAACCTTAGGCAGGCAAACGGCATGGTGAAGATAAAGGACGGCATTGCGAGGCTTGACAGCATATTCACTTCTGATGATGTGTCAATGGATCCTTCAGGAAATGCAGGTGTTATCAGCCAGAGCATTGACCTTGCCTTTGAGCTAAAACTCTCCCAGCGTCTTACGGATAAGATACTAAAGAAGCCGAGCATTGCCGCATATGTAAAAGATGAGCAGGGCAGAGGAAGCATTCCGCTTAAGGTATCAGGAACATTTGCGAAACCGTCTTACAGCGTTGATATTGCCAAAGCAGGCAAGCGCGCAATTAAGAAAAAAGCAGGAGAGCTTTTGGAGAAGATGTTTAATAAAGACAAACAGGAAGGAGGAGAGAAAAAACAAAAACCTGTTGAGGACTTATTGAAGGGGATATTTAGGTAAGCATGCTCGAAGTCAAATATTTCCCACAGTTTAAAGGACACTATGAATAGAATTCCTTTTTGAGTTGATCTTCAGGAATAAATCGGCTTGCTTGCCTTAAAATTGCACGCAATGTTCCAATGTCAAGTTCATTATGCATTGGAATTGTTAGGGATTGGGTTTCTCCAGAAGTGGAAATACGGCGTAGCTTTACATGGCTGCCTCTTTGCGAATGAACTGAGAAACCGAATTGCGAAAAAATTGACAATACATCTTTCCCTGACAGTCGCTTTAACTTAGGCGACATGTGCTGCAGGCTCCAATTCCATAGTTATGAGCAGTGTAGGGTTAGGCGCAAGCCCAAGCTGCTCAAGGTCTTCCCCTTCCAGATGAAGGGCAACTGCCTCCTTGAGATTTTCAGCAGTTTCATCTATTGTTTCTCCCTGCGTTACAACAGGGATTTCCAGACATTCGGCAATATAATATTTTTCCCCCTTTCTTAAAAAGGCTTTTATTGTGTGCTGAAGTGTTTCTTTCATGTTGTTCTCCTGGTATAATCCTCACCCATAGGAATGGGTAAAGAAGTTTATAATCGTTAGTACGAGTCTTTAAGCAGGAAAGACAGTTTTGTGTCCTCCTTATGTGTCTCTCTTTTGAGAGGCACCATTTGCAAAAGACTACTGCTTCCTGTCTGTCTGACGGGGAAATATTCATTAAGGATGCTATGGCCTCCGGTTGATACCGAAGGACCATTTATCTCCCAGGCGATATTTGGTCAGAACACGTCAAGAAGCGTGCTTACAATAACGTGATTCAGAAAGGAGTATCATGTTCCACCTCGGTATTGATGTTTCCAAAAGAGCTGCCCGTTACTTCATCCTTGATTAAGGCGGCAGCAAGCTCAAAGCCTTTCCCCTCGATAACGACAAAGAATCGTTAGAGAGCCTGCCGGGAAGATT
>JACQXF010000045.1 GCA_016208855.1 Nitrospirota bacterium | reverse complement strand
TTTCTGAAGCGGCTTAACGTCTACAGGCACTGTAAGGGATATTTCAAGCTTTGCGGCCATTGTGCCTGCAGGCTCTGAAGGGATTATATCCAAAACCCCTGCCTTGTCAAATGTCATCTTGTCTTTAAACTTGCCTGCGCCAAGGCCCTGCAGCTCAACTATAAGCATATAGGGATCTGAAGACTTATACACCTTATAGGTAAAGGCGGAGCTGCCGTCTATATGTATCTCTGTGGAATCACCTGCCTCTTTTACATCTACTGCAGTAATTTCCTGCTTTTTTGATTGTTCTTCTGCCTTAACAGAAACCGATGGCAGAAGAAATAGAAAATAGGAAATAAGAAATAAGAAATAAAGAAGCCTTGTTTTTTTAATATTGCAAAACAAATTGCCCCTGAAATTCATTTTTAGCCCTCCTTCTTGAGGAGTTCCAAAACTATCTCCCTTGGTTTTAGTTCTCCCTTATAATCCTTTATATATTCTGTTACTATAGCTTTATTGCTCATTATTCTTTTAACCTTCCCTTTGTGCAGTCCGAGAGTTGCCCCCTCTTTAATTGTATATGCCTTATTGTCAGGCGCGAGCAGCAGCCCGTAATACCTTCCTTTTTTTTCAGCAATTGCTATCAGCTTAAAATCACCTATATCGTATCCTTCAAGCCCTTCTGCTTTTTCTCTTTTCTCCTTCTCTTTTGTAATAACTACAAGCGGGGTAAAGGGATCTCTCCTTCCTTTTGGGTCATATTCGTAACCATGCTCCTCTAATTTCTGAGGCTCTGAAGGAGCGGCAGCCTGCTTCATTTCTGCCTTTTTTGTAGTCTCTGTTTGCTGTCCAGGCGGCTCTTTCTTGCATCCTCCTGCAATAAATACTGAGACAGTCAAGATTATAAATAAAACTCTCTTCATTTCTTCCCCTTCTCAGCAGCTTGTGTCCTGTCTTCTTCTCCTATGGCAGAAAATGTCGTTGCCGTAAAGCTTGTGGTTACCTGATAACTCCCTTCTTTCAGGGTAGGGCTGCTAAGTTTTATCTCTGATATATTAACAATTCTGGGCAGTCTGCTTATATGGCTGAAGAATATGCCAAGATTGTGATAGCCTGTTAAGACCTCTACCTTCACAGGTATCCTTATATAAAGGCCGCTCTGATCAGGTACCCTCGCCTCAGGCCTCCATAAAAGAATCCTCAGGCCTGATTTAATTCCAAGGTCAGAGACCTGCCTCAGGAGGCTTGAGACCTCTTTCTCCTCCGGCAATTGCTCCTGTAATTGCTTTAGCCTTGCCCTTAGCCTTGCATTCTCTATCTTCAGGGCTTCAAGCCTTTGGGCCTTTTTCTCGCTGCTTGCAATTTCACTGTCAAGCTTATCTATTGTTTGGGTTAGACTTTTTATTTCCCCATTTTTGGGCAGATAAATAAAATAGATAAATAAGGCGATTACTATTATAGATGGCGCGAGTATTAAGCCTGTCCTTGAGTATGGCGGGAGGTTCTTAATATCTAAATTTATTGCCATGGTATCTTATATCCTAACCTTAAATGTTAATTTAAATTGATATAAAGAGACATTCTCAACTACTGCTGATTTTGACTCTATAAGGGTAACCTCTTGCAGGTACTTTGAGCCTTTGAGATTATCTACGTAGCCCACAAGATCAGCATTTGTAAATGCGTATCCCTCCAGCGTCGTATTGCCGCCTGACTCGATTAACGCTGTAAGCCATACACCCTTTGGAAGGAGCGCTGATACCTCGTCAAGCATCCTTAAAGGGATGCCCTGGTTTTTTCTTAGCTGCTCAATTATTTTAGTTTTTTCCTCAAATATCTTATTATCTCTTTCATAGTTCTCAACTTCTTTTATCATTGCCTTGAGCTCCTCAAGCCGCTGCTCCTTTGATGCCTTTTCTGCCTTCATATCAGAAATCTTACTGGTAAGATAAAATGTAAAAAACAGTGCTGCAATGACTGTTACCGCAAAGGCAGCAATACCGGTCATAACTTCTGCCGGCAATTTCTTAGCTTTCTTCTTTTTGCGCTCTACATGGAGAAGATTTATCCTTATCATCTGTCCCCAACCCTTCTTAAGGCCAACCCTATTGCTACAGCAGAAATAGGGGCGATGCTTTTTAAATAGCCTCTATCGAACCTGTCAGGTATCCCGATATTTTTAAGGGGCTCGGCAATTTCAACATTGATGCCAAGTGTTTCTCCAAGAAGTATGGGGAAGCCCTTTACCATAACGCAGCCTCCTGAGAGAATTATCTTATTTACTTCTCCCTGGTTAACTGCTCCTTTGAAGTAGTCAAACGACCTTGAGATGTCTGAAATAATATCATCAGAGACGGCATTTAGGGCAGAAGCTATATCAGCCTCTGTTTTCCCGGACATAACGCCTGTATGCTTCAGGCGCTCAGCCTCTTCGTAAGATATAGAGAACTCCTTCTGAATGGACTCGGTGTGGAGGTTGCTGCCAATAGAGCTGTCCCTTGTAAAGACAGACAGCCCGCCCCTGAGGATGTTTATATTGATTGTGCTTGCACCGACATTAACAAGGGCGACGTTTTCCTCTGAGCTGATGTCATAATTAATCTCATACATATTCTCAAGCGCAAAGGCGTCCACATCAACAATCACGGGATTAAGCCCTGCTTCAGTTACGACAGATACATACTCGTTTATCTTGCTCTTCTTAACTGCAACAATAAGGACATCCATCTGGTTTCTGCCTTCCTGAGAGCCAAGGATCTGAAAGTCCAGATTTACGTCTTCTATATCAAATGGTATGTATTGCTCTGCTTCAAACTTTATCGAGTCGCTGAGTTCATCTTCTGTCATCTGCGGAAGGGTAACCCTTTTTATGATTACAGAGGAGTGTCCTGACACTGATAGCGCCACATCCTTTGCCTTTATGCCCTGTGACGAAAAAAGATTTTTTATTGCCTCTACTACACGGAAGGAATCTATTATAGAGCCGTCCACAATCAGCTCGGGCAGAAGCGGCGCTGTGCTTAGATGCTCTAACTGGTAGCTGCCTTTTATCTCTTTAAGCTGAGCTGCCTTAATGTATCTTGAGCCTATATCTAAGCCTATTATTTCTTTTTCCCTGCGAAGCATTAGCATATAATTATCAAAAAGACCTCAAATTGTCAATGAATTTATTGCTTAAAAAAATATAAAACATGGTTCAGTTCAAAGAGATGTTGAGATCTCGGGACAGCTATATCTGGAAAGTTATAATTATGAACCTGTCTCAGAATACTTATCAGCAGATTCGTGGGATCTATGTAGTGTATGAAGCGTTTACCTTTATGTACTCTTCTGTTAAATCACAGGTAAGGATTTCCGCCTCATTTTTACCTGTGCCAATGTCCACTTCAATTACAACCTCTTTTTTGGAGAAGATGCCGCGGCTGTTTTTATTGAGAGGAATACCAAGGCCGCCTTTAACAATCTTTACATTATTAATGGTTATCCCTATCTTTTCCTCTATGACATCAATGCCTGAATAGCCTATAGCTGCTATAATCCTGCCCCAGTTCGGGTCATTTCCGTATATGGCCGTCTTTACAAGAGGGGAGTTGGCAATTGCCCGCGCAATAATCTCAGCATCCTTAGAAGTCTTTGCCCTTTTTACCCTTACAATTATCAGTTTTGTGGCGCCCTCGCCGTCAAGGGCTATCATCTTTGAAAGGTTATATGCTGTATCAGAAAGCGCCTTTTCAAACTTTGAATAATAAGGGCTGTTTTTCTTTAGAGGAGCATTGCCAAGCATTCCATTTGCCATGACAAGCACCGTGTCATTTGTGCTCATATCACTGTCAATTGTAAGCCTGTTAAAAGAGATATCTACTGCGTTTCTCAGCGCTTCCTGAAGGGCTTTCTGCTCTACGGCTATATCAGTAAGTATAAAACATAGCATGGTTGCCATATTGGGGGAGATCATCCCTGCGCCTTTTGCAATGGCAGCGATATTGCCTGTCTTTCCGTTTATGCTTATAGTCTTAAAAAAAATTTTTGGAAAAGTATCAGTAGTCATGATTGCCTTTGCCACATCATCTAAAGAATCACGCGAAAGGGCTTTAGCCAGCAAGGGAATAGCCTTTTTTATCCTCTCCATTGGCATGGCCCTGCCTATAACGCCGGTGGACGATACATATACTAATTTAGAATCTATGCCAAGATGTTTCGCAGTCACCTCAATAGTCTCTTTTGCGTCTTTAAACCCCTGCCTGCCTGTGCAGGCATTGGCGTTTCCGCTGTTCACAATGATTGCCTGGGCTTTGCCTGATGAGATATTTGCAATATCAAGCTTAACAGGAGCTGCCTTTATCTTGTTTGTGGTAAAGACCCCTGCTGCCACGGCAGGGACTTCTGAGAATATAAGGGCAATATCTTTTCTGCCGGGAGCTTTGACAGCTGCCTCCGCAGCAGAGAAGCAGAAGCCTTTAGGTATGCTCTGTTTTGTGATAGGCATTAGGGAAATAAAGCAGGCATCGTCAGTCCGGTAGTCTCTTCAAAGCCTGCCATTATATTCATGTTCTGTACTGCCTGTCCTGATGCGCCTTTGACAAGATTATCTATAGCTGCAACTATAATAAGCGTGTTAGTCCTTTTGTTTACCTTAAGCCCGATATGGCAGTAATTGCTGCCGCGGACATCTTTTACGTTTGGCAGCAGGCCGTCATTGAGGATATTTACAAAAGGCTCTTTAGAATAATAATTATTGTAAATACTCAGGACATCTTTAGTATCAATATCTTTTTTAATCCTTAGATAAATGGTTGAGAGTATTCCCCTGTCCATAGGAACAAGATGGGGTGTGAAATTTATAAATATTTTTTTGCCTGCAATCTTTGATGCTTCCTGCTCTATCTCAGGCGTGTGCCGGTGTACGGCAACACCATATGCCTTAAATCCCTCATTGACCTCACAGAATAAGAAAGCAGTCTCTGCCTTTCTTCCTGCCCCTGATGTGCCTGACTTTGAATCCACTATGATAGTCTCGGCATCAACGATATTTTCTTTTACTGCAGGGGATAAGCCCAAAATTGCGCTTGTGGGATAACAGCCAGGGTTTGCGATAAGCCTTGAGGCCTTAATTTTATCACGATACAGCTCAGGAAGCCCGTAAACTGCCTTTCCCAGAGTCTTCTGATAATTATGAGGGGTCTTATACCACTCAGCATAAACATCCGGCTCTGAGAGCCTGTAATCTGCTGAAAGATCTATTACCTGCTTGCCATTTCTAAAGAAAAAATCCACTGCTTCCTGCGATGCCCCGTGAGGCAGGGCAAGAAAAAACAGGTCAGCCCTCTGCAGGAGTCTTTCTTTATCTACTGCCTCATAGGCGAGGTTTGAGTATTTATGAAGGTGAGGAAAAAGGTCTGTAATCTTTTTCCCGGCAGATTTTTCTGAGGTAACGGCTGTTATTTCTGTATAAGGATGAGATGCAAGGATTCTAAGGAGTTCAGCGCCTGTGTAGCCGCTTCCGCCAAGGATGGCAACCTTTAACATAAAAGCAGTGACGAGTAACAAGTGACAAGTGACAAGTTTAAAAATAATATAATTATAAATATCTCGTTACTCGTCACTAGTTACTCGTTACTGTATTTTATCTCTTAGAGAACTGGAAGCGTTTTCTGGCGCCTTTCTGTCCGTACTTCTTTCTTTCTTTAGCTCTTGGATCCCTTGTAAGGAGCCCTTCTTTTTTGAGTTTGCCGCGAAAGTCCGGATTAACCTGAACAAGTGCCCGCGCAATACCATGCCTGATAGCAGCAGCTTGCCCTGTAACGCCGCCGCCAATTACATTTACCTGGACGTCATACTTATTGGAAACAGCCACTGATTCAAGCGGCTGCCTTACGAGCATCTTCATTGTCTCATAAGGGAAGTATTTGTCAAAAGAGGTGTTGTTTATAGTAATAAGACCCCTGCCCGGGATAAGGGTTACACGTGCAATTGAAGTTTTTCTTTTACCTGTTGCGTTATAGTTTAACTCTGCCATTTTTTTAACAGCTCCTTAAAATTATATCTTTATTGCTTCCGGCCCTTGTGCTTCATGCGGATGTGTTGCCCCGCTGTATACCTTTAGCTTTTTAAGCTGGCTCTTGCCAAGCCTGGTCTTTGGAAGCATACCCTGAACAGCCATTGTAATTATTCTTTCAGGCGACTCTTTTAGTATATCCTTAAGTGACTTTTCCTTAAGCCCGCCCGGATAGCCTGAGTGATGGATATATTTTTTATCATCAAGCTTCTTTCCTGTAACACGGACTTTTTCAGCATTAACTATAACTACAAAATCCCCGCAATCTGCATTTGGAGTAAATATTGCCTTGTCTTTTCCGCGCAGCATGTTTGCCACTTTAGTGGCAAGTCTTCCAAGCACCATTCCTTGTGCATCTATAAGATGCCACTTTTTTTGAATATCTTTTTCTTTTGCAAAAATAGTCTTCATGTTCTTTCCCTTAAGATAACTTTTGGAGATGAAATAATAGATTAAATCGCTACTATTTGTCAAGAAGCAAGATTTGGCAGGAGGTTTTTATGCCTTTGCCTTTCCTGAAGCGCTGCCTCTAAGCGTATTTTTCAGTACCTCATCCATTGTCTCGGCAAGCACAAAATCCATACCCTTCTTAATATACTTTGGAATATCCTCAAGGTCTTTTTTATTCCTTTTAGGGATGACTATTTTCCTGATGCCCATTCTCTTTGCAGCGAGGGTCTTTTCTTTTAATCCGCCAATTGGCAGCACCCTGCCTCTTAGCGTAATCTCGCCTGTCATTGCTACAGCCTTGCTTACGCGCTTTCCTGTGAATGCAGAGGCAATGGCAGTTGCAATGGTTATGCCTGCAGAAGGGCCGTCTTTTGGTATTGCTCCGGCAGGGACATGGATATGGATGTCATTTTTGGAAAAGAGGTCGCTGTTTATCTTAAGCTGCCCTGCACGCGAGCGGATGTAGCTAAGGGCTGCATGGGCAGACTCCTTCATCACATCCCCTAACTGCCCTGTAAGGGTCAGATGTCCTTTTCCTTTCATTGTAGTTGCCTCAATATATATGATGTCTCCGCCTGCCTCTGTCCATGCGAGGCCTGTTGCGACTCCCACTTCGTCTTTTTCCATCTCCTCTTCAGGGAGATATTTAAGCACTCCAAGGTATTTTGAGATGTTTCTTGCCGAGACCTGATAGGTCTTCTCTTTCCCTTCGGCAATCCTCCTCGCAACCTTTCTGCAGAGGTTTGCGCTCTCCCTCTCAAGATTTCTTACACCTGCCTCTCTTGTATAATGAGAAGCCATTTGCAGTATTGCGCTGTCATTTATTTTAAGATTTTTTCTGTTTATGCCGTGCTCCTTCAACTGCTTTGGTATGAGATAGTTTTTAGCAATGCCCAGCTTCTCCTCTGATGTGTATCCTGAAAGTGTTATCACCTCCATCCTGTCCCTTAACGGGGTAGGGATAGGGTCCATAAGGTTTGCCGTTGTTATAAACATTACATTGCTTAAGTCAAAAGGCACTCCAAGATAATGGTCCATAAAAGAATTATTTTGCTCAGGATCAAGCACCTCAAGAAGCGCAGACGCAGGGTCTCCCCTGAAATCCATGCCTATCTTATCCACCTCATCAAGCATAAACACAGGGTTGTTTGAGCCTGCTGTCTTAATGCCCTGGATTATTCTTCCTGGAAGAGCCCCAACATAAGTCCTTCTATGTCCCCTTATCTCTGCCTCATCCCTCATTCCGCCAAGTGACATCCTGAAGAACTCCCTTCCAAGAGACCTTGCAATGGATTTTCCGAGGGACGTCTTTCCAACCCCGGGAGGGCCGACAAAGCAGAGTATGGGGCCTTTCATCTTTTCCTTAAGTTTTCTTACGCCGAGGTATTCAAGGATCCTCTCCTTTACCTTTTCTAAGTCATAGTGGTCTTCATCAAGCACCTTCTTTGCGGTCTTCAGGTCAAGAATATCTTTAGTGCTTTTTGCCCATGGCAGTTCAATAAGCCAATCTATGTAGGTTCTTATAGTGCCTGCCTCAGCGCTGTCGGGGTGCATCTTTTCAAGGCGCTTTATCTGCTTTATGGCCTCTTTCTCCACCTTTTCAGGCATCTTTGACGCCTCTATCTTTTTCTTTAACTCCTGAATCTCCTCTGCCCTCTCGTCTATTTCGCCGAGCTCTCTCTGAATCGCCTTTAGCTGTTCCCTCAGGAAGTATTCCCTCTGTGTTTTATCTATCTCTCCTTTTGCATCAGACTGGATCTTCTGCTGCACAAGAAGCAGTTCAACCTCTCTGTTTAGTATCTCATTCAGCTTCTTAAGCCTTACCATAGGGTCTGTAACCTCAAGTATCTCCTGCGCCTGCTCTGCCTTGAGGTTAAGGTTTGACGCCACAAGGTCTGCAAACCTTCCGGGATCATCAATATTTTCAATAAGAACCATTATGTCAGGCACCAGCGGTTTGCCCAGGGTTATGGATTTATCCACCTGCTCCTTTATATTGCGCATGAGCGCCTCAACCTCAACAGTTACCTCAGAGACTTGCTCATCAGGGAGTTTCTCAACCTGCCCAACGTAGTATGGCTCTGTCTGGGTGTATTTGGTAACACGCGCCTTTGCAAGCCCCTGTATGAGCAGTTTTAGCCTTCCATCAGGAAGCTTCAGCACCCTTAGTATTGTGCCAACCGTACCTGTTTTATAGAGGTCATGAGAAGACGGTGTCTCTATATTTACATCCTTCTGTGTAATGAGCATCACGAGGCGGTTGCTTGCTACCGCGTGGTCAACTGCCTTTATTGACATCTCCCTGCCCACAAATAAGGGCAGTATCATATATGGGAATATGACAATATCCCTCACAGGCAGTATCGGCAATGTAGTTGGTATCTCTACTTCCCGTTCTTCTTTTAATCCGGCATCAGCCATTAACTTTCTTCCTCCTGCAGCAGTCTATATCAAGTTTTTCCCCTAATGATAGCAGATATTCCATAAATTGTGTCTTAACATGTGGGTTTTTAAGGGCAAGCTCTACAGTAGCTGCCAGAAAACCGAATTTGTCCCCCGCATCATATCGCCGCCCTTCAAAAAGATAGCCATAAATCTGGCGTTTCCTTGAGAGCGCCTTCAGGGCATCAGTAAGATCTGCCTATGATTGCTATATCTGACGGCGCACCAGATGGTTTTGGTTTTTCAATAAGGTCTTCTATTTCAAAAACATTCTTCTTTATCTCTCTGCCCTTTATTATTCCGTAACGGGATGTCTCTTCATGAGGGACCTTCTCCAGGGCAAGTACCGGAGAGTTGTACCGCTGATAGCAGCGGATCATGTCTTCAAGGAGGTTATCGTCAGGGTCTATAACGTCATCGCTTAACAATACGGCAAATGGCTCCTCTTTTACAAATGGCTTTGAACAGAGTATGGCATGTCCAAGGCCAAGGGGCGCCCGCTGCCTTATGTATGCAAAATGCAGATGATTTAATCTCTGTATCTCATCAAGGAGCGCCTGCTTGCCTTTCTTCTTAAGGGTCTCTTCAAGCTCCATTGCCGAGTCAAAATGGTCTTCAATAGGGCGTTTGTTTTTGCCTGTAATTACAATAAACTCATGAATGCCGCAGCGCTCTGCCTCCTCTACAGCATATTGAATCATTGGTTTATCAACAATCGGAAGCATCTCTTTTGGAGATGCCTTTGTAGCAGGCAAAAATCTTGTGCCAAGCCCGGCAGCCGGAAAGACTGCCTTCCGGATTTCTTTAGACATCTAACATCTCCTCCCTTAACAGTTTATTGACATCTCTGCTAAGATTATATCGGCACCTGCGAATAAAATATTAATAATGTTTGTTCATTTTAGCATGATAAGAAAATTATTAAAAGCTTAAAGGCTAAATTATAAAGAACATGACAGGCCTTGCCCTTTCATTTATATGTGGAATTATCGCCTTTAAGCTGAAGGCCTTCTTCCCTATATCAGTAACTGCCTTGTGCCTCGCCTTGTTAGTCCTTCTTATCCTCAAAGGGCATAAAACGAGAGGACGGATTCTCTTAATAGCAGCTTTCTTTTTATCGGGATTTTTTTACAGTTCTTTAAGGATAGGAGACTTCTCTAATATGGGCCTGCCTGAAAAAGAGGTTAGTGTCATGGGAGATGTTATCAATGCCCCTGAGATAACAGATGAAAAGGCGAGGTTTACATTAAATAATGTCTACATTCAGGGGCAGCAAATACCCGGCAGTATAAGGCTATATGCGGAGCCTGAATTAACAGAGGGTTTACTCCCGTCTTATGGTGATACTATAGAGGGGATAGCGCGGTTAAATGAGCCGGCTGCCTTTCATAACATGGGTCTTTACTCCCATGACCCTAAAAAAGACGGCATCACAGCAGCAGGACGTTTAAAGCACTTTAAGATAGCAAGCAGAGGCAAGGGGGCGCTTGCAGCGCTATATAAGAAGCGTGAAGAGCTTGGCAGGATAATAGAACAGAGCCTCTCAGCAGAAAATGCCTCATTTCACAAGGCAATAATTTTGGGGCTTCAGGCAGGGATAAGCCATAAGATGAGGGATGCCTTTAACGCAACAGGGCTTGCACATATCCTGAGTATTTCAGGCACTCACTTTGCCCTTCTTGCCTTTATACTGTTTAGCATTATCCGATTGTCTGTTAAGCTATTGCCTCTCAGGGCTCTTTCAAGGCTAACTATTTATGTTACTCCGACAGAGGCTGCAATCATCCTTACATTTCCTGTCCTTGTACTCTATGCCGTTATTTCAGGCGGAAGCATCCCCACAATAAGGTCTTTTATAATGGTCTCTATTTATATGCTTGCGGTATTGCTTGGACGGAAAGACGACTGGCTTAATTCTATCTCTGTTGCAGCGCTTATAATACTGCTCTATCAGACGCAGGCGCTCTTTAATTTGTCATTTCAACTCTCATTTATTGCCGTGCTGTCAATAGGGTATGCGCTTGAGGGAAGAAAAGACAGAGCAAAGAGCACAGAACCCAGAGCACAGACAAAAGGACAGAATATTTTTAAGAAGGCGGCTGATACAATCAAGACCTCATTATTAATGACTACAGCAGCAACAATAGGCACAGCTCCTATTATTGTCTATTTTTTTTATCAATTTTCCCTGATATCGCCTGTTGCAAATCTGATAGTAACCCCGCTTGTCTGCTTCTTAATACTTCCGCTTGGATTTTTTTCAGTATTCTCTGCCCTTATATTTCACATTAACCCCATGCCGTTTAGTTCATTAATAGACAGCCTGACGGGACTCTCCTTTTACCTTGTAAAGATAATTTCAATGACGCCTTATGCAAGCCTCAATCTTCATAAGCCTTCAGTAATAATTATTATCTTCTATTTTCTTTCATTAGCGTTTTTTGTTAGAAGCGCCTCATGGAGGAGGGCATTGCCTTTTATTCTTATTGTAAGTATCTACATCCTTACCCCATCTTTATCTAATAAAGACAGCCTTAATATAACCTTTCTTGATGTAAGGCAGGGTGATGCTGCTGTGGTGAGGCTCCCTGATAAAAAGACTATGCTTATTGACGGAGGCTCTGAGATATATGATGCAGGAAGGAGGGTTATTGCGCCTTTTTTATGGTCTAACGGGATAAAGGGGATTGACTACCTTGTATTAACGCATCCACATCCTGACCATTATGGAGGGCTTCTTTATATAATGGATAGCTTTAAGGTCTCTGAGGTATGGTTAAACGGCAGGGAGGTATCAGGGGCAGAAGGGTTTTTTAAAAAAGTTAAAGATAAGGAGATACCAATAAGGCTTCTAAAAAGGGGAGATCTCCTTGAAGGGAACGGCTACAAGGTTTATGCGCTTCATCCGTATAATGAATTTTATGCAGGCTCTCAAAGAGGAGAGTTTTCCAACCAAAACAGTGATTCTTTGGTATTAAAGATAGAGTCAGGCAATGCCTCTGCCCTTTTTACAGGCGACATAGAGGCAGAGGCTGAGGGAAACCTTATACACTTAGGCAAGTGGCTCAAAAGCGACATCCTTAAAGTGCCGCATCACGGGGGGAGGACATCAAGCTCTGAGGGATTCCTTCGTGCTGTTAACCCAAAGCTTGCAATCATAAGCGCAGGCAAAAACAATTCCTTTAAACATCCACACATTGAGGCAGTTAAAAGGTATGAGCAGCTTGGGATAAGGCTTTTACGGACAGATATAGACGGCGCTCTTACTCTAACCTTTAGGGATAATTCCTATGAGATAAAGACTTATTGGGACAGTACGTTTAAGGAGGCGCTTGACTGGAAGGATGAGGTGAGAAATTTGAGGCTTTTGTTTTAGCAAAATGATTTCTTCTGCGTCTGTTAAAATAACTGCTTAAAAACAGATGACTACACTTACTATACTACTGATAGCAGTTGGGCTTGCGATGGATGCATTTGCGGTATCCATTACAAGCGGGCTGGCAATTAAGCAGCTCCGGATAAGGCACGCC
Source organism: Nitrospirota bacterium (assembly GCA_016208855.1). Lineage (GTDB taxonomy): Bacteria > Nitrospirota > Thermodesulfovibrionia > UBA6902 > DSMQ01 > JACQXF01. Next base: position 12,132 of record JACQXF010000045.1, on the reverse strand, counting down.
CTGATGATTGCACTGTCTTTTGGATTGTTTCAGGCAATTATGCCTGTGGTTGGGTGGTTCGAGGGCACAAGCCTTAGGGGTTTTATTGAGGATATTGACCACTGGGTAGTCTTTGGCATCCTTAGCATAATGGGCGTGAAGATGATATTTGAGTCAACCAAGATGGATTCTGATAAAAAGGAGCAAAACCCACTTCATCTGTTTACATTGTTTATGCTGTCTCTGGCAACAAGCATTGATGCCCTCGCAGTGGGGCTAAGTCTTTCATTTCTGAAAGTCTCTATTATAGAGCCGGCGATTATAATAGGGCTTGTTACTTTTGTGCTCTCCCTTATCGGTGTTTTTATCGGAGAGAGATTCGGACACTTTTTTGAGAAGAAGATTGAGATAGCAGGAGGGTTGATTCTTATTGGCATTGGAGTGAAGATATTAATAGAGCATCTTGTTAATGGAACATAGCTCCTATTTATTTGCGTTCTACTCGTCACTGCTTTTTTGCGTTAAAACAGCTCTACCTCCACTTCTTCCCCTTCAGAAAGACCTGTCTTATTTAGAGTAATCACTATGGTTCCTTGAGCCTTAATAAGAGTTGTTATAAGCCCTGATTTGCCAAATACAGGAGCTGCCCATATCTCGCTGCCTCTTTCTTCAAGCATGACCCTTACATACTCCTGCCTGCCTGAGCCTGATGAGATATTCCTTGAGAGCCTTGCCCGCACGGTTTTTTTAAGACCCTGCAGCGAGTCTCTCTTTTGTCCTGCAAGAATCTTTAAGACAGGCTTTATAAAAAGCTCAAAGCATACTGTTACTGCTGCCGGATGTCCGGGAAGCCCAAGGACAGGCTTCCCTTCTACAATAGCGCCAATCATGGGTTTGCCGGGCTTTATGGAGACGCCATGAAAAAGCACGCCTGGAGGGCCAAGCTCATTAATTAATCTTGCCGTAAGGTCTTTTGTGCCTACAGAGCTTCCGCCTGAGATAATTATAATGTCTGCTTCGCTAAAGGACTCTTCTAAGACTTTTTTAAGAACATCGTAATTGTCAGGGAATATGCCTTTTTTTACTGGGATGCCGCCTTGTAGTTCAATAAGCCCTGAGAGGTTATAGGAGTTTATATCCCTTACCTGACCGGGCTTTAAAGGAGCATTTAGAGGGACTACCTCGTCTCCTGTTGAGATGATCGCAACCTTTGGCTTTTCATATGCCCATATCTTTATAATGCCAAGCCCTGCAAGCGCGCCTATATCCTGCGGCCTGATACAATGCCCTTTTGTTAATATAGTGTCTCCCTTTTTGCAGTCCTCTCCGGCGTGGATAACATTTTCTCCGGGCGCTGCGGGCTTTAAGACCTCTATCATTTTGTCATCTATACTCTGGCAGTGCTCAAACATTACAACTGCGTCAGAGCCCACTGGAAGCATCCCGCCTGTCGCAATTTTTGCAGCGTCTCCCGCCTTTAATTCAAAAGCTGTCTCCTCGCCCATTAGTATCTCATGTGAGATATTAAGGTACGCAGGCATTGCCTCTGTTGCACCAAATGTATTCTCTGCCCTTACGGCAAAGCCATCAACCGTTGAGCGGGTAAAAGAAGGCAGGTCTTCAGGGGAGAGGATGTCACGGGAGAGGATCCTATTTAGGGAGTTCTCTATCTCTATTTCAGCCTCTTTTAAATGAACGGATTCTATGGATTTAAGAAGAAGTTCTCTTGCGTCCTTCTCAGTCAGAACCTCTTCCCTGCCAAGCATGTCTTTCATTGCTCTTTGTTTTTTTCTGCCTCTTCTTCCTCTCTTGGGATACTTACGTCCCTTGTAAAATCAGGGCAGCGGAAGTCCCTGTCTTTTACAGAGAACCGCTTCTGGCACTGTTCACGCCATGCACAGACAATGCAGATGTCTTTGATTGCAGCCATCAGATACCTCTTTTTCTGAACAGGCTAAGATTAAGCGCTGTTCTTATATTTGCCTCTATGCTGTCTTTTGAATTTATTATAAATACCTTTTTTCTTATATGAAAGAGTTCTTTCTCTATGCGCTCTACAGGCGTCTCTTTTTTATACCGCCTCTTAAGCTCTGCCTCAAACATGGGGACAATCTTATCCTTCATTCTAAGCTCTGTGTCCATGAAAAATATGGAAATATCAGGCGAGAGGTCAAGCACCCTGTCCATAAACGCCTTAATCTCTTTGTCATAAATCTGCTTTGGAGGGGATGACTTTACCTCCATGTATAGCAATGAAGAGTCTATCTTTGCTATGAGGTCATAATCCCCGCCGACTTTAGCCCTTTTAAACTTTACCCCCCATATTGTCTTTGCGCCAAACTCCTCTTCAATGAGCCTTGCCATAAACCACTCAAGGGTTTCGCCAAAACTCTTTATGCCTTTGATAAGACGGTACCTATTCCTGCTTCCCGGAATTGCCCTGATAAGCCCTGCCTTTTTCAAAAACCCGATATATTCCCGTGTAATCTCGTTTGTTGCATATTTTGCAACATCCTCTATCGTGAAGGATATCTGATGCTTTATGACATCCCTTAGAAAGAGCCTGAATGAATACCTCTTCATCATCTTGTAGAAGCTGTTTATGTATCTGTCAGTGGGGATGAGTAAATCGTCTGAAGGCTCTTTTTTATGTACCTTAAATCCGCGGCGGTTAAGCAGGGTTTCTAATGGAGGGGTAAGCTCGGAGAGGGCTTTTTTAAGCCTCTTTATCTCGGATCTGAGAGAAGAAATCTCATCCATAAGGACGTCTTTACAGAAAGCTATGCCTTTTCTGTCTCAGGGCTGCCAACTGCATGAAGCTCTTCCTTATATCCGCATTCTTTTTTAAGGCATACAAGAAACTCACCTGCCTTTGTCCTCTTCTCTGCAAGGATGTCTGCCCCGCATCCCGGGCATTTTTTATTTACAGGCTTATACCATGTTGCGAATTTGCATTTGGGATAGTTGCTGCAGCTAAAGAATACCTTTCCCTTCTTTGTCCTTCGTTCAATTATATCTCCGTTGTCTTCAGGGCATTTAACGCCTGTTGCAAGAGGTTTTGTGGTCTTGCACTCAGGATATTTGCTGCATGCTAAAAACTTTCCAAACCTCCCTGATTTCAATACCATTGGCGAGCCGCACTTTTCGCACACTTCATCCGTCTGTGTATCTGTGTTCTGTGCCCTGTGTTCTGTGCTCTGTGTTTCAAGAGGTTTTGTATTCTTGCATTCAGGATAGCCTGAGCACGCCATAAACCTTCCGTGCCTTCCCCATCTTATAACCATCGGTTTGCCGCACTTCTCGCATACGGCGTCTGTCTCTATGTCTTTTGGCTTTACCTTCCCGATGATCTTCATTGCCTCATCAAGATCTTTTTCAAAAGGGGTGTAGAAATCCCTTATAGCTTCTACCCATTTCATATTGCCTGTCTCTATGCCGTCAAGCTCTTTCTCCATATTTGCAGTAAAGTTTATATCCATTAATTCCGGAAACCTTTCAACAAGGAGGTCATTAACAACAATGCCAAGTTCTGTAGGCTTGAATCTGCCGTCAGGCTTCTCAACGTATTTTCTTTCCTGTATGGTTGAGATTATTGCCGCGTATGTGCTTGGCCTGCCAATACCTTTTGCCTCAAGGTCTTTTACGATAGTTGCCTCTGTGTATCTTGGAGGAGGCTGCGTAAAGTGCTGCCTTGGAAGGATGTCTAAGGGCTTTAACATATCGCCTTCTTTAAGCTGAGGCAGAAGCCCTTCTTCCTCGCCTGCCTCGTCAATGCCTTCTACATAAACTGCCATAAAGCCCGGGAATTTAACCACTGTGCCTGTGGCGCGAAACTCTATTAGTTCTAAGTTCTTAGTTTTGAGTTCTGAGTTATTTAATGCATCTATGCTGACTGTTGTCTGCTCCAGAAGCGCATGGTGCATCTGGCTTGAGAGGAAACGGTTATATATTAGGTTATAAAGCTGGTAATGGTCTTTTGAAATGAATTTTTTAACATCCTCGGGCGTCTTTAAAACAGATGTAGGCCGTATTGCCTCATGCGCCTCCTGCGCCTCTTTTTTGCTTTTATACTGAGGCGGTTTCTCAGGCAGATAATCCTTGCCAAACTTTGCTGTTATAAACTCTCTTGCCTCATGCTGCGCCTCCTGCGCAATCCTTACAGAGTCAGTTCTCATATAGGTTATAAGACCTACAGGGCCTTCCTCTCCAAGCTCTATACCTTCATAAAGCTGCTGCGCAATAAACATGGTCTTTTTTGCAGGAAAACGGAGCTTTCTTGCAGCCTCCTGCTGAAGCGTGCTTGTGATAAATGGAGGAGAAGGGTTGCGCTTTCTGTTTTTCTTCTCAAGCCCTTTAACAATAAAACCTCTTCCTTGCAGCGCCTCAAGTATGTTTTTGGCTTCTTCCTCATTCTTTATCTCAGCCTTCTTTTCATTTATCTGAAAAAGTCTTGCATTAAAAGGAGGCGGAGCGCTGCCTTCAAGATTAGCGGTTATACTCCAGTACTCCTCAGGCTTAAATGCCTCAATCTCCCGCTCTCTGTCAACAACAAGCCTTAAGGCAACGGACTGCACCCTTCCCGCGCTTAATCCGCGTCTGACCTTGCGCCATAGAAGCGGCGAAAGCTTATAGCCCACGAGCCTGTCAAGGATTCTTCTTGCCTGCTGTGCATTGACAAGATTCATATCAATTTCTCTTGGATGCTGAATAGCCTCTTTTACCGCCCTTTCTGTAATCTCATTAAAGGTTACTCTCATAACTTTGCCTGAGCTGCCGTTCAGCTCCTCTGCTATATGCCATGCAATAGCCTCGCCTTCCCTGTCAGGGTCAGGAGCAAGAAACACATTCTCAGCATCCTTTGCCGCCTTCTTCAGTTCTTTTAAGACCTTCTCTTTGCCTTCTATAACTACATATGTGGGTTTAAAATCTTTTTCAACATCAACGCCCAGTCCGCTTTCAGGCAGGTCCTTTATATGTCCTATGGATGCCTTTATAAAAAAACTGCTTCCAAGAAATTTATTCAGCGTCTTTGCCTTTGCAGGAGACTCAACAATAACAAGCGATTTCACTTTTAAAACTTCCTCCCTAACTAATCAAAAAATTCTTCCCGGTTGCCTGCTTCACTATCCCTTTAAGCTCAAGGCTTAAGAGTATTGACAGCGCCTCCGGGGTAGTAATGTTCAGCTTCCTTGTAATAACATCTATATGCATTGCCTCATTGCCAAGGATACCATAAAGCCTTTTTTCTTTATCAGTCATCTCAGGCAGGCTTTTAACAGCCTGCCTGTCTTCTTTAAGGATGCCTTTAATCTGGTGTCTTAATTCATCTATGACCTCATCAGCGTCTTCAATAAGCTTAGCGCCTTTCTTTATCAGGTCATTTGTCCCTTTGGATACCCCTGAGGTAACATTCCCGGGAACTGCAAAAACCTCTCTGCCTTGCTCTATGGCATATCTTGCTGTAATCAGAGAGCCGCTGTCCTCTGCTGCCTCAATAACAATTACCCCGAGAGAGAGCCCGCTTATTATCCTGTTTCTCCTTGGGAAGTTTCCTTTGTCAGGGATTGTCCCCAAAGGGAATTCGCTTACTACCGCTCCCCCTGATGAAATAGCCCTCATAAGCCCGCGGTTTTCAGCAGGGTAGGCAACATCAACTCCTGAGCCAAGCACTGCTATGGTCCTTCCGCCTGCTGATAAGGCGCCTCTATGCGCCATGGCGTCTATGCCCCTTGCCATGCCGCTTACAATGGTTAAGCCTGAGGAGGCAAGCCTGCGGCTAATCCTTTCTGCAACCTGAAGCCCGTAATCTGTCGGCATTCTTGAGCCGACTATTGCAACAGCATACTTATCAAAGTCTTTAAGCTTGCCTTTAACATAAATAACAAGCGGGGCATCTGTCAAATGTTTAAGTCCTTCAGGGTAGAGCTTATCACTTAAAGGAACTATGTTTATGTTTTTCTTCTCAGCTAATTTTATTTCCCTGTTAACCTTGCTCCAATCACGAAATCCGATAATCTTTTTAGCCCTGTTTTCGCCTATGTCTTCAACTTTTCTTAACTCAGATATAGGCATTTTAAAAATGTTTTTGGGCTCTCCGAACGCAGAGAGAAGCCTTCTTGAAAGCACAGGCCCTATATCAGGCAGAAGATTCAGGGCAAGCCAATATCTTATATCAGACATAATGCTATGATTAAAATTCTAAATCCTAAAGAGTGGAAATTTTAAATTTATCATTGCAAAATGCAAAACGATAAATGTTAATTCTGAAATGAATTTGTTTAGGATTTATACGCGCATCTTTTCACACAATGCATTTCCGCATTTTCAATCTCAGCGCATTGAGCTTTATAAACCCTTCTGCGTCTTTCTGATTATAAACCCTCTCTGCCTCAAATGTTGCAAGCTCCGGGTTATAGAGGGAGCACGGGGATTTCCTTCCGGCCACAATACAGTTTCCCTTGAAGAGTTTAACTCTCACAGTTCCGCTAACGCCATTTTGTGATTTATCAATTAATTCCTGCAATGTCTCTCTCTCAGGGGAAAACCAGTATCCATAATATATAAGCTCAGCATACTTTGATATGAGGCTGTCGCGAAGGTGCATTACCTCCCTGTCCATAGTAATTGACTCTATTGCCCTGTGCGCAGCATGAAGCACTGTGCCTCCCGGGGTTTCATAAACACCTCTTGATTTAATGCCGACAAACCTGTTTTCCACTATATCTATCCTGCCAATGCCGTTTCCCCCGGCAATCTTATCTAATGCGGCTAAAAGCCTGGATGGGGAGAGGGCTTTCCCATTTAGACTAATAGGGTTTCCGTCTTTAAAACCAATCTCCAAATACACAGGCTTAGACGGCGCCTTTTCCGGGGAGGTTGAAAGCGTAAACATATCTGCCGGAGGCTCTGCCCATGGGTCTTCAAGGATTCCGCCTTCATAGCTTATATGAAAGAGGTTTCTGTCAGTGCTGTATGGCTTTTTCTTTGTTGCCGTAACAGGGATGCCGTGCTTTTTTGCATAATCAATCAGGGACTGCCTTGAGTTAAAGCTCCACTCCCTCCATGGAGCGATAACCTTTATATCAGGGTTTAGCGCATAGTATGTCAGCTCAAACCTTACCTGATCATTTCCCTTGCCGGTTGCGCCATGCGAAACAGCGTCCGCACCCTCCTTTTTTGCCACATCTATCTGCTTTTTGGCTATAAGGGGCCTTGCTATTGAGGTGCCAAGCAGATATGTGCCCTCATAAACTGCATTAGCCCTAAGCATCGGGAAAACATAATCCCTGACAAACTCCTCTTTTAAGTCCATGCTGTAAAACTTAGAGGCGCCTGTCCGAAGGGCCTTTTGTCTTATTGCCTTGATGTCTTCTTCCTGCCCAATATCAGCGTAAAATGCAATGACCTCGCAGTTGTATGTCTCTTTGAGCCACTTAATTACTACTGATGTATCAAGCCCGCCTGAGTATGCGAGTACGACTTTATTAACCTTCATTTATAAGGCCCCCTTAACATTAAAAGTGCATTTTGGCTATAACCATATCATAACCTTAGAGAAAATGTAAAATATTCAAGGCTGGCAAGCTATCAAGCTGGTAAGCGGGTTAAGATTTACCGCCACGGTAGAAACGAATTTTGACTTTTTCAATAGTGGCAAGCCCCTCAGGAATTGCGCTGTCAATAGCAGGAAGAAAGTCCTCTATCTTGCTTAGCGTATCTATAATCTCTACCACAATCGGCAGGTCAGCAGAAAGGCGGAGTATTTTGGCCGTATGAATACGGCTGTGCGCTCCAAAGCCCTCTATGCCGCGAATGACCGTGGCCCCTGCAAGCCCCTGCTCACGCGCTTTTTTTACTATCCATTCATAAAGCGGTATTCCATTATGCTTATCACTTTCACCAATAAAGATGCGTAAAAGATAACCCTCTTCAGGCAGTGTCATAAATCACCTCATAATATTTTTGATGTAATATTGCCAAGATAAACTGCGCTCAGGCATAAAACCATCTGAAGGAAAATATTGCTTAGAGCTGCGAATATCTCCCCATCACGCGCAAGCGCAAATGTTTCATAACCAAATGATGAAAATGTGGTAAACCCTCCAAGTACCCCGATAAAAAGGAAGAGCCTCGTTTCAGGGGCGAATACCTGCCTCGTATCAGAGAGCCCGCCTAAGAAACCGATAAAAAAACAGCCGCCGATATTAACTGCAAGCGTGCCGTACGGGAAACTGGCGGAATCCAGTATCTTATGCACCCAGCCGCTAAGCATATAACGGCATGCAGAGCCGATAAAACCGCCGGCGCCGACTATCAAAACCTTAAGCATGGCAGTTATTATACCCTTAAAATAATTAATATGTAATTTGACTTTGTTTGTTAAAATAAAGTATTATCTAACTTCTAAAAACAAAAAGAAGGGTGGAGGAGTATGTCATGTATGCAGTAATAGAGACAGGCGGTAAACAGTACAGGGTCTCTGAAGGAGATGTAATAAAGGTTGAAAAGCTTAACGCAGAGGGCACTGTGGAGTTTAATAACGTTCTTATGGCTTCAGACGGAGCAAAGGTTTCATTTGGCAGTCCGTTTCTTTCATCTGCAAAGGTTACGGCAGAGGTTATGGAAGAAGGAAAGGCAAGGAAGGTTCTTGTCTTTAAGCAGAAGCCAAGAAAAGGCTTTAGAAAACTAAGAGGCCACAGGCAGCCTTATACAAAGGTTAAGATAACAAACATAAAGTTTTAGATAATTCGGAGGTTTTAAATGGCTCATAAAAAAGGTGTAGGAAGCTCAAGAAACGGACGCGAAAGTGCGGCGCAGCGTCTTGGCGTTAAAAGATTTGGCGGGCAGGTTGTCAAGGCAGGCAATATACTTGTAAGGCAGAGGGGCACAAAGTTTCATCCGGGCTTTAATGTTGGCAAAGGAAGCGATGATACGCTTTATGCAAAAATCAGCGGCACCGTGACATTTGAACGTAAAGACAGGTCAAGGCTTCAGATAAGCGTTTATCCTGTAACAGTAAGCCAGAACTAAGAATTAAGGACAATTACATACAATAGACAAACGAGAGGGCGGGTTAACCCGCCCTTTTTATTTGTTTTTGTATCCTGTATTATGTGGTAAGGCACAGAAAACAGAGAACAGACGTAAGGCGCAAGGCGGCAGGCGTAAAGATTTATTTCGCTTTACGCCTTACGAACTCTATAACCTTTGTGCCTGTATAATTAGCTATGCAATTTGTTGATCAGGTGAAAATCTATTTAAAGGCAGGAGACGGCGGAAGGGGCTGTATAAGCTTCCGAAGGGAGAAGTACGTGCCGCGCGGAGGGCCTAACGGCGGAGACGGCGGAAGGGGCGGACATATCATATTTAAGACAACACGTGATGTTAATACACTTCTGGATGTCAGGTACCAGCAGCATTACTATGCAGAGAGAGGCGAGCACGGAATGGGCAAGGATATGCATGGAAGAAACGGCAAAGATATGATAATCCCTGTCCCCATCGGCACGCTCATTAAAGATGCCTCTACAGATGAAGTCCTTGAAGATCTGATAAAAGACGGGCAGGAGTTTATGGCAGCAAAGGGCGGAAGGGGCGGGCTTGGCAACGCACACTTTAAGACATCTACAAGGCAGGCGCCTAAGTTTGCCCAGCCAGGCGAGCCGGGCGAAGAGAAGACGCTTGTGCTTGAATTAAAGCTCCTTGCTGATGTCGGCTTAATAGGGCTTCCAAATGCAGGCAAGTCAACCCTTATCTCTGCCATCTCCTCGGCAAAGCCAAAGATTGCAGACTATCCATTTACAACGCTTGTGCCTGTGTTAGGGGTTGTAAAGGCAAGAGGCTTCAGGAGTTTTGTAGTTGCTGATATCCCCGGGCTTATTGAAGGCGCACACAGAGGGGCAGGGCTTGGGTTTCAGTTTTTAAGGCATGTTGAGAGGACTTCAATACTGCTTCATCTTGTTGATGTCTCGGAGATAACAGAGGAAGACCCGGTAGAGAATTTTGAAAAGATAAATAAAGAGCTTGAACTTTACAGCCCCGGGCTTCTTGAAAAACCTCAGGCAGTCGTGGGGACAAAGCTTGATATAGCAGGAGGCGGCGAGAGGCTCCGGAGGCTTTCCAAATATTGCAAGGATAAAGGATATGATTTTTTTACGGTCTGCGCCCCGAAAGGTGAGGGCATTAAAAGGCTCACAGCGTATCTTGCCAAAAAGGTAGAAGAGAAAAAGGCTGATAGTTAATGCAAGTAGAGGAAACCGTGAAAAACATGAATGCCTTCAAAACCTCTATAAAGCAACAGGAGTTAGCAGCAGAATACAGGATACAGGAGACAGTAGTCAGCATAAAAATCTTTTTTCTATCATTCCCGCAGTCCGTTGAGCGGGAATCCAGACAGCTAAAGAACTGGATGCCCGATTAAGAACCCCCGATTACGACATTCGAGGGCAGGCTTCGGGCATGACGTTTAATTTATGTGTCTTTACTTATGAACTCATTAGTAAGGTGTTGCGATAGAGCTTTTTCAGGCATCCATGTTTTTCTTAAATACACTATTTGAGTTGAAGACGGCAAGGGCAGGTTGTGATATAATTAGCCGTATAAAATTAGGGTTATGAAGCGGATTGTAATAAAAATAGGAAGCAATCTTCTTGCATCTGTTGAGCAGGGGCTTAACGCAAAGCGCATCCATACATTAGCAAGTGATATATCTGCTGTTATAGATAAAGGCTTTGAGGTGGTTATAGTCTCCTCCGGCGCTGTTGCGGCAGGCTTAAGAAAGTTAGGCCTTAAAGAAAAGCCTAAAGACATAAAGCTGAAGCAGGCTGCTGCTGCAATCGGGCAGTCAAGCCTCATGTGGGCTTATGAAAAGAGTTTTGGAGATTTCGGCAAAAAGGCTGCGCAGGTGCTTCTCACAAGGGATGATGTGGCAGACAGGGGAAGATTCATAAATGCAAAGAATACCCTGCTTACGCTTATAAGCTATGGCGTCATCCCTATAATAAATGAAAACGACCCTGTGGCAATTGATGAGATAAAGTTTGGAGACAATGACTTTCTTGCTGCATTGGTTTCAGGGCTTATAGAGGCAGAGAGGCTTATTATACTTTCTGATGTTGAGGGGCTTTATACAAAAGACCCGGGACGCGAAGGCGCAAGGCTGATAAGTTCGGTTGATAATATCACAGGGGATATAGAAAAGATTGCAGGCGGCAGGGGAAGCTCGGTAAGCACAGGCGGAATGTATTCAAAGGTGCTTGCAGCAAAACAGGCTGTAAGCTACGGCATTCCGGTTGTAATTATGAGCGGCAAGAAAGAAGGGCTTCTTATGCGCCTTCTTGAGGGAGAAAATATCGGTACATATTTCAAGCCAAAGCAGGAGAGGCTTACATCTAAAAAAGGATGGATTGCTTATGGATTAAAGTCAAAGGGAATTATTCATATTGATGACGGTGCAGTCAAGGCAATTACTATGCAGGGCAAAAGCCTTCTGTCTTCCGGGATAGCGGATATAGATGGGCGCTTCAGCATAGGAGACGCTGTAAGCTGCGTAAGTAAAGACGGAAAAAGAATTGCAAAGGGGCTTACAAATTACTCCTCCGAGGATATCAGCCGAATTAAAGGCAAAAAGACCTCTGAGATAGAAGATATCCTCGGATATAAATATTCAGATGAGGTCATACACAGGGATAACATGGTGGTAGCTTGAGAATTTACAGGCTTGCCTTATAAATCTTTCTCGCATTTCTAAAAACCTCAAGCCGTTCCGGCATCCTGAAGTCAGGATATGTATATGGAAGTATCTGATAATCTTTCCCGGAATAGATAAGCGTTGTCTCCCCGTATATTCCATTTCCAATATAGACCCTGTGTGAATAATCCTTTGTAGATACAAGGACGATCCTTGCAGAGTCCAGATACCCTGGGTCAATATTTATCCTTCTTCCTCCGTGCTCATTAATATATTGCCCTTCCATATCGGTTGTCTTTAATTTTATCTCTGAAATATCGCCGGGGCTGATGAGATTCTTGAAGAATATAAATTTTCTTTTTAACCCTGCGCCCATTTCATTTAAGTAATGGTCTGTGTGGTTCCATTCCCATACAGGGGACTGCATATCTATATGCCCAAAAATTTCTGAGAGTTTTCCTATT
>JACQXF010000004.1 GCA_016208855.1 Nitrospirota bacterium | reverse complement strand
CTGAACAATAAAATAAGGGTGATACAGAGAAGGGCTTACGGTCTTCGTGATGAGGAATATCTCCGACTTAAAATCCTTACTTGCATGCTCAAGGAGATATAAAAATGCAAAAAATCACCTACACTCTTACGCGAAGAGCCAATTTATTATTTATTCTCATATCCCCAATTTCCTAAAAACTTTCACTGATTGTTGCCCTGATTATCTCAAGAAAAAATGCAGGGTCAACTATCTTTATTCCTTTGAATGCCTTCAAGTCCTTGAGATGGCGGTCTCCGGAAATTATAAAATCCGCCTTGCCTTCAATTGCGCAGGCAAGATATTTGTTGTCGCTGGGATCGTCATTAATAACATTAACCTGAATCTTCCCCTCTGTGATGATTGCCACAGACCAAATCCTTTCTATGAATGCCTTAAGGTATTCGGTGCTTTGTCCGATCCTTTTCATTATCCGTGGGTATAAAAGCACACCGGTTATCTCAGCGATAATTTCATCAGACGCAAGAAGGGCTATTTTATCCTTGCTTATGAGGGAGAGTATCTGGCCGGGATTGGAATCAGGCTTCAACAGTGCGCTGACAAACTGATTGGCGTCAAGGACGACCCGTATCATTACTTCTTCTTTGGCCTGCGGGTGGTTCTCTTTCTGACAGCTTTAACAGCCGCCTCTATCTCGGCGTCAAGGACTTTATCATCCGCAGGCATCATGCCTTTGCGTATATCTTCAACCATCCTGAAAAACTCTCCGCGTTCTTTTTTAATGCTCTGATAGCGTTCAATAGGGATGATAGCGACCATCGGCTTTCCCGCTCTTTCTATGACATACTCGTCGTCTTTCAACGCCACCTCGTTCATCACCTGTCCGAGGTTCTGCCTGACCTTTATGGCTGAGATTGTTTTTTGCATCCTGCACCTCCTGCATTAATCATTATGACCATTATAATTGATATGATACCATATATATGTGCCTCATATCCCCAACTTCCTAAAATTCCCGCTAATCTTTTCCGCCAAATCAACTGCCTGAGTGTTCAGGTCTTCCAGTTCAGACACTTCCATGTTTTTTGAAGGGTGATTATGGGCAAGGATTACTGAGGAGGCAAGATGTCTAATTGCAGGCTCAAACACCTCGCGCGGATGGGCCAGAGTTTCTGTAATAGAACCAATGGAGATAGTTTCTTTATGAACAAGCTGCTTGCGGGCATTGAGATAGAGCGCCAAAAAATATTCTTTTTGCTTGCCCCGCAAATCGGCAAGCTGAGCTACTACTGCCTTAACAGAATCAAGAACCGGCAGAGAATCACTGAATGAACCTACAGCGCGGCTGCCGAGCTCCAGTGCTGCCTTGATAGTAATGGCTTTGGTGTCTTCCAACCCTTTAATCCCTGTAAGTTCGTCTTTTGTGACAGCCAAAAGTTTTGATAAGGGATATTTTTTTAAAGCTTCTTTAGCAATATCCAAAGCGCTTTTGCCTGCCCTGCCAGTGCGAATAAGGATTGCCAGCAGTTCAGCATCGCTGAGATTCTCTGCCCCCTTTTCAGCCAGCTTTTCCCTCGGCCGCTTATGTTTTGGTAAATCCTTTATTTTTGCCATAACAATTGATATTCCCTGTAGCAAGCTGCAAGGAATCTAATGTAAGGATTTTTTTATTATTATATTCGCTCGCTTGACCCTCCAGCAAGCTGCAGGGAATAAGCTCGCTATCCATTTAATCTATACTAAACGAGCTTCTCCTTGTTTTATTTCCCCCGCTTCTCCATGCGAGTTTTTGGCTAATAGAACTACCTGATCTTCTTCTAATTTTGGAAGAATGAAAAAAGCCTACCAAAAACTTCAGTTCATTGCTTTTTTTAATCAGTTCTATTAGGCGGTTTTTTAGATTTGCAGTGTGGTGGTTAGTGATGAAATTTTTCATTTCATGTTTTGGTTAAGCCTTCTGCTTCTTCTCAATCTTTGCCCATGTATCCTTAAGCGTCACAATGCGGTTAAAAACAGGCATTCCATTTGATGAGTCAGGGTCAACAGAGAAGTATCCGAGCCTCTCAAACTGGTATCTGCTTCCAGGAATTGCATCCCTTAGGCTTGGCTCAACCATGCACCCGTTAAGAATCTCAAGGGAGTTTGGATTTATATAATCCTTAAAATCCTTGCCTCCCTCCACATCATTTGGGTCTTCCTTTGTAAAGAGATGTTCATAAAGCCTTGTCTCCGCCTTAATTGCATGCCTTGCTGAAACCCAGTGAAGCGTTGCCTTGACCTTTCTCTTGTCAGGCGCATCGCCTCCGCGTGTGGCAGGGTCATAAGTGCAGCGAAGCTCTACAACTTCTCCGCCGCCATCCTTTATCACATCCACACATTTTATAAAATACGCATACCTGAGCCTTACCTCTCTGCCGGGCGCAAGGCGGAAGAAATCCTTTGGCGGGTCTTCACGGAAGTCATCTTTTTCAATATAAAGCTCTTTTGAGAACGGGACCTTTCTTGTGCCCATGGAAGTGTCCTCCGGATTATTTACTGCATCAAGTTCTTCCTCTTTATCTTCTGGATAATTAATCAAAACAACGCGCAGAGGCCTCAGCACAGCCATTGCCCTTGGGGCATGTTTGTTTAAATCTTCCCTCACACAGTACTCAAGCAGCGCCATGTCAACTGTGCTGTCCCTCTTGGCCACTCCTATGCGCTCGCAGAAATTCCTTATGGCCTCCGGCGTATAACCGCGCCTTCTGATTCCCGCAATGGCAAACTCAATCTGCTGAGGATGATAGAGATTCATCTGTGCAAGGATCCAGTCGTACAGCGGGCGATGGTCTTCAAACTCCAGCGTGCATATGGAGTGCGTTATCTTCTCAATAGAATCAGAGATGCAATGCGCATAGTCATACATCGGATATATGCACCATTTATTGCCTGTCCTATGGTGCTCTGCATGGAGTATTCGGTATATGACAGGGTCGCGCATATTGATATTGCCTGATGACATATCAATCTTTGCCCTGAGAGTCCTTGAGCCGTCAGGGAACTCGCCTGCCCTCATGCGTCTGAAGAGGTCAAGGTTCTCCTCAACCGAACGGTTGCGGTACGGACTTTCCTTGCCGGGCGCTGTCAAAGTCCCTCTATACTCTCTGATTTCATCAGGAGAGAGGTCGCAAACATAAGCCTTGCCAATCTTAATAAGCTCTTCTGCACACTGATACAACTGCTCAAAATAATCAGACGCATAATAAAGCCTCTCCTGCCAGTCAAAGCCAAGCCAGCGCACATCCTCCTTGATTGACTCCACATATTCAACCTCTTCTTTAGTGGGGTTTGTGTCATCAAGACGCAGATTGCAAAGGCCGTTAAACTCCTGTGCAATGCCGAAATTCAGGCAGATTGATTTTGCATGCCCTATATGAAGATAGCCGTTTGGCTCAGGCGGAAAGCGGGTATGGACACGGTTTTGATACTTGCCGTTTTTTATATCCTCTTTGATTATCTCTCTTATAAAATCCGTGGGCTGTGATGGCGCATTATTCATGGATATAGATTATATAATATTCAGGGAATTTGAGAAAGAAGGCTGTCAAAAAAAAGAAAGGAGGGCTAAATAAAGCCTATGCAAAAACAACATCCATCTTAACTGTATCTTTATATCTTTCTGAGAGGCTTCCAACTGCGAGGAATTCGCCCTGAGGGGATTTTACCTTTATATTATCCGCTGCCTTTAGATTTGCAGGAAAATTAATGCAGTCTTCTATAGTTATCTGATTGCCGTTTTTTACCTTCTTTACAGAAGATTTATTGACCATTATATCAGGCATCCATGAAAGCGCGCTGTCCATACTGTAGACGCCTCTTGTCTCTCCCATAGACTCTCTGTCAACCTCGTCAATTAACAGGGAATCATCTATCCTGAAATGCCCCACAGCCACGCGGTCAAGCTGAAAGAGATGGGCTCCGATGCCAAGCTTATCGCCAATATCATTACAGAGAGTCCTTATATATGTGCCTTTTGAGCAGCGCACCCTGAGGGTAACAAAAGGCAGATTAATCTCTAATATATCAATTTTATAAGTATAGACCTCTCTCGGCTCCCGCGGTATATCAATGCCTTTTCTTGCAAGCTTATAAAGAGGTTTGCCTTTATGCTTTAATGCTGAAAACATGGGCGGCTTCTGCAGTATCAGCCCCTCAAAAGACCTGACGGCATCCCTAATATCTGCCTCTGTAATATCAATCCTGTCTGTTTTCTTTATAACTTTGCCGGTTAAGTCCTGCGTGTCTGTAGACTCCCCAAGCTTCATCTCTGCAATATATTCCTTATCAAGCCCTGAGAAATAAGCTGCAAGCCTTGTAGCCTTTCCTGTGCATATAAGAAGGACGCCTGTTGCAAAGGGGTCAAGGGTTCCGCAATGGCCTGCCTTTTTTTCGCCTAATATTTTTTTGATCTTTGATACTGCATCCTGAGAGGTGATATCTTTTGGTTTATTGAGGTTGATTATAAAATCCATTTAAACTCAGAGATTATTTCAGGCTTCTTTGATGGCTTTTCTCACTGCCCCTAAAACCTTTCTCTTAACGTCTTTCAGGGGTCCTTTCACCTCGCATCCGGAAGCGTTTCTGTGCCCGCCACCGCCGAATGACTGGGCTACCTTCTGAACATTTACCCTGCCCTTTGAGCGAAAGCTTATCTTATAAAGGTTCCTTTCATCTTCTCTGAATAGCACTGCCACCTCAACATCCTTAATCTTTCTTGGATAGTTTACAAAGTCCTCTGTATCCTCTACCGTAGTCTTTGTCTTTTTATACATGTCCCTTGTAATTGTGATGGATGCTGTCATGTCTTTATTATCTAATGTCAAAAGGCAAAGGGTCAAAAGCCTTAACCGGTTAAAAGAAAAGCTCTCATATACCTGCTTTGTTATCTCCCACGGCTCTGCCCCGGCCTCTATCAGGCTGGCTGAAATTTGCAGTGTTTCAGCAGTTGTATTGGAATACCTGAAGCCCCCTGTGTCTGTAAATATTGATGCATAGAGGTTGGTTGCGATATCACTGTCAAGGGGGATGCGGAGCGCCTTGAGGAGCTTATATACAAGCTCTCCTGTTGCCGAGGCAGCAGGGTTAATCCAGCTTATATGTCTTGAAGGTGAATCAAGCAGATGATGGTCAACAACAGCAATATTTTTTGCCTTAACAAGCCCTTTTTCAAACTTCTCTTTAAGCCCTGTCCTTTTGATCTCATTACAGTCAAGCAGCATTAAGACATCAAACTCTTTCTTTGGAATCTTCTGGCTGACGATATTTGAAAAAGGCAAAAATTTTGTCACTTCAGGGATAATATCTCTGTTAAGAACATATACTTCTTTGCCTGCCTTTTTAAGGCCAAGCGCAAAGCCGATGCTTGAGCCTACAGCGTCTGCCTCTGGATGCAGATGGCTTAATATGAGAAAGCTTTTATTGTCATTTATAAGCCTGAGAAGTGTTTTAGGCGGTGTCTTCATCTTCCTCTCCTGTAGTTTCCTGTGATTTAATCTCCTTTAATATGCTGTCTATCTTTGCGCCATACCCTATTGATTTATCAAGCTTGAAAATAAGCTGCGGGATAAACTTTATCTTTACCCTGTGGGCAAGTTCTCCCCTTATAAACTTGGCAGAAGAATTGAGGGCTTTAAGGGTGTCTTCCTGCTTGGCCTCTTCAAGAATGCTCACATAAACCCTTGCGTTTCTCAGGTCATCACTCACGTCAACCCCTGTGACTGTAACAAAACCCACACGCGGGTCCCTGAGTTTGTGCATTATAATCTCTGCTATCTCTTCCCTTAAAAGATCGCTTACCCTTGCTGAGCGTTTATATGGATGCATGTTTCCTCAAACTGGTTTGTATTTTGGATATTGTTTAGAATTCAGGATTCTGGATTTAGAGTTTCTATTATAGCATCTCCACTCTCGAATTGAGCAGCTCTACAGAAGGCATACCTAAGACCATCTCTCTGATACTCTGGAAGGACTGATTTATCACCTTTGTCTCATTAGACACGCAGGCAACCGCTATAACGCTTCTCTGCCAGAGGTCTGCGCCGCCAACCTCTGCAACAGAAACATTAAACTTATTTTTTATCCTGTCCTTAAGGCTCCTAATAACAAACCTCTTTGATTTAAGAGAGTCTGCCTCAAGTATGTGTAAATCTATTGTAAGAAGACCAACCAGCATTAAACTTTTAACTCTTAACTTCTAATTTTTAACTTAGTTTCGCTGCTACCTTTTCTATAAGATAGTTCTCTAAAATATCCCCTACCTTAAGGTCGTTAAAATTCTCCACAAGTATGCCGCATTCATACCCGGACTGGACTTCCTTTACATCGTCCTTGAACCGCTTAAGGGCGCCTATCTTGCTGTCGTATATAATAATATTGTCTCTTATCACCCTCATCCCTGAGCTTGCCCTTGTAATGGTCCCATCAACAACATGGCATCCCGCAATGGTGCCGAGCCTTGATATATGAAAAAGCTGTCTAACCTCTGCCCTTCCAAGAATCTTCTCTCTTACGGTAGGCTCAAGCAGTCCTTCAAGGGCCTTCTTCACATCCTCAATTGCCTCATAAATTATATTATAGCGCCTTATGTCAATGCCTTCCCTCTCTGCGATAGTAGAGGCCTTTAAGTCAGGCCTTGTGTTAAACCCTATGATAATCGCATTTGAGGCGCTTGCAAGCATGACATCAGATTCATTAATGCCTCCAACCCCTGTATGGATTACCCTTATCTTTACCTGCGGGTGGCTAAGCCCTTCAAGTGCATCCTTGACCGCTTCCGCAGAGCCCTGAACATCCGCCTTTATAATTATATTAAGCTCCTTTACTTCGCCCTCTTTTATCTTTCCGTAGAGTTCATCAAGCGTGAGTTTCTTCGTAGCCGCTATCTGAGATGCCCTGTGTTTTTCAAATCTGGTAAGGGCTATCTGCCTTGCGCGCCTTTCATCCTCTACAACTGCGAATATATCGCCTGCATTAGGCACGTCTGAAAACCCGATAACCTCTACCGGCGTTGATGGAGGCGCCTCCTGAACTCTATGACCCGTGTCATCAATAAGGGCGCGGACTTTCCCTGCGAAAGTGCCAGCTATAAAGGCGTCCCCAACTTTAAGGGTCCCTGAGTTGACCATGACAGTGGCTACAGGGCCTCTTCCTTTGTCAAGCTTTGCCTCTATTATGGTGGCCTTTGCATGCTTCTGATAATCTGCCTTAAGCTCCATCATTTCTGACTGAAGCAGTATCATTTCAAGGAGTTTCCCTATTCCTTGTTTCTGCTTTGCTGAGACCTCCACAAAAATGTTCTGACCGCCCCATTCTTCAGATACTATGCCATGCTCTGCAAGCTCATTCCTGACCCTCTGAATGTTAGCCTCAGGCTTGTCTATCTTATTTACTGCCACGACAATCGGCACATTTGCAGCCTTGGCATGGTCAATCGCCTCTATTGTCTGCGGCATAACACCGTCGTCAGCAGCCACCACAAGAACAACGATGTCTGTCACCTTTGCACCCCTTGCCCTCATCATGGTAAATGCCTCATGACCCGGCGTATCAAGAAAGGCTATTTCTTTGTCTTTGAGTCTTACCTTATAAGCGCCTATATGCTGGGTAATGCCCCCTGCCTCTGTCTCTGTCACCCTTGTCTGCCTTATTGCATCCAGAAGGGTTGTCTTTCCATGGTCTACATGCCCCATGATTGTCACAATCGGCGGCCTTGGCTTAAGCTTTGATATATCAACATCTTCCTTCAGGAACACCTCTTCGCTTTCAACATGTGTCAGCTCAATCTTCATCCCAAAGGCCTCTGCAATAATCTGAGCTGCATCTGCATCAACAGGCTGGTTTATGGTCGGCATATAGCCGAGTTCCATAAATTTTTTGATCAGCTCCGGCACTTTTTGCCCTATAAGTTCCGCAAACTCCCTGAGTGTTGTTCCTTCCTGAAATTTAATTACCCGTTTTCTTGGCTGCGTTGCAAGAGGGAGCTCTTTTGTGTCTGTTTTATGTTCAAATGGTCTTTTACCGTGTATTTTATGGGTGCCGCCAACCTCAGGCCACTTCTTTTTTACATCAATCCGCTTTATGGTATCAAAGGCCTTCTGCAGTCCTGGCTTGCCCTTGAACTTTGTAAACTTCTCACTCTCCACATCCTTTTTGAACCTGTCCGGCAGAGTAAGGTCTTCTTCCTCTGCTGCTGTTGCTCCCTCTTTGGCGAAAGCGGCCGGCTTTGTCTCTGCGGCTTGCTCTGCAGCAGTCTCCGGTACAGCCTCCTCTATGGGTTCAGGGGTCTTTATTTCTACGGCCGGTTCCGGCAAAGAAGGCTTTTCTTCTTTTTTTGCCTTGGCGGCTTTTTCTGCCTTTTCCTTCTCAAGAAAGAGCTTTGCTATTCTCTGGGCTACCTTATCCTCTATGCCTGATGAGTGGCTTTTAACTTCAACCCCAAGCTTCTGAAGCTCGGTAAGAATATCCTTACTGTTGACATTTAGTCTCTTTGCTAATTCATAAACCCTTAATTTCGCCAATTTATCCCCTTGTTTTCATTTTGCTTGAGTTAAGTTTCGTTTAATGGTATCATAGTTTCTGTTTTTCTGCAATCTTTCAAAGAATGAGAATCGAGAAGGATAGTAAGGAGGTTTTTAGAGATGGCTGTTTGCTCAATATGCGAAAAAAAGAACATAACCGGAAACAATGTAAGCCATGCAAATAACAAGACCAAGCGTGTGTTTTCTCCAAATCTTCAGCGGATTAAGGCACAGACCCCCCATGGAATAAGGAGAGTCTATGTGTGCACCCGCTGTCTGCGCTCCGGGGCTATAACAAAAGCAGTCTAATAAACAACGACAACCAATTATCAGACAGCAATATCTAAACTTACTGGTCATTGCAATTTAGTTTTATATGCAGCGCGCTGGCAACCTCCTAAGACATCTCTTAAAGAGTTACGGCTTAGAAAGCGGGCTTACAATTCAGCAAATAAAAAAACAGTGGGCAGGTTATGTAGGTGAAACCATTGCCGCCCACACCTCGCCTGAGAGCATAAAAGGCAAGACTATCTTTGTAGTCGTAGATACCCCCCAGTGGATGCACCACCTTGGCTTCTTCAAACAAGAAATATTAGAAAAACTCCGGCACTATAAGCTGGAAGAGATAAGGTTTCGGATTGGAAAGATAGACGAAAATCTCGGCAAGGAGAAAGACGCCGTGAATGTTTCCAAACTGACCGAGGAAGACGCCCTCTATATAGAGGATACAATTGGAAGCCTGAAGGATAATGATCTGAAAGAAAAATTCAGGCATTTCCTTTCAAATGCTCTAAGGCATAAGAAAAAGTAGGGCATAATTCTTTATGCTGTTTCAGCCTCTTTTTCGTATATAAGAATCGGCCTTCCCTTTTTGAGGATTACATCCTGTGTGATGACGCATTCTCTGATGCTGTTCTTTGAGGGTATCTCATACATAATATCAAGCATAACCTCCTCAAGAATTGCCCTTAGTCCCCGTGCGCCTGTTTTGCGTTTTATGGCTTCCCTTGCTATTGCGGAAAGGGCTGAAGGCTCAAACCTTAACTTGACATTGTCAAAAGAAAGGAGCTTTTGATATTGTTTCACAAGGGCATTTCTCGGCTCTGTAAGTATCTTTACTAAAGAAGGCTCGTCAAGCTCGTTAAGGACTGTAACCACAGGCAGCCTGCCTATAAATTCAGGGATGAGGCCGTACTTCATCAAATCCTCAGGCTGAACCATTTCAAAGGTCTCTCCTACATTTCTCTGTTCCCTGCTTTTTATCTCAGTGCCAAAACCGAGGGTCTTTTTTCCCACCCTCTGGTGAATTATATTTTCAAGGCCGACAAAAGCGCCGCCGACTACAAAGAGAATATTTGTTGTGTTAACCTGAACAAACTCCTGATGCGGATGCTTTCTTCCGCCCTGCGGAGGGATGTTGGCGGTAGTGCCCTCTATAATCTTAAGGAGCGCCTGTTGAACGCCTTCTCCTGAGACATCCCTTGTTATGGAAGGATTCTCACTTTTCCGGCGACATCCCTTGTTATGGAGGGATTTTCACTTTTGCGGCTGATTTTGTCTATCTCGTCAATATAGACAATACCCCTTTGCGCCCTTTCTACATCGTAGTTTGCAGCCTGAAGGAGCTTAAGTATTATATTCTCCACATCCTCGCCTACATAGCCTGCCTCTGTAAGGGTCGTGGCATCTGCAATAGTAAAGGGGACATCAAGTATCTTTGCCATGGTTTGAGCAAGCAGGGTCTTGCCTGTGCCTGTCGGCCCTATAAGAAGAACATTGCTCTTTTGCAGCTCAACCCCTATCTCCTGGGGGCTGTTTATCCTCTTATAATGATTGTGCACTGCTACGGAAAGGGTCCTCTTTGCCTTTTCCTGCCCTATTACATAATCGTCAAGGAAATTCTTCAGATCCTTGGGTGTCGGCAGCTTCGGTGTGAGCGACACGTCAAATGACGGCTCAAAACCTTCAGCCATAATTTCATTGCAAAGCCCTACGCACTCATCGCATATATATACTGCAGGGCCTGCAATCAGCTTTCTTACGTCTCCCTGATTCTTGCCGCAGAAAGAACACTTTAAAGGACTATTTTCTTTTTTAGCCATTTTTCTCTACACTCCTAAATATAGATTACTTCGTCTTAAATAAATTATAAACAATATTATTCACAAAAACAGTTAGAGTACTATCAGATTAGCCGGAAAGCCTTATTTTGGTTTTTGTTATCGCTATAACCTGGTCAACAATGCCGTAGTCTTTTGCCTCACCGCCTGACATAAAGAAGTCCCTCTCTGTGTCAACCTGAATCTTATCAATGGGCTGCCCTGTATGCCCTGCGAGGATCTTATTTAGTATCCCTTTTGTCTTAAGTATCTCCTTTGCATGGATCTCAACATCTGTTGCCTGCCCGTAAAATCCGCCTATCGGCTGATGTATCATTACGCGGGAGTGCGGAAGTGCAAATCGTTTTCCATGCGCGCCTGCTGTAAGGAGCACCGCGCCCATGCTTGCAGCCTGCCCTAAACAATAAGTTGCAATATCAGGCTTCAGGTACTGCATTGTATCATAGATGGCAAGGCCTGAAGATACAACACCGCCAGGGGTATTTATATACAAGTGAATATCTTTGTCAGGGTCTTCGGATTGTAAAAATAACAGCTGTGCAATAACTGTATTTGCA
The DNA here is from genome assembly GCA_016208855.1 of Nitrospirota bacterium. Lineage (GTDB taxonomy): Bacteria > Nitrospirota > Thermodesulfovibrionia > UBA6902 > DSMQ01 > JACQXF01. The sequence continues at coordinate 25,231 of JACQXF010000004.1, read as the reverse complement.
ACAGCATCATCTATAGCAGAGCCTATAAAGATAATCCTGTCTTTAAGCAGTCTTGAGTATATATCATAGGCCCGCTCTGTTCTTCCTGTTTGCTCTATAACTATTGGTATCAGAGGCAATGTATTCTCCTTTTTGATGTCATTCCGAACTTGGTTCGGAATCTCAGATTTGATTTAAGATGCTGAAATAAATTCAGCATGACAGATTAATTTAATCACTACTTGCTGCTTTTACTGCTGCCTTCTCTAATACAAAATCCAAAACCTTGTCACCGTAGAGTTTAATCTTAAGGCTGTCCAATGAGCCGTCTCTCGTTAAATAAAACTTCTTTACCTCTTCAACAGAAATATTATATCCCTCTGCTATCTCCTCTATCAGCTTGTTAACCTCCTGCTCTGTTACCTCTACTTTTTCCTTTCTCCCTATAGCCTCAAGTATTAGGACCCCTTTTACATTCTCCCGCGCTGCAGACTCATGCTCTTTCCTTAACTCATCCTCTCCTTTAAGGGCTTCCCCCTTGCGCTTTGCCGCTTCCTTTGCCTTATAGACAAGCAGCTCAAGCTCTTCCCTGAGCATAGAAGGCGGCACATCAAAATCATGAGAGCTTATGAGGAGGTTTAGAAGCTCCTTTTTGTATTGCATCTCTGTCTGATGTTTCTTGCCCTTGTATATGTCATCATGGGTTTTCTTCTTAAGCTCCTCCATATCTTTTAAGCCAACGCCCTTTGCGAACTCATCATTTAGCTCCGGCAATACCTTCTTCTTAGCCTCTGTTACAGAAACCTTAAAGAGGACGTCCTTGCCTGCAACAGCCTTATTTGCATGGGTATCCTCAAAGTGCATTGTAACGTCTGCTGTATCGCCCTGTTTCTTGCCAAGCAGCGCCTCACTGAACTCCTTTGGCACCCCTTGATAAGAAAGAATTATCGGATAACCCTTTGCCGACAGCTCCTTAACCGGCTCTCCGTCAGCCAGGGCATCATAGTCAACAATCACCATGTCATCTTCTTTTATCGGCTCCTCTGAAACCTGAAATAATGCCCTGCTTTCCTGAAGACCCTTAATTGCTGACTCCACCTCGGCATCCTCCACAGAGAATGTTCTCTCTTTTAGTTCAATGCCTTCATATTTTAAATTCCCTATTTTTGGTTTTACCTCTACCGTGACCGTAAAGGAAAGGGGCTGGTTTCTTACAAGTTCAAGCTTCTCTTCAATATTTGGATATGTAACAGGGGCTATCTCTGCTTCTTGCAATGCCTTGGAATAATACTCAGGCACAACCCTTTCTATAACCTGCATCTGCACATCTTTTGCAAATTTTTTCTCAAGTATTGCCTGAGGGACCTTGCCGGGCCTGAAGCCAGGTATCTTTACAGATGCCCTGAGCTTATCATAGGCCTTTATAATCTCCCCTTCTATAATGTCTGATGGGATGTTTATCTTCAGTCTCTTTGTAGTTGAACTTATTTCTTCCACGCCTTTAAGCATTTATACCCCTCGCAATCTATCTCTGGATAATAAAACTTACTACGCCGTCTTCCTCTTTTGTCTCTAATATTGTAAATCCGCTTTTTTTGCAGACAGCAGGCAGATTGTGCTTAATGCTGCCATCGCCGCAAATAATTTTAAGGCACTGGCCCTTTGCCATTGACTTCAGGGTATTAGTAGCGATTATTAAGGATTTTGGGCACGTAATCCCCTTTACATCAATGACCCTGTCTATCTTGCATTCAGACATTGCTTTTAAACACTGTTAACCAAAATAATTAGAACATAGCCACAGGCTCGTATAGAGCGGCCCTTTTGAGTTATAGAATACAGTAGTCAGGAGCCAGAATTCAGCATAAAATTTATTCCGACTGCTGTATTCTGAATTCTATCATCTGACAACCCTCTTAGTCTTGCATTGGTTTTATAAACTTAAAGTAAACCATTGTCCAGTTGCCAAGTATTATAAATATTGTGGCTGTAATACTGGAGATTGCCAGACTCGAAAATCCTGTCAACCCCTGTCCGACATTGCAGCCTCCGCCTATAGCAGCGCCTATTCCCATTAAGAGACTGCCTCCTAACACGGTAAGCAGCTCCTCGGCAGGAGGGGTCTTCCACTTAAACTCCTTTAATATCCTTGCACTGAGATATGCTCCAAACGGCACCCCAACTACATAAAGAGCAGCCCATGTAGTCTTAAAAGGTCCAAGCAAATACATAGTATCATTTGCCCGCGCCTCCCCTGTGAGAAGGGTCATAGTGGCTTCTTTAAGAGGTCCTGTAAAGGAAAGCCCCCTTGCGCCTCCGCCAAGCAGGTCAGAGACCCACCATGCAGCGATAGCCAGTATGCCGACAAGCAGCCCTGTAAATGACCATGAAAAGCCTCTTGATTTACCGGGGCTGAATGGTTTGCCTTTAAAAACAAAAATTGCTGCTGCTAAAGAAAGAAGCGCTATAATAATCCACTTCATAAGGTCAATTTCTTTGCCTGCTATCTGCATAGGCATGCTTCCAAATATATCCCAAAGGGCAGGGTTAGGCTTTTCGGCAATTGATAATTTAAAGCTTCTTAAGAAAACATATATAGGATTTAAAACTCCGTGCAGTGTCATCATAATACCGAAAGAGAATCCAAATACCGCGACCCATGCAGCCATGAGCCCTTCACCAGTTCTATAGAGTATGCCGCTTCCGCATCCGCCTCCAAGGACAATGCCCAGACCAAAGACATAACCGCCCAATATGTTTGCCAGAGGGGCAAACTCCTGCCTTCTCAGCTCAAAAATAAATCCCATATCCTCAAGAATATTTGCGCCTATAGTCACCACAAGCAATGCAAGGATGTAGGCGCGAAACATTGTGAAGTCCTTTACGAAGATAACGTCTCTAAAGGCGGTGTTTACACAAAACCTGCCCCGCTGAAGTACAAATCCAAAGAAAAGCCCAATAAGCAATCCTGAAATAACTGTTAGCATGGACATATTCTGCAGCTGTTCTTCCATCTCTACTACCCCCTGAATTTGATCTTCCCTGTCCCGAAACATCGGGACAGGGAATCTGTAGGATAAGCATCTACTAATAAAAATAGTTAAGGGCTGCATATCCCAGCCCTTAACTACTAACTATTTACTACTAATATGTTATTAGCAGCCGACTGCGCTTTTAGCAATAACCTGAACAGGGATGACTCCCTCGCCTATTACTGCTCCTGTAGCTGCGTCTTTTGCAACGATTGTAAGGTCATAGCTGCCCTGCTTTGTGCCCTTTGCAATTGAGATCATAGCGGATGCTGCTGCCTTGCCGTCCTTTACATCCACCTCTTCATTATCTATAACAATGCCCATCTTTGCAATATTTTCATCCTTTATGGAAAGCTTTACCTTCTTTGTGGCCTTGGCATCTATACCGGAAAACTCAAAAGGACACATCACTGCCTTTCCTATTGGCGCTTCTGCCTTTGTGGCGCCTGCCTTTGTCGGTGTCCATTTAAAAGCTGCCTTTGCTGCCGGTTTTGCTGCCTTATCGGCAAAGGCATTTACTCCTGCCACTAAAAAGGCTGCTGCGACTATCATTACTATTAATATTTTTACGCTCTTCATTGTTCTTAATCCTCCTTTATAATTTTTTTATTGTCCGCTTTCAATCGGATAGTTTTTTGTCTTTGGCGCCTCTAAAATTCCTTTCAGCCATTCAGCAGCAGGATAATCCTTCTGCCATCCTGACATGCCAAGAATCATAGCATAGGCATCATATCCCAGCAGTCTAAGGGGAACTAAAGGCAATATCTCTGTCATACCAGCGTGACATACAAGAACTATCTTTTTGTCTTTTGGAAGCTTTTTAAGATTCTCCGGCTTGGCTATCTCATCATAGGGGATATAGATAGCGCCGGGAATGTGTCCGGCCTTAAACATATTTGCATCAGCAGGGACTCTGACATCAACAACCTGAAAGTCTGTCTTCTTCATCTTTATCCACATATAGACATCGTCTGCTCCTACAAGGTAATTGCCGTTTTCCTGGCCTTTGCTTAACACAGTATTTATCTTTGCGGCAAGCTCTGCATCATTTGCATATGCAGGAAGCGCCATCACTGCCATAACACAAAGCACAATAAGTATTCTCAATATTCTCATACAACCCCTCCTTAACTTAATTAAATAGATTCGCTTAAAGTCAATAATTGTTTTTTTCTGCTCTTTAGCGGTATTCCCACCTCCCTTTAGTTTATTTTTTATTTGAAAGTATAATAATACAGGATTATGAATAAAAGATGAATAATTATCACATAACATTTATTCCCTTGTCAAATGAAGAAACTGCCATCGCATAAGTCTCTTAGGCCTACAAGCGCAAAGGTTAGAGAGGCCCTTTTTAATATCCTGAGAGATAAAGTTAGAGGGGCCTCTTTCCTTGACCTTTATGCAGGAACAGGCGCCATAGGGATAGATGCCCTGAGGCTTGGGGCAGAGGAAGTAGTATTTGTTGAGGCAGGCAGGGATTATGCTGAGGATATAAAGCAGAAACTTACGGCCTTAAGGCTGTCAGATAAGTCATTGGTTATAACAAAAAAGGTCCTCGCCTGCCTTTCAGACAGGGAGCTAAAAGGCAGGGTATTTGATATAATATTTCTTGATCCGCCATATCATACTGCCGAGATAACAGAGGCATTAAACATGCTCGGACAGATAAGGCTGCTTGCCAAAGGCGGCGTTTTGGTGGCTGAACATTTTGTTAAAAAAAATCTACCCGCTGAATTTGGCAGGTTAAGGCTTTTAAGAGACTACAGATATGGCGATACTGTGTTAACTCTATATAAGGAGGCTGATAATGAGTAGCCGGGCTATATATCCTGGGACATTTGACCCTATTACCAACGGGCACATAGACCTCATCCAGAGAACCATTAAGATTTTTGATGAGGTAATAATTGCTGTTGCCCCGACTCCAAGAAAACAGCCGCTCTTTACTCTTGAGGAGAGAATTCAATTCATCACTTCCTCTGTCAAAAAATTTAAAAAAGCCAGGGTAGAGGCTTTTACAGGGCTTCTGGTGGACTATGTTAAGCAGAGAAAGGGAACCGCCATAATAAGGGGGCTCAGGGCCGTGTCAGATTTTGAGTATGAGCTTCAGATGGCGCTTATGAACAGGAGGCTTGATACAAACATAGAGACTGTCTTTATGATGCCTTCTGAGGAGTATACTTTTTTAAGCTCTACAATGGTTAAAGAGGTTGTATCATTCGGGGGCTCTGTTAAAGGACTTGTGCCGGAGGCAGTGGAAAAGGCGCTGAAAAATAAATATAGAGAAGGGTATTAATCCCCTTCTTCAAACTTCACTAAAGGCCCTCCTTTGGAGCCGTACCTGAATACAGTGATGCCTTTACATCCCTTCTCATAGGCAAGCATAAATGCCAGCCCCACATCCTCTCTTGAGGCCCTCTGCCTTAAGTTAATAGTCTTTGATACGGCATTATCCGTAAACTCCTGAAAGGCTGCCTGAGTTTCTATGTGCTCCTCAGGAGCTATCTCATGGGCTGTGACAAACAATCTTTTCACATCCTGCGAAACCTCCTTAATGCCCCTTAACGTGCCTTGCTTGGTAATCCTCTCAATAAGTTCAGGGCTGTAGAATCCCCGCTCTTTTGCAACCTCTAAAAAATACTGGTGTATTACATGAAGTTCTGTATCAACCGCCTTTCTGCGATAGGCTATTGCAAAGAGGGGCTCTATGCCGCTTGAACAGCCTGCAATTATAGAGAGGCTGCCCGTAGGCGCAATGGTTGTTGTGGTCGCGTTTCTTAGGCCGCCTTTTGCATTAATTTCAGGCGTATCATAAATAGAGCCCTTGAAATTTGGAAACGCACCCCGCTCCCTCGCAAGAGCTGAAGAGGCCTCTCTTGCATTGTCGCGTATAAAGCTCATCACCTCGCGGGCAAGGCTAAAGGCCTTTTTAGAGTTGTACCTTATGCCTAATTTTATCAGCATGTCAGCCCAGCCCATAACGCCAAGCCCTATTTTTCTATTGCCTTTATGCATCTTCTCTATATCAGGGACAGGGTATCTGTTTGCATCTATGGCATTATCAAGAAATCTAACAGTTATCTTCACAATAGATGCAAGAAGCGGCCAGTCAATTTCATATGTCTGTGCTCTATGTTCTGTGCTCTGTGTTCTATCTTTTAGCATTTTTGCCAAATTTATTGACCCGAGCACGCATGCCTCAAACGGCAGAAGCGGCTGTTCCCCGCAGGGGTTTGTGCTTTCTATTGTGCCTATATGAGGAGTGGGGTTGTCCCTGTTTATCCTGTCAATAAATATAAGCCCGGGGTCCCCTGTTTCCCATGCGCTCTCTACTATCTCCTTAAAGACCTCTTTTGCCTTGTGACGGCCTGAGACATTGCCGCTGCGCGGGTTTATCAGGTCATACTCCAAATCATTCTTCAGGGCTTTCATAAAGGCGTCTGTCACTGCAACCGAGATATTAAAGTTTGTGAGCTCTCTCTCATTTCTCTTTATCCTGATGAACTCCAAAATATCAGGGTGATCAACCCTGAGGATTCCCATATTGGCGCCTCTTCTTGCGCCTCCCTGCTTTATGACCTCTGTGGCTGTGTTGTATATCCTCATAAATGAAACCGGTCCGCTGGCGATGCCGCCTGTTGATTTCACAATATCAGCCCTTGGCCTTAGTTTTGAGAAGGAAAAACCTGTGCCGCCTCCGCTTTGCAGTATAAGCGCAGCGTTTTTAAGAGAATCAAAGATGCTCTTCATGGAATCATCTACGGGAAGGACAAAACAGGCGGCAAGCTGCCCAAGCTCCTTGCCTGCGTTAATAAGCATGGGGGTGTTTGGAAGAAACAAAAGGTTATCCATTATGTCATAGAATTTTTTCTCCCACTCTCCGCGGTCTTTTCCGTAAAGGGCTTCAGATGATGCAACTGTCCCGGCAACCCTCCTAAGCATCTCCTCAGGGGTTTCCCTTATACGTCCTTCTGCGTCTTTAAGCAGGTAGCGGCTTCTTATGACTGTGACGGCATTTTCAGTAAGCTCCATTAAGAAAATTATAACACGCCATTTTTTATAAGCAGCTTTTTGCTTTTATCCTTATAAACAATCCTTACCGTAGGCTTAAAAAATATAAAGTCCTGATGAAATGGCGTGCTTACCTTGCCGCCAAAAGAGCTGTTGTCTCCAAGGGCAATGTGTATGGTTCCAAGGATCTTTTCAGATTCAAGGATATTATCAGGCCTTGCTGCCTTATCATTTGTTCCTATGCCAAGCTCTGCAATGTTTGCATTGTCACGCCTCTCAGAGAGTTTCTTCCTGAGAAACTCTACGTATTCTTCTTTGCCTTTTATCCTGACTACCATTCCTTGTTTAACATCAAGTACTACCGGGTTTTTAAGTCTCCTTGTAGGCGCCCATTCAAGCACAAGCCTTCCCTCTGCAGTGCCTTCAAGGGGGGCAAAGAAGCTCTCCCCTGCAGGGAGGTTGCTGTAAGTGCCTTTTTTTGTAATAATTCCTGTATCTGCCTTTGCGTCTCTTCCATGCTTTGAAAATATAATGTGCGTTCCGTTTGGGGTTTTAATCTCAATAGCCTCTGCCTTATTTAGTGTTTCTGTTATCTTTTTTGTCCTCTTCTGTATCTCCTTATAGTTGACATTCATTGCGCTATAAAGCATAGACTCTTCAAACAGGGGCATGCTTGCGTATCTTGCGCCGCATATATTTGTAAGAAGATTCCTGAATCTTGTGTGGGTTGTGGAGTAATGAGAAAGGGCTATAACAGTGTTGACTGCGCCTTTTTTAAATTTTTTTATGATTTTTTCTATCTTTTTTAACTGAATATCGTCTATTTTCTTATTAAGCAGGGGTGTGAGGAGTTTTTCTCTCTTAAGCTCTTTTACAGCGTCTTTTCCAAATGCCTTTATCCATAGAGATTCAGGCGGCTCTATCCCGGGGCCTCCTGTTTCTTTGTATTGAGTATATATAACCTTATCTGTGAAACTCTTCCCGAATGTTGCAATAAGTTTTGTAATCTGAGTTAAGTCTTTGCTATGGCCATCTGTAAAAATCAGAACTTTTTCATTTTTCTTTACATTAAGATTTACATTGTAGATATTTTTTATTATCGAGTCCCTTATCTTTTTATCCATATCCTTATCTTTCTTTAATTATTATATTTTTAAATATAAAAGACTTTAAGTAGGAGTAATATTGTTTGTTGGATTTGTTAATTATATAAAAATGAGTTGAATAATAAAAGAAAAGAGATGTTGATATTGTCTTGATAGTCTTACTAATACATTCTTGACAAAAGAGACCTAAAATGATACGCTTTTAAACTTGAAACATCTGTAATAATTATCAACAAAAGATCCACATAACTTATACTTTTCACGTGTATATAATTTCAGCGCCGGGCCCGCAGTACTTCCGAAAGAGGTGCTTGAAAGGGCAGCCCAAGAGATGCTTGACTGGAATGGAAGCGGCACATCTGTAATGGAGATGAGCCACAGGGGCAAGGAGTTTGTCTCCATTGCTCAAAAGGCAGAGGCAGACCTAAGAGAGATAATGTCAATACCTGCTAATTATAAGGTTCTTTTTCTTCAGGGCGGCGCATCAAGTCAGTTTGCCATGGTTGCAATGAATTTATTAAGGGGTAAAGATACCGCTGACTATATAAATACAGGGCAGTGGTCAAAAAAGGCGATAAGCGAGGCAAAAAAATTCTGTAAGGTAAATATTTCAGCAACGAGCGAGGCAAAAAATTTTACAGATATCCCGCCGCGGCCGGAATGGAGGCTTAACCCTGAAGCTGCCTATGTGCATTACACACCAAATGAGACAATAGGAGGGGTGGAGTTTCATAATATACCTGATGTTGGAGCCGTGCCTTTGATTGCTGACATGTCTTCCACAATACTTTCAAGACCCCTGAATGTTTCTAAATTCGGCCTTATCTACGCAGGCGCGCAGAAGAATATCGGGCCTGCAGGATTAACCATTGTGATTATACGCGAAGATCTTATAGGGGAGCCTTTAGCAGGCACACCCACAATGTTTAGCTATAAAATTCATGCTGAGAATGACTCTATGTATAATACGCCCCCTACGTACGGCTGGTATATAGCCGGGCTTGTATTTGAATGGATTAAGCAAAAAGGCGGGCTTCAGGCAATGGCCGAGATTAACAGGCGAAAGGCGGAGAAACTCTATAACTTTATAGATAACTCCTCTTTCTATAAAAATCCGGTAGAGCCTTCATGCCGTTCATGGATGAATGTGCCTTTTACGCTCGCTAACCCTGAGCTTGATAAAAAGTTTTTGGATGAGGCAAAGGGAGCAGGGCTAAAGGAGCTTAAGGGACACCGCTCCGTAGGCGGTATGCGCGCAAGTATATACAATGCAATGCCGGAAGAAGGCGTGGATGCGCTTATTCAGTTTATGGCAGATTTTAAAAAGAAAAACTCTTAGCAAAGGGAAAAAAGATTATGAAAGTCCTTGTAAGTGACAGCTTATCAGAAAAAGGAATTGAGATCTTAAAAAAGGCAGGCCTTGAGGTTGATGTAAAGACAGGGCTTAAGCCTGAGGAGCTTAAGGCAGAGATAGGCAAATACGATGCCCTTGTAGTGAGAAGCGCTACAAAGGCAACCGCCGAAATTATAGAGGCTGCAAAGAAACTTAAGGTCATCGGCCGCGCAGGCTCAGGCCTTGACAATGTGGATAAGGCTGCGGCCACAAAGCGCGGCATTGTTGTGATGAACACCCCGGGTGGCAATACTGTAACAACTGCAGAGCATACAGTTGCCCTTTTGTTTTCAATGGCAAGACAGATTCCTCAGGCAACAGCGAGCATGAAGCAGGGGAAATGGGAAAAGAAAAAATTCATGGGCGTTGAGCTTTATAATAAGAATCTTGGGGTAATGGGGCTTGGAAACATCGGAAGCCATGTTGCAAAGATAGCGCAGGGTGTTGGAATGAATGTCTTAGCCTATGACCCATATCTGAGCGAAGAGAAGGCAAAGGCGCTTGGCATAAAGGCAGTCACGCTTGATGAGTTAATAAAAAACGCAGATTTTATCACCATTCATACGCCGATGACAAATGAGACAAGGCATGTTATAAATGCCGAGCGCATAGCAATGATGCGTGACGGCGTAAGGATTATTAATGCAGCCCGCGGCGGAATCATAGATGAGAAGGCCTTATATGATGCCATTAAATCAGGCAAGGTTGCAGGGGCAGCCCTTGATGTCTTTGAAAAAGAGCCTGCTGACCCAACAAACTGCCCGCTTTTGGAACTTGAAAATGTAGTGTGCTCTCCGCATCTTGGAGCCTCAACAGAGGAGGCTCAGGAGAATGTTGCAACAGCCATTGCAGAGCAGATAGTTGATTATCTTGTGCACGGTACAATAAGGCATGCGGTGAATTTCCCCTCGGTGCCGGCTGATGTGCTTCCAAGGCTTCAGCCATATATAACCCTTGGGGAGAGGCTTGGAGGTTTTCTTAGCCAGACGCTGGAGGGAGGAATTAACGGAGTTACAGTGGAATACAGGGGAGAGGTTGCGGAATTGGTGCTTGCGCCAATTACAACAGCAGTCTTAAAAGGAATACTCACCCCTATTCTTGAGGAGACTGTAAACTTTGTAAATGCGCCTTTGATTGCAAAAGAAAGGGGTATTGAGATTAAGGAGATTACCACAGAGGACGCAGGAGATTATCACAGCACGCTGGTAGTCAGGGTAAAGGTTGACTCAAAAGAGAATGTGGCTGCAGGCGTGCTTTACGGCAAAAAAGACCCGCGCATAATAAAGATAGACGAATTTACAGTAGAGGTTGTGCCGGAGGGAGAGATGCTCGTAGTGCTTAATGTTGACAAGCCCGGCGTAATAGGAAACATAGGCACGCTTCTTGGAAAAAATAATATTAATATTGCAAGGATGCAGTTTGGAAGAGAGCGCTCAGGCGGCAACGCAATATCAGTTGTAAGCGTTGATGCTACAGTATCAAAGGAAATCCTCGGAGAGATCAAAAAACTTCCAAATGTCCTCTCAGTAAAACAGATACATCTGCCTGTATAGCGAGTTCTTGTTAGAAATTATGGAAGGGGAATAACGCCTAAAGAAGAAATTCTAAATTCTAATATCTAAATCCCAAACAATATCAAATTTTAGAATATTTAATATTGTTTTAGATTTTGGTCATTTGAAGTTGTTATTGTTTAGGGTTTAGTGCTTTGGATTTAGGATTTAAGGAGAAGATATGGCTAATATCGTAGTTGTCGGCGCACAGTGGGGCGATGAAGGAAAGGGAAAAATTGTTGATCTCCTTACAGAAGGCGTGGATGTTGTAGCAAGGTATCAGGGCGGGCACAATGCCGGGCACACGGTTGTTATAAACAATGAGAAGTTTGTTCTTCACCTTATTCCCTCAGGGATACTGCATAAAGGCAAGCCCTGCATTATTGGAAACGGCGTTGTTATTGACCCGAAAGCGCTTATTGATGAGATAGAAGGGCTTAAAAAGCGCGGGATACACGCAGGCAAGAACCTCCTTATAAGTGAAAATGCCCATGTGATAATGCCTTATCACGTGGCACTGGATCAAAAAAGCGAGCAGCTGAAGGGCTCAAAAAAGATAGGAACTACAGGCCGGGGCATCGGCCCTGCCTATGTTGACAAGATGGCAAGGGCAGGCATAAGAATCGGGGATCTCTTAGATTCAAAGACATTCAAAGACAAGCTAAAGGCCAACCTTGAAGAGGTAAACTATCTCTTAAAAAACAAATACAGGCTTAACACCATAAGCGCCGAGAAGATATATTCAGAGTATATGAGGCATGCCAAATACCTCTCGCCCTTTATTGCAGATACAGGCGTGCTTATAAATAATCTGATGGACAAAGGCAAAAAAGTCCTCTTTGAGGGCGCACAGGGCACGCTTCTGGATGTTGACCACGGCACATATCCTTTTGTGACATCTTCAAGCGCCTCTGTGGGCGGTGTGTGCACAGGGCTTGGCGTTGCGCCTACAAGGATAGACGGCGTGCTTGGAATTATGAAGGCTTATACAACACGGGTTGGAGAAGGGCCTTTTCCAACCGAGCTTAAGGATAAGTTTGGGGAGATGCTCAGGGAGCGGGGCGGCGAGTACGGCGCAACAACAGGAAGGCCCCGCAGGTGCGGCTGGCTTGATGCAGTGGCATTAAGGCATGCCATAAGGATAAACGGATTTACAGGCGTTGCGCTTACAAAGCTTGATGTGCTTGACGGTGTTGAAAAGATAAAGGTGAGCGTCTCCTATAAAGACGGAGGAAGCGGGAAAAGGCTTTTGGATATGCCGCACTCTGTAAAAGCCCTTGAGAACATCGTGCCTCAGTATAAAGAGCTTAAGGGATGGAGAACAAATACAGTCGGCATAAAGAGGGTCAAGGACCTTCCAAAAGAGGCAAGGGCATATATTGACTACATAGAGGATACGCTAAATATAAAGGTTGATTTAATATCCACCGGCCAAAGAAGAAGCGAGACTATATTGTTAAGAAACCCCGTCTTAAGCTATAAGCGGTAAAGGGCTTGAAGTTATCTGTAGGATTGGCTTAAAATACCTTTTTAATTTTACTGAGAACTAAAGCGATTTGCTATGCAAAGGTGTTGCGCAAATCCTTTTCAGGCATTCGTGCCTGCTGAAGATTGCTCAATTATTTATAAGCAGGTTTTAAAGAGTCGCTAGCTCATTAGGTAGAGCACCGCCCTTTTAAGGCGGGTGTGCTGGGTTCGAATCCCAGGCGACTCATATGTCCCCATCGTCTAGCCGGCCTAGGACATCGCCCTTTCAAGGCGGTAACACGGGTTCGAATCCCGTTGGGGACGCCATGCAATATTATTAAAGGGGCTGCGAAAGCAGCCCCTTTTTGTTTATCTGAAGTTATTGCCCTTCTTTATTGAGAGAAACAACTTCTGCGCCGAAGGAGGTTCGGGAGCTGCTCCATATCCAGACTGGCAGCATCGTAATCTTCGAGAAAGAGGCAGAACGGCTTGTTGTCAAGACCGCAAAAACGCTTCAGGATTTCAAAGGGGTTCTGAAGGGCAGACAGAAGCATGCTGACTTTGAGGAGATGAGAAAGAAGGCAAAAGAATATGTCGGGAAAAGGGGCGCTCAGAGTGGATAAGACTAAACGGATTGTTATCGATACGAACCTGCTCATCAGATATCTTGTAAATGATGATACCCGCAAGGCTCAGAGAGTAGAGACGCTCCTGAGCAAGGCAGGCAGGGGCGAGGAATTTCTTTTTCATAAACTTAGTTTCCGTGATGTAGGGCTTGGGCTGTCCCTGCCGGAAGCAGGTGGCTATAGAAACAACGCCTCAAAGTCCCTCGGCGTTATAATCCTGATGCCCTGATAACTCTTCAGTTCCAGAAGATCGGCATCCCCTGTCACCAGATATTCAGCCTTCGCAGCCAATGCACAGGCAAGAATGTTATCGTCATCGGCATCCCGGCAGACGCCTTTGATTTTCAGGTTATGTTCAATGATCTGACCGACCGCTTCAGTGACAGGCTCCATTGCTGATGCTATTTCGCCATTTGCAAGGCGGAATTTCATGGAGAGGATGCGCCGAACTTCTTTAATGATGAAAGGACATGAGGCAAGTGAGAATTCTCCGGTGCGCGCCCTGTGCAGCAGTTTCGAGCAGATCCCTTCAGTGATGAGTGCTGCAATAAGAACGTTTGAATCAAATACGACTTTCATGAAAATGCTTTGAACACATCTTCTTCACTAACTATCCCGAGTTTCTTTGCCTTTGGACCGAGTCTTTTCTGAACCGCCTTGAGCTTCATTTCCCATAAAAACAGGCTGAGGGATTCTTTAACAATATCGCTTTTATTGCGGCCTGTGCTTTTGGCAAGTCTGTCCAGTTCCTTGGACATGTTTTCCGGAAGGCTGACGGATAATACGGTTCTCATAATACACCTCCTGTATTACAATACACTACACATAGGAAAACTGCAAGCAGGAATCAGGTCGCTTCTTCTCGCCCATGTGCTTGCCTCAAAGTGCATACTTGACATAATCACTGCACAGCCTTAATTTAGATTAAGACAGGAAATAAAGCAGGGTATCACAAACCAAGAAGGGAAAATGAAACGTTTAATCATAGTTTTTGCAGTTGCCTTAATATCGGTTTTGCCGGCGCTCGGCCTTGCCTCTGACTGGGGCATTGACGCTGACCATTCCACAATACAGTTTAAGGTGCGCCACATGATGGTCTCAAACGTGAGGGGGACATTTGGCAAGTTCAGCGGCTCAGCGACGCTTGACGACAAGGATATAACAAAGTCAAAGTTTGCAGCATCCATTGAAACAGCATCCATTAACACAGGGGTAGCCAAACGAGATGAGCATCTGAAAAGCCCTGACTTTTTTGATGCCGCAAAATATCCAACAATCACCTTTGTCTCAAAGAACATAAAGAAGGCCGGGCCTAATAAGCTTAAGCTGACAGGCGATCTTACCATGCATGGCGTCACAAAAGAGGTGACCCTTGATATGGAGGAGCCGGCTGCGGCAGTCAAAGACCCGTGGGGAAATATCAAAAGAGGGACTTCAGCCACTGCCACTATAAACCGCAAGGATTTCGGCCTGACATGGAATGCCCCGATTGAAAGCGGCGGGGTAGTTGTGGGAGAAGATGTGAATATCTCTATTGACCTTGAGCTGGTAAAGAAATAGTAGTTAATAGGGCTATGGGATAAGAATTCTGCTGAGAAATGCTCTTGTCCTTTCGGCAGAAGGGTTTGTAAATATCTTCTCCGGCGGCCCTGTCTCTAAGATATCTCCCTTATCAAAGACAACCACCCTGTCTGCCACTTCTCTTGCAAAGCCCATCTCATGGGTGGCTATTAATGTTGTCATGCCTTCGTTGACAAGGTCTTTTATGACTGAAAGCACCTCTCCTACCATTTCAGGGTCAAGAGATGAGGTAGGTTCATCAAAGAGCATAGCCTCAGGCTTCATGGCAAGCGCCCTGGCGATGGCAGCCCTTTGCTGCTCTCCGCCGGAGAGCTGATGCGGGAAGCTCTGCGCCTTTGCCTGCATATTTATCCTCTTTAAAATCGCTGTGGCCTGTTCAGTTGCAGAGTGTTTTTCCATCCTAAGCACCTGCACAGGGGACTCAATAATATTTTCAAGGACTGTCATGTGGGGGAAAAGGTTAAACTGCTGAAAGACCATCCCGGCCTTTAACCGTATCTGCCTGATGATTTCCAAATCCTCTTTGCCCGGGTGCAAACGGTTTATTGAGTGAAGCTGAATCCCATCAACATCTATCTCCCCCTCCTGAAAATACTCAAGCCCGTTGATGCATCTAAGAAACGTGCTTTTGCCGCTTCCTGATGGGCCGATGAGGACTACTGCCTCCCCCTTCCTCACATCAAGGTCAATGCCTTTAAAGAGATGATGTTCCTTGTAGTATTTATGAAGCCTTTTGACTGTTATCATTTCCTTATACTACGCCGTGCCTTTCAGTTTATTCTCAAGTCTTCCCGCAAGCAGCGACAGCGGGTAGCTCATCGCAAAATAGAGCACCGCAACTATAAGGCCAAGCTCAAAGAACCTGAGGGTTGATGCTGATAGTATGGTGTATGTCTTTGTCAGCTCAACCATTGCGATGACTGAGACCAGCGAGGAGTCCTTAAACAGGGCAATGAAGTCATTGGTGATGCCCGGCGTGGCAATCCTAAGCGCCTGCGGAAGGATAATCCTTCTTAAAGCCAGCGTCTTTGTCATCCCGAGTGAAGAGGCAGCCTCCATCTGTCCCTTTGGAACAGACATTATCCCTGCCCTGTATATCTCAGCCTCATAAGCCGCATAGTTCATGCCAAGCCCAAGGAATGCGGCAGCAACAGGGCTCAGTGATATGCCGATATTTGGCAGGCCGTAATAGAGTATGTAAAGCTGAATAAGAAGGGGCGTTCCCCTGTAGAGCTCAATATATGCTGTTGCCAGTGAGCTGAAGGGCGGACGGCTGTAGAGTCTGAGGAGGGTAAGTATCAACCCGAGAGAGACGGCCAGCGCCATTGATGCTACAGAGATGAATATCGTAATGCCCGCTCCCTTTATAAGCATCGGGAAGAATGTCTGAAGCGGGGCCTTCCTGCTTTCCTCAATGCCCGGGTGCGTTTCTGAGCCCTTTATATCCTGAAAAAGGGCCTCCTGTGTCTCATTCCACATATCCCATTTTTCATATATCCTTTTCAGCTCTCCTGTTTGGAGGAGTTTGGCAAGAATATCATCAAGCGCTTTTTTAAGCTCCTCATCCTCCTTTTTTATCACAATCCCGTAATAACCTCTCCCGACGGGCGCGCCTGCGTATTTCAGTTTTGGATTGGGTTTTGCATAGTATGCGGCGATTGGAAGGTCAAGGAGAACTGCATCAATCCTGCCTATTGCAAGGTCTTCATACGGTTCAACCTGTCCTGAGTATATCCTTACATCCACGCCTCCGATGCCTTCAAGAATATTCTGCGCCACTGCCCCTGAAAGTGTCCCGGCCTTTTTTCCCTTAAGGTTATCAATGCCCCTTATTGCTGTTTCTTCTTTGCGCACGACAAGCTGCTCAGTATAAATATAGTAGGGAAGCGAGAAGAGCACCTCCTGTTTCCTCTCAGGCGTTATCTCTATTCCGTTTATTGCAATGTCAAAGTCGCCGCGTTTAAGCGAGGGGATAAGGCTGTCCCATGCATTTTGAGACTGCCGCGCCTGAACGCCTAATTCATGCGCAATAGCCTCGGCAAGGTCAACCTCAAAACCTATGAGCCTTGAAGGGTCCTTAGGCGAGGGAAAGACATACGGGGCTCCGCCTTCAGCATCAGAGCCCCAGAGGATATATCCCCTCTTTCGAATCTTTTCAACGGCGTCTTCTTTAGGCTCTGAATAAACCGCCCATGAAAGCAGGATTATTAATCCGATTACAAGAGAGCAGATCCTTAGAAGCCTCTTCATGAGCAATAGGGTATACGAAGACATTATCTGCGGTCAAGGCAGCTTGCTTTTTTGAGGGTTTTATGCAATCTTCTTATTAACTTCTGTTTTTGTCGTTAAGATGAAGATTTCCGCTGACAGGGGGGGGTAGGAAGGAGCGTCTTATGGCAAACATTGTTAACTGTAATTCTCTTGAAGAGGTCCGCGCCAATATTGACCGCCTTGACCGCCAGATTGTGGCGCTGCTTGCAGAGCGCGGGGGCTATGTGAAGCAGGCGGCAAGATTTAAGCAGACAACCGATGATGTGAGGGCCCCTCAGCGAGTGAAGCAGGTAATTGCAAATGTTGCGGCCTTGTCAAAGGAATTCGGCGCAGACCCTGTGGTTGCTGAACAGGTCTATCGCTCGATGATATCCGCATTTATAGATTTGGAGCTGTCTGAGCATTCTGCCCTTAATAGCGGCGAAGGACATGAATAACCCGGCTGACAGCGGGTTGCCTAACAGAGGGGCTGAATGGTTTGTGCCGAAATTTGGGCCGCTCAAATTCAGAACCTTAATAGGGCTTCTTTTTCTTCCTTACACAGGCATGGTACTCTCGTTTGCTGTGATGGGCTCCCTTCTTTCCGAGAGCCTCTCTTATGAGAGGCTTATAGCCATTGTGATTATCTATCTGCTTGGACTGGGAGTTGCGGCTCACGCCCTTGACGCCCTTGGAAGCAAGGGGATAAAGCCATGGGGAACGGTATTTACAAAAACCCAGCTTTGGCTTGCAGCCCTTATCTCTCTTGCCGCTGCCTACGGCATAGCAATTTATTATATGATTTACTATGTGCCCCTTCTTCTCATAATAGCCGTTATGGAAGGTTTTTTTGTCTTTGCCTATAATCTTGAGTGGTTTTCAGGCAGGTTTCATACAGACCGCTGGTTTGCCTTTTCCTGGGGTGCGCTGCCTGTGTTTGCAGGCTATGTCATGCAGACAAACAGCATATCAATTCCTGTGCTGATTCTATCACTTTCAACCGCCCTCTTCAGCCTGATAGAGATTAAGGCCTCCAGGCCGTATAAGGAACTTAAACGGCGCTGGCCCAATCTCAGCAGCGGGGAGCAGGCCCTTTTACAACGGTATGAAACTATCCTTAAATGCATAAGCCTCGGTGTGATACTGCTTGGTGTGAGCCTGCTGCTTTGGAGGGCTGCCGTATAGTTTAAGCTTGTCTATTGCTAAGGCAATGCCTGCGGCTTTCTTGCTGTAATAATGCCTGCGGTTCCAAAAGTGAGGGATTCGCTCGTGATGTCTGAGAAGGCGTTCTCCTTTAAAAGACAAAGGGCTTCGGCTATCCAACGGCTCTGTTTAATGAATGCAGGCAGCTCATAGAAAACGGTCTGCCATTCTAGATAAAATCTGCTTCCAATCCCTCGCAGGAGCTTAAAATATGCCTGCCAGATTGAAAGGAACAGGGGATTTTTGGGATAAGTGAAATCATGCATTATTATGAGACCGCCGGCCTAAGCATCTTCTTGGCGTTTGCAATAAGGCTTCCCAGTTCGGCATATTTTGCCAGATATGATGAGGTGATGCAGTCGTAATTTCCTTCTGCTGCCACATCTTCTGCCCGGCCAAGAATGAACTCTACATTTTTTATCCCAAGCACACTTGCCTTTTCCCGGGCTATATTTAGGTACTCATCACGAAGTTCAACGCCAATGACACGACATTCGGGAAACATACGTGCAATCTTAAGCGTGACAATGCCTGTGCCGCAGGCCTGGTCTATGATGCGGGTGCAATTCAAGGGGATTTTCTCTATGATTTTTTTCTTCCAGTATTTGTCAAACCCGAATGTGCATATTGTGACTACGCGGTCATAAGAGAAGCCGGTCCCTGAGAAGAACCGATGAACAACCTCTATTTTGGAGAGATTAGCAGACATAGACCTTACCCTCTATGAATTATAGCAAATACCCCGGCAAGGTCTATGTGAATGAAACGAGGCGCAGTACTCCTAAAAAATTAGCCTATCTTGGCGCTGCGGAAAAGGCCATAAGGAAGCAGCCTACAAATATTACTGATATTAAGCCTCTTAATATAATCTCTTCCATGTTAAACCCTCCTTAAGTTTCTTTTTTAGCCCTTAAAGAGATTTTAAATGATAGAGATTTTAAAAAAGTGATTCAAATCACTTTTTCCACTGATTATTCAACAAAAATTATTGAAAATTGATATTCCCTGTAGCAAGCTGCAGGGAATACGCTCGATATCCATTTATGAATCGCATGGGTTACATAACATAATATGAACCGGGCAAATAGATGAAGTGGCCTGTAATGGTAAACTCGTCTTTATCCCAATCATCCGGCAATGGCCAATACGGAGCTCCGTTTTTAAGCGCCTTAATGGCAGCCTCGTCAAGGTCTTTATGCCCTGAGGTCCTTATAAGCTCTACATCTGCAATGCCTCCGTCCTTCTTTATGGAGAATCGTATATACAGGTCTCCTGTAATCCCGCGCCTTGCAGCCTCCGGCGGATATTTCCATATAGACTCAATCTTTTCCTTTAACATCCTGAGATACCCTCTATGCTTAAACTCGGCCTCATCAAAAGTCAGGCCCTTTTCTTTTTCAGAAGAGGGCGTTTTTTTTGCAAACTTCTCAATCGTTTCTTTATCAAATAAAAAGCCTTTTGGCTTTGGGGTCTCTTTCTTTGTCAGCGGAGGAGCGGTTGTCCCTTTTTTATCTAAAGAGGCCTCAGGGGATAAACTATCTGAATTGGTCAGCCCTTCCGGCCTTCCTGCTTCTTCTGATTTTTTCGCGTCTCCGCCGCCCTCTTTTTTTGTGCCTTCTCCATAAATATCAGTGGGACTCAGGGTCTTATCAGGAGGGGTTATGCTCTTTATTTTAGGCAGCCTCTTCTTTTCCGGGTGCGGGACTTCTGTTTTGGGCAGGGGTTTTGGCAAAGCGCGGGGAATGACCTGTAGTTCGTCCACTATATCCACATCAAAGAATGGGAAGGCAGCCTCTTCTTTGGGATAAAATACAGCCAGTATCCCAAGAATCAAAAGATGCCCGATGAGCGAGGTAATTATATAAGGGTTTAACTTCAACTTAAAATATGCTTAAAAAATCCCAGATAACTTAAGAGGCTTGAAACCTTGACGTCTTTATGAAGCCATAACCTTAATGACGCATCCTGCGCCCCAGTCCTTTTATGCAAATCAACGAGCTTCTCTATCCTCTTTTCATTCTTCAGGAAGTACCCCTGAAGCCTTCTCATAAAATTAAACTGCCTCAGGAACTTTTTGTTCCACTCTTTTTCATAGGCTTTTGGCTTGCCTGCAATGATCGCCTCTGCTGCCATTTTGCCGCTTCGCATAGCATAGTATATGCCTTCATAGCTCATGGGCATTACAAGCCCTCCTGCGTCTCCTGCAAAGAGGATATGCCTGTGGACTAAGGATTTTCGTTGTCTTATAGGTATCCTGTAAACAATCTGCCTTGCAGCATGTCCTACGCCGTAGCGCATCTTAAAATTATTTAAAAGACCCCCCAGAGTTTTCCCGTCAATTGCGCCTGTGCCAAAGTCCAGATACTCTTTTTTAGGAAAGACCCATGAATAAAAATTAGGCGCATGTGTTAAGCCAAACCAGAACTCACAGGCATTAAGCCCGTCAAATTTTTCAGCATCTTTTATCTGAATCTCTTCCTGAATTGTATATACCCCTGGCAAAGACCCAAGCCCCATTGAAGTGGCAACACGGGAGTTTACTCCGTCAGAAGCAATCAGAAAGTCAGAGGTTATGGTTCTTTCACCGCCTTTATTTGTAACTGTTGCAAAGATCTTCCCGTCTCTTTCTTCTAATCTTTTAAACTCTGCCTCCATTAATTCCGCGCCTTTTTTCACTGCCTCTTTTCTAAGGGCATTGTCAAAGCTTCCTCTTTCAACCATTGCGAGGTAGCCGTCTTTTATTGATACATCAATCCGCTTCCCGGAGGGAGAGATGACAGACATGGTTTTTATTTTCTTTGTGATTTCGCTTTCAGGCAGATTAAAGTCTTTAAACGAAGTTGACGGAGTTCCGCCGCCGCAGGGCTTTACCCTTTTAAAATCTTTTTCTGTAAGCAGAACCTTCACCCCTGCCTCTGCAAGAGTCCTTGCGGCAATAGAGCCTGCAGGCCCTGCGCCTATAATTATGGCATCGTATTTATTCATTTTTGGTTTTTGCTCTTTGCATTTTGCTGCTTAATTATACCTTATTCCAAAACTACACCCCTGGCGGGAACGGGCAGTAAATACGCACCCTGAGCGGAACGGCGTCAGCATGAGGATAAAAGTAAGCAGATATTTTAAAAAAGAAATCCCCGAGGCTTCCTGATATGTTGCCGTCGCGGTTCTCTCTCCATGGCCTGCTCTGTTCACGGTCATTAATGGCTACAATAATATAAAGCTCCTCAGCCTCCATCCCCTTTATGTCTTCAGGGCTTGGAATTGGTATGCCCTTTAATTCTCCAAACTGGGTGTGAGAGTGGAAGTCGCCTATTATCTGGAGCTTTTCAAACTTGCTAAGCAGGGGCTCTATCTTTTTATGGTTTCTGTGATGAAACATCACGCCCCTTGGCCTTCTCTTGGCTGACTGCAGGGGGAAGGCATGTTCTATTATAAAGCGGTCCTCAAGGCGATACCCCAGAAGATAGCCCAGGCATTCCTTCTTGAATACCTCAGCCGAGCTGAGGAGGAGCTCCATAAAGGCGTTTTCAGAAAGGTATGCCTTAAGAGGCCTTCTCTTTTTGGCTATTTTTCTCTGTGCTCTGGCGTCCTGACTGTCAGTACCGGGCATGGCGCTTTTCTTACCACCCTTTCTGCTGTGCTTCCAAAAAGCATTCTCTCAAGTCCTTTTCTTCCGTAAGTGCCCATTACTACCATATCTATCTTCTCATCAGCAGCAAACTTTACTATCTCTTCATAGGGGATTCCCCTTAAGACCTTCTTCTCTACAACAGGAAGCGTCTTCTTGCGTTTTTCAGGTTCATAAGGGGCTCCTTTTGAGACCCTTCTCTCTGCATTGGGCAGCCCTCTGATCTCCTCAACACAGCATTTATCTATCTCTTTTTCTGCCCAAGAATACATCTCTTTGTACAGCTCGTCCATTGATACATGGGGAATGTGGGAATCTGTTGCCCTTGCGATATCATAAATAATATGCACTATATAGAGCTTTGCATTATAGTGCTTTGCAAGGTCTACAGCATACGGTAGGGCATGACGGGAGCCCTCTAAGAAATCCGTTGGGAAAAGTATCCTTTCAACCTTCATAACTTACACCTCCCTATTAAGATTTATTCATTTCGTATATAAATTTTAAGCCCTTTAAGACAAGGGCTGATTCAACAAAGTCAACTCTCTTAAGCAAAGGGGCAAGGATATGGCAATAGCCTCCTGTAGCCGCCACCTTAAATTCTTCTCCCTCTCTTTTTTCAACTTCATTTATAATTCTTTCTACTGCCCCTGCTGTTCCGTATATGATGCCTGAGAGTATGTTCTCCTCTGTGTTGTTGCCAAGAGGCGATAAAGGGGCAGAAATATCCGTCTCTGGCAGTTGGGCAGTGCCTTTAAAGAGAGACGCCTTCATCAGCCCGATGCCCGGCATTATAGTCCCACCTTTAAATATATTCCCTTTGCCTATAAAGTTAACTGTTGTAGCAGTTCCAAAATCTATAACTGCCACAGGCGCGCCAAACAGCCTGCATGCGCCAACCGAGGCTGCTATCCTGTCAGTGCCCAAAGCCGCAGGCTCTTTTATCTGAAAAGTAATATCTGTTTTTAAGTTATGCCTGAGTATCAAGGGCTCCTTTTCAATAATAAATTTACATGCCTCTTTTATAATGTCTGTATGCCCCGGAACTACTGAGGATATTATAAATCCTTCAAAGGCAGTTTTAACAAGGTTTTCTTTTATAAAATTATTAATACGGCTGCTGTATTCAGATGCTTGTAAGAGGGGTTTCGTGTCAATCTTTTGAATAAAAAGTCCGCCTTTAGTAAAAAAGCCTATATTTATTGAGGAGTTGCCAATATCAATTGCGATAAAATTCATTATCTAAGAAGGGTTACATCCCCGCTGCTTATTGTTTTTAGTTCCCCTGACAGGAGTCTCAATAAAAGCATCCCCTTGTCATCTATGTCCTCTGCGATACCGGTTATTATATCTTTACCTATAGTTACTTTTACATTCTTCCCAAGGGTTGATGAGAGTCTTCGCCATTCTTGAAGCAGGGTATCTCTTTTGTTTTCTCTAAAGAGTTCATAGCAAGCTTCTGTCTCTTTCAGTATCTCTGAAATAATAAGGGGCAGTGATTGAGTTTTGTTAGTCTCTGCCTTTACGGATGTGGCGAGGCTCTGAATATCAGAAGGAAATTCTTCCCTCTGCATATTCACATTTATGCCGATGCCGACTACAGCAAAGAGGAGGGTGTCAGCGAGGATTTTAGTCTCTGTAAGGATACCGCCCATTTTTTTGCCTGCGACAACTATATCATTAGGCCATTTGAGTCTTACATCAAGCCCTGTTGTGCTTCCGAGCGCCCTGACACAGGCAACGCCGGCCATCAATGTAAGAAGCGCAGCGGCTTCTGTCTTGACAGCAGGTTTAAGGATAATGCTCATATATATATTTCCCTTTGTAGAGAACCAGCTCCTTCCAAGCCTCCCCCTGCCTCCTCTTTGAGTCTCTGCGATTATCACGGTTCCGTGAGGGGAGCCTTCATCGGCAAGACGGGCTGCAACGGTATTTGTGGAGTCAGTATCCTGCAAAAGGATTATCTCTTTTCCAAGAGAGCCTGTAATAAGGCCGTGAAGCCCTTCGGTCTCTAACATCAGCGCAATAGCAAAACAAGTTTATTCTTCACTTAATATCTCTACGTCAACTTTTCCCCTAAGTCCTTCTGCAAATCTGTTTGCATCATTTATGTTGCCGACTATTGAGCCGTAGTGCATTGGTATGGCGAGCTTTGGCTTAATATCAAGCGCAGCCTTTACCGCCTCCTCTGCTGTCATTACATAAGTGCCGGATACAGGAAGAAGCGCAATGTCAATATTCTTGAAAGTCTTCATCTCGGGGATATAATCCGTATCGCCTGCAATATAAATCCGCTGCCCCTTTGCCGTGAATATGTAGCCGGACCAGTTGTTGGCCTTTGGATGGAACTGCTTGTTTGTGTTATAAGACGGCACTGCCTCAATATCAATGCCCTGAACAGTAATCTTATCGCCGGGCTTTACAATCTTTATGTTGCCTGAGAGTTTTTTTGCACAGTCTGATACTGTAACAATTACCGTATCAGGCCCCTGAATCTTTTTGACATCCTCAGGCGAGCAGTGATCAAAATGCTCATGAGTGATAAGAATTATATCAGCTTTGTCTTTGTTTTTAATCTTAAACGGGTCTGTGTAGATTATCTTTTCACCCATAACCTTGAATGTATCATGCCCGAGCCAATGAATATCTTTTATCATTTCGCTGATCTCCTTTCCCCCTGCCTGATACGCAAAAGGCGATATTATTAATAGAAAAAATATGAACAAAAGAAGTTTTTTCATATTAACCTCTTTGTAAATTGGATTAACAAAATTATATCACATAGGAAGATTTAAAACATAAGGAGAATTTAATTAAAAATCAAGAAGTTAAAATAAGTTAACAAGAGCAGTCCTCCGACTCATGGAGCAGATTTTTGTAAGGGAGGAAAAATGTGTTGCATTTCTAAACTGCTTGCTATATTTTCTGAATTCTGATAATCTGAAATCAGAAAATTTGACAGGAGGGATAAATGCAGGCATCAAAAGTCTCGGTTGCAGAGATAAAATCAAGGGGACAGTTGACAATTCCAAAAAAAATTCGTGAAAAGGGCCATATAGAAGAGGGGCAGATTGTCTCCATAATCCCTGTCGGAGATTCTATTATCATAACACCCAAAAGGCTTGACCTTGATGAAGCAAGAAGGCAAATGAAAAAACTGCTAAAAGCATCGGGAATTTCCCCTGAAGATTTGCTGTCAGGGCTTAAGGAAGAAAGGGAAAATATTTTCAGAGAAACTTATGGCAAAAAGAGAGGTTAGCAGCAATTCACGGTGAAAAGCGGCGGGCAGTAAATACGAGCAGATAAAGAGGAAGGGCAATATATTTTTCGTAATGTATACCGGCAAAAGGCGCTGCAAAGAGTCACTCAGGTGGCAAGAATATTTACAAAACTAGATTT